>JAWCPB010000001.1:0-85448 GCA_038870455.1 Candidatus Micrarchaeia archaeon
GAACTCCATCCCCCTATAAATCTCGTCTGAGACAACGGGCAGGTTGTACTCGCCCGCCAGGTCAACCAACTCCTTAACAACCTTTCTCGGATAAACGGTTCCCGTCGGATTGTTCGGATTCACCAGCAGGATGGCCCTCGTTTTCGCGTTTATTTTCTTTCTCGCCTCTTCAACGTCCGGAATCCAGTTTTCCTCGCAGTGATAGAAGTTGTCCACGCCCCCCATGAACCTGCTCATGGTCAGGTAAGGCGCGTAAGTCGGTGAGGGCATCAGGACGTTCTCGCCGGGGTCGATGAGGCACGCGAAGGAATAGTTAATGCCCTCGCTCACCCCGTTCGTGATGATCACTTGCTCGGGTGGCACGCCGTCTTCCTTCCCGATTGCTTCCCTTAACTCGCGTATGCCCTCTGAAGCCGAATAGCAGGCATGGCCCGGCTTCTTGAGCGCCGCATAAGCCGCCTCAATGACAAACTTTGGCGGATGGAAGTCGAACCTTGCAGGGTCTCCGATGTTCAGGTAGTAGATCTTCTTTCCGGCTTTCTCGAGTTCCTCCGCCCTCACCACAACATCGCGGATGGGGTTCTCCATGCCGCTGACTCTCTCGGAAACCATGGCAGGGATTTTGGCGGGGCAGGCTTTTAATGGTTTTCAAAAATCATGTTATCGGATTCTCGAGTTCGCCGACTCCCCACGCCTTCACCTTGACGATATCGCCTTTTTTCATCGGCCCAACGCCCGCAGGCGTTCCGGTCGCGATAACGTCGCCCGGCTCGAGCGTCATCACGCCGGAAATGAATTCAATCAACTTTGAAATTGGAAAAATCATGTTCTCTGTGTTTGAGTCCTGCACCACCCGTCCATTGAGGAGCGTCTGTATACGCAGGCCGCTTGCATCCACGCCTGTCGCTATCCACGGCCCAAAGGGAGAGAATGTATCAAAACTCTTGGCCCTCGTCCACTGCACGTCCCGCTTCTGCAGGTCGCGCGCGGTCACGTCGTTGAAGCAGGAATACCCAAGGATATAGCTCGAAGCGTCGGTTGCCCTCACCCCCCTACATCTTTTTCCAACTACTACTGCAACCTCCCCCTCGTAATCGACTCTTGCTGCCTCCCTCGGCCAGATTATCTCCTGCTTGTGTCCGATGAGCGAGGAAGGCGGCTTGAGGAAAATCACCGGCTCTTTGGGCAGGCTCGTCAGCAGCTTTTTCCTCCTCAGCTCATCCGCGTGGTCCCTGTAGTTCAGCCCAACGCAGATTATCTTCTGCGGGTCGGGAATGGGCGGCAGGAAAGAAACTTCCTCGTACCTCGCCTCGGCTGTGGGAAACGCTTCCTCCAGCGCGTTCTCCTGAAGGAACTGCTTGAGCGAGCCCTCCCCGAGCAGCTTGACGCTCTCCTCCTCGAAAACGCCTGCACACGGCCTGCCGCGCCATAAAACAGTTCCGTACCGAGCCTCTCCAGCCATCGGGTTTATAAGGTAAAAAACACTATTTAATGCCTTATGTCTCTCTCGGTTGCCGACAAGGCGGAGTTTCGCGCGCTGCGGGTTGTTTCGGCTATACGCGGTTTTCGCAGGTTGTTTGAAAGCCGGCTCCTGCTTGAAGCCGAGAAGAAAATCGCAGACGGGCTTGACCGTTACTGGCGCGAGGCCGAGCGGATGGGCAGTGTCACCCCAATGGAGCTCGTCCGTTTTTTCAAGCGGGAATTCTCCGAAGCTAGGATGAATTACACGCCGTACCACAGCAGGCAAGTCGCCAAACTTGCGATTTTCATGACCCTCGAGCTCGGCCTGCCTCCCGAAGAAGTTTTTTTGCACGGGGCGGCTGGTTTCCTGCACGACATCGGAAAGCTTCTCATTCCCAAGGAAGTGCTGAAGAAAGAGCTGCTGCTTGGAAAGAGCCTGTCCAACGGGGAGAAGCGCTTTCTCCGCCAGCACGCGGAAAACGGCGAGCTCATGCTCTCGCGTTTTGACTGCGGTGAACTGCTGGTCATCAGGAGTGACATCAGAAGCCACCACGAGCGGTTTGACGGTTTGACAACGGGTCCTTACGCGGGCTATCCCGACGGCCTGAAGGGCGAAGCCATCCCGTTCGGAGCCAGGCTCCTCAAGCTGCCTGATTCGCTGAGCGCCATGGTGTTCCACAGGTTTTACAGGAACAAGGTGTATTCCCTTGAGGACGCGGTCGCCGCCCTCGTGAAGCTTTCGGGAACCGAGTACGACCCGGGCATGGTCAGGACGCTCGTCAAAACAATGTACAGAATTCCCGGAGGAGAGCTGGACGAGTTCATGGGGGAGTTCGCTGGAAAGGAGTTCAGCTCGAGCATCTACGACGTGTTCATGGCCAACATCCGCGGGTTCCCCCGGCGCAGGCTCAAGAGCCTATTGAACGAGAACGGGCTCAAGTGCAGCCTCCTGCGCGCCAGAAGGGACGCCCTGCAGAACGCCTACCGCATCCGCGAGGCGGACATCATCGGTTTGCTGGAGGCTTACGGCATTGAATTCGATGGAGGAAGTATGGCTCGCTTCCAGAAATACATAAACCGCGACAACCGGCGCCTCCACGAGTGGGAGGAGAAAATCCTCTCGCCTGCCGCGGACCCGCTCATCCACAGGCTCTACGAGGAGCTGCAGCTCAGCGAAGTCGCGCTGGAGATGCCGGCTTTCACTTTCCTTTCTTGAACTCGAACATCCTCCTGATTTCCGCGCCGACTTTCTCGATGGGGTGCTCGCTTCCCTCCCTCCTCAGCTTCTCAAACACTTTCATGCCGCTCTCGTACTCGGCAATCCATTCTTTCGCAAACTGCCCGCTCTTTATCTCCTCGAGTATCCGCTTCATGTTCTCCTTGACGTGCGCGTCTATCACGCGGGGCCCTCGCGTGCGCCCGCCGTAGCGCGCGGTCTCGCTGACGCGGCTCCACATGTACTCCAGCCCGCCCTCGTTGATGAGGTCCGAGATGAGCTTGACCTCGTGCAGCACCTCGAAATAAGCCACTGCCGGCGGAAAGCCGTCATCCACGAGCGTCTCGTAGCCCGCCTTGATGAGCTCGGCCAGCCCACCGCATAGCACCGTCTGTTCGCCGAAAAGGTCCGAGTAAGTCTCCTGGTCGAAAGTCGCCTCGAACACGCCGGGCCTCGTGAAGCCCATCTGCTTGGCGAGCGCCAGCGCGATGTCCTTGGCCTTGCCGCTTGCGTTCTGGTGCACCGCGAAAAGCGCGGGCGTGCCGAACCCCTGCAGGTAAGTTTCCCTCACTTTCTTGCCAGGCCCCTTGGGCGCCACCATGATGACATCAATGTCGCCGGGCGGCACTATCCTGCCGAAAGTTATGTTGAATCCGTGCGAGAAATACAGGACATCGCCTTTGCCCAAGTGCTTTTTCACAAACTTTTCGTAAATCCCCTTCTGCGTCATGTCAGGGGTGAGCATGAAAATGATGTCGCCTCTCCTCGCGGCCTCTTCAACGCCCGCTACTTCCATCCCGTCCTTTTTTGCTCTCTCCCAGCTCGCTCCACCCTGGCGCGCGCCAACGACAACCCTCTCGCCCGAGTCCCTCAAGTTCTGCGCCTGCGCAGCCCCTTGGATGCCGTAGCCTATGACCGCAATCGTTTTCCCCTTGAGCACCTTCTCATCAACGTCCTTGTCGTGGTATATCTTCATGGCCATATCATTCCCCCCTACAATTTCCAGACAAACATTTTAATCTTCTCGTCAAGCCGCCTCCGAATTTCCCCAGTTTCCAGAATGAAGAACTCGCCCGTGAGCGAGACAACGCCCCTTGAAATGTGCGTCGCGAGAGTCCTCGCGCCCCGCCTCTGTCTTTTGTCGTTGTCCGCAAGCAGGCTGAGCGCCGCATGAAGATGCACGAAAGGCTTTCCCTCCTTCAGCGAAACGTTTCCGTGCGCGGCGAGCTCAACCGGCCCCCTGATGGTTTCGGTTTTTGGGTTGAGCCTTTCCGTGCTTGCGGCCGTGATGAGCTCGGCTTCCTTGAGCGCGCCGATTCCCCAAACCGCTCCGGAGCGGATGCCGTGCACGGCGCACGCCCGGGCGAGCCCTTCGACGAGCTCTTCCCCGGGCTCGAACCTGACGGCGATTAACCTGCCCGTCTTCAGCTTCCTTGACTCCAAGGGAAATCACTTCCTTCAATCGCGCGAAAGCGCGGTGATGCCCGTCCTCACCATCTCTTTTATGCCGAAGGGCCTGATGAGCTCGACGAACGCGTCTATCTTGTCAGCCGGGCCGGTCACCTCGACTATCATCGAGTTCGCGCCCACGTCGATGACCCTTCCCCTGAATATGCTGGTGAAGTTCATGAGCTCGTTTCTCGCGGCGAAGTCCTTCACGTGTATTTTCGCGAGCGCAATCTCCCTCGTCACGGCCTTCTCGGGCTCCATCTCAATGACTTTAATCGTCTCCACGAGCTTGCTGAGCTGCTTGATTATCTGTTCGACAGTGTGGTCGTCTCCGGTCGTCGTTATCGTCATGCGCGAGAGGCCGGGCTTCTCCGTCTTTCCAACAGTTATCGTGTTCATGTTGAACCCTCTCCTGGAGAACACTCCGGAAATCCTCTGCAGCACGCCGAACTTGTCTTCCACGAGAAGCGACAGTATGTGCTCGTGCGGAGTTCCGTTTCCCTTCGCGTTGCCAGCCATCTGCTCACCCCGTCCCAAGCATTTTCTTTGACAGCGCATCCACCTTGCCGCACAGCGGGCTTGGAATCATGCGGTCGTTCCTGCCGCCTGCCGGCACCATGGGCAGCACATCAATCTCGGGGTCTATGACGATGTCAAGCGCGTATATGACGTCGCTCTCAAGGCCCCGCTTTATGGCTTCCTTGAGCTCGCTGGGCCTCTCCACCCTCTCCCCGTCCCCGCCGTAGCTCTGGAAGAGCTTTATGAAATCAGGAAGCGGGTGCAGTTTGGTGTGCGAGTACCTCTTTTCCATGAACAGCTTCTGCCACTGCTTAACCATTCCAAGCCATCCGTTGTTGAGTATGCAGATGACTGTCGGCAATCCGTAATGCACGCTGGTTGCAATCTCTTGGTTCGTCATCAGCACGCTCCCGTCTCCCGCGATGTCTATAACGTGCATATCCGGCCGCGCGGCCTTCACCCCGATGGAAGCGGGCAGGCCGAAGCCCATCGTGCCGAGGCCTCCGCTGGAAATGAAGCGCCTCGGCTCCCTCGCCTCCGTGAAGTGCATGGCCCACATCTGGTTCTGCCCCACCTCAGTGACGAAAATCGTCTTTTCCCTGGGAGTGTGCAGGTTCAGCTCCTTGATCACTCTCGCAGGATGCAGCGGGGCATTCTCCAGCGCGCCGTAGTTGCAGTTGCAGGCTTCCTTGAGTTCCCTGCACCTCCTGCTCCACTCGCTTTCCTTCTTCCTGGTCTTTTCCAGTCCAGCGAGTATTGCCGCGAGCGCCTTTTTCGCATCCGCCTGAATGGGCACATCGGGCCTCACGTTCTTTCCAATCTCGGCCGCGTCAATGTCGATATGAATTATTTTCGCGTGCGGGGCGAAGTGCTTGATGTCCGCAGTCACCCTATCGTCGAACCTGCACCCGACTGCCAGCACGACATCGGCTAGAGTGAGCGCGGTGTTCGCCCCAATCCTCCCATGCATTCCCACGGGCCCCAGGCACAGAGGGTGAGTGTCGTCCACCACTCCCTTGGCCATGAGCGTGTAGACAACGGGTGCAAACAGGATCTCGCTGAGCCTCGCCACTTCCTTGTGCGCGCCCGAGATGATGACTCCCCCTCCGGCAAGTATGACCGGCTTCTCTGCAGAAATCAGCACCTCCACCGCCTTCTTCACCTGAACAGGATGCGGCTCGTACTTCGGCTGGTAGCCCGGAATGGTGATGGTCTCTGGGTACTCGAACTCAATTTCTGCATTCTGAACGTCTTTAGGCAGGTCAATCGCCACCGGCCCCGGCCTTCCGGCTGTCGCTATGGTGAAGGCCATCTTCATTATTTTCGGCAGCTCCTCCGGATTCATGACCTTGAAGTTGTGCTTCGTGATGGGCATGGTTATCCCGAACACATCGGCTTCCTGGAACGCGTCGTTGCCGATCAGGCTTCGGATGACCTGTCCTGTCATGGCTACGACCGGCACGCTATCCATGTACGCGTCCGCCAGGCCGGTAGTCAAATTCGTTGCGCCTGGCCCGCTTGTCGCCACGCACACCCCGACTTTTCCGCTAGCTCTTGCATAACCCTCTGCGGCATGCGCCGCCCCCTGCTCATGCCTCACGAGATAATGCGTGAGCTCCGGATAGTCGAGGAGCGCGTCGTAAAAAGGCATGATGGCTCCTCCCGGAAGCCCGAACATGTGCTTGACCTTTTCTCTCTTCAAGGCCTCGCAAATGGCCTTCGCTCCCTTCATCCTCACGGCTTACACCTCTCATGCAAGTTTTTTATCCTCTTTTGTCTGCTCATGTTTTTGCACCTCGCAGCTCAAGCCAGAATAGCGCGGCTTGAGCTCACCTAAGAACGACTACGCTGACAAGAAGAGAAACAGCCCTTTGCTCCGCGTAGTCAAACAACATGCTTACCCGCCAATATTGTGGCCAAACGAATTTAAAAACCTAACGAGGCGCTCGCGCGATAATGATACGCTCTTTTAAATCAACTTTCTTCCCAGCGAAATCAATCCACCTCACCGTTGCTTCCAAGGCGTCATTCGTTTCTTTTTTCACAAAAACGCGCGCGTCTATTCCTGCCTCCAAAGCCTCCAGCGCTTCCTTCCTCTCGTCATCCGAGATTTGCGTGACCAGCCACACGTTCCTCCCATCGTGCTCTAGCCTCCCCAGAACAGCTCGCTTGCCGCATTGGTAATCCACCAAATAAGTACCTCTGTACTCGACTTCGTCATCGTGATTTGCCACAACCCGAACTTCTGCGAGTACCGGCGGAATGTCTTTGAGCTTTGTCAGCTCATCAAGTTTTTTCCCAAATCTAGTTTCAAGCAGTTCATCGATTTTATTCGCGTCCACGCCGGGTTTTCCGCAAATCTTTTCTAGCGACATTATCGCCGCGCGCCTGCAAACATACTGGCTGTCACCCTCCATCGCCTCCACCAGCACCAAAATCTCGTCCGCTCCGCCAAGCAGGCCCAGCGCCTCAAGGCAGTTGTGCCTCACAATCCAATCCGTATCGCTAATTGCCTTTTCCCCTAGTACCCCAAGAACATTCTTAGAAGAATAGCCAATTTCCCCAAGCATCATGGCCGCGAGGTCCCTGTTCTCATCCCCGCGCTTGAGCGCCTGCACGAGCTTTTCGATTTCCTCGGCGGCATTGCCTTCAAGCAGCCTGCGCTTGATTGCATCACGACGCGCTTTATAACCAGACAGCAACTTCTTTCTTTCAGGACTAGCTTCGGCGTAAAGATTCCGCCGGCTGCCTGCCACTCTTCCCATAAGTCCAGTTGATAGGCATTCAAACAAATAAATAGCTTTCTACTTCGCGGGCCTTTCCTCGAGTTTTTTCCTGAACCCGTTGAATTCCTGAAGTAGCTTCGCGTACTCTTTTTCGGGAATCGCGTCCGCCCTGAGCACGAGCGAGCTTTCACCGCCTGAGACAAAGTTCTCGATGAGCGCCACACCCGGCTTTCCCGCCTTCTCCTTCTCCAGCAGCTTCCTGTGCATCTCTCCCACAACCCTCTCCAAATCAACAATCAGCTCGGTGAAGCTCTCGTGCAGGTCCTCCAAATCTTTTGCTTGTTTCTCAAGCCTCGCGATCTCCTCCTTCAGCCTCCGCTTTAGCAGCGTGCGCTTCATTTTCTCGCCTCACCTCGGCTTGAGGCGGCCCCACTTGGCGAGCGCGCGAGCGAGCTCGGGATGCCTTTTTGCCTTTTCCTCAAGGCTCTCTCCTTCCATCACCGCCTCGATGGCTTGCCTGAGCGCCTTCGCGCCAGCGCGCGTGCCATCGGGGTGGCCGTGAATTCCTCCGCCTGCCTGAATGATTATGTCGCTTCCGAAAATTGACATCACGTCCGGCACAAGGCCCGGGTGCAGCCCTCCTGAAGAGACGGGAAACACGGGCTTGAGGCCGAACCAGTCCTGCGAGAGGTTGAGCGGGAGACTTTCATCCACCTTCTGCTTTGTAATCACTTCCTGAATTCGCTTTACTTCCTCCCTCGTTCCCACGAGCTTTCCCACGGCTGTCCCTATGTGAAGCTGGTCGACTCCAACAAGCCTGAGGAGCTTTGCCAGGCAAAGCATGCTCACCCCGTGCTTCGGGTTTCTCGTGAAAGCCGCGTGCATGGCCCTGTGCGCGTGAATGGCCAGCCCATAATCCTGGCAGGCTTCGCGCGCTGTCTGGAGTCCGGCAAAGCCGGCCGTCACCACATCCACCATGGCGTATTCCCATCCCAAGTCATACAAGAGTTTTGCCCTCTTCAGCATTTCCTTTGTTTCCGCAGTGATGTTGAGGAGCGCGCTCTTTCGCTCTCCCGTCTCCCTCTCCGCCCTCGCCCTCATCTTCGCGCACAGCCTGACTCTCTCCTCGAACCGGTTGAACTCCAGCGAAGTCAGGTTTTCATCGTCCTTGACCAAGTCTATCCCGCCAGCCCAAGCCTCGTATGCAACCTCAGCGTGTTCTTTCGCCGAAAAGCCGACTTTAGGCTTTGGGACTGTCGCCGTAATGGATCTCTTCGGCTCCCTGAAAATCCTTCTTACTCCGGCTATGCCGAACTGCGGTCCTCTGAAGGCCCGCACATATTCTTTCGGCAGCGTGATGTCAATGAGCCTGAGATTGGCGAGCGCCTTCATCCCGAAAATGTTTCCGGCCACCCCGCTCAAGAGCTGCGGCGCGTTTCCTTTTTCCCAAAGCTCAAGCGGATAACACAGTTTCGCAAGGCTTCCCTTCACCTCGAAAGCCATGCCCTTGAGCCTCTTTATTCTGGGCGGCAGCCGCGCGAGCGTAGTCCAGGTCCCCACCGAGCTCTCGGAAGCCATCCTGCCGAGCGCCTCGTCGCGCGCGATGCCTTCGGCCGGCTCGAAGTAAAAGAGCGCAACTAGGTCGCTTTTCGCCGGCCTTTCCCCAAAATCAACGAATTCCTCGTACCACTCGATTTTTCCTGCCACGCGCCTGTTTCTCCCGCGTGGTTTAAAGGCTTTCTGTGGAGAGAAACCGGAGGATCTTTTTTCTTTCTCCCAAGCCCCTCACGAGCAGGTCCGCTCCCGCCCTCGCCAGCTTCACCCTCGGCTCAAATCCTGTGGCAACCCCGATCACACACATTCCTGCGTTTCTCGCCGCCTTTATCCCGATGGCTGAATCCTCAATCACAGTGCATGCGCTCGGCTTGGCACCGAGCCGCCTCGCAGTCCTCAGCAGGAGGTCTGGCGATGGCTTCGGCCTATCGCCGGCCTCTGTGGTGGTGACGGCGTCAAAGAACGCGGTGAGGCCATAGTGTCTGAGGAAAGCCTTTACGAGCGCAAGCCGGTTTGATGTGGCCAGGCCTATGCGCATGCCTGTTTTTCTCAGCGCGCGTAAAAGCGGCCTTGCGCCCGGCGTGAGCTTGTTCCTGCCTGCCATGCGGGCTTGTATGAGCGTCTTTCTTTTTGCGATGCGCTCGATCACGCTCGCGCTTTTGTTCAGCCCCTTGTAGTCGAAGAATCGTTTTATGAGCAAAAAAGGACCTTGTCCCCAGAAACGCCTTATCTCGTCCTTCGTTATCGCATAGCCGGCCTCAGCGAGCGCCTGCTTGTATGCGGCAATCCCCGCCTCCCGCGTGTCGGCCAGCACGCCGTCAAAGTCGAAGATGACAGCCTTGGCCACAAAACAGCCCCTCAGCCGCCCGTTTCTTCCACATAAATCGGCGTGCGCGTTAGGGTGAGCTTGGCCACGCGGAACTGCGTGGGAATCTCATAGCTCTCGTTGCCGAAGACGCTGCTCACGCGCAGGGCCGCGGAGTCGCTCGTGAAATTCACTCTCTTGGGCTCGCTGCTCCAGAAGACATACACGGGCGCGGGCTTGCCCGGCACAACAAACTTGTACGCGCGCACCCCAGGCCCGTAATCGGGCATTTCAATGGAGGTAAAGCGGTCAATCTGGCTTATCAGGAATTTGAGCGCATAGAAGGCGGGCCTCTTTCTACCGTCGTACCTGACGAGCGCGTAGGAATTCTCTTCTTCTGAAAGGGCGGGCCCTTCCTTTAGGCGCGCGTAGAAAATCTTCTGGGCCCCGTTGGCGAGCGCGAACACATAACTCCTGACGAGCACCGCGGCCTGCTCCTCCTCGCTCAGGCTCTCCACGCCAGCCCCATACCGGTCGTGAGTGAAATTGCCTGTCGGATAGGCGACTTCGGTCAGCCAGACCGTCTTGTCAAGGTTGTTCCTGGCAAGAACGTTCTTGAACGCGAGCAGATTCACGCCCTCACCGGCGTTGTTGGCGTGCAGCGAGGCGATGTAGAAGAAGTCTTTTGCACCGTACTGAAGCGTGTATTCAAAGAAATTGATTGTCGGAACATCCAGATCGGGCAGCCCGCCGTAGAGAACCTCGCAGTCCGGGCACGCGGCCTTCACAGCAGAGTAGGTGGCCCTGAGCAGGCTCGCGTACTCGAACGATGTCCCCTTGAAGTAAGGCGTGTTCCCGCTTCCAAGCGACGGCCTGTCCATCACTTCCCAGTGCTTGATGGGCTGGCGAAGGCCGGGCATGTCCTCCACGCCGTCTCCATCGTACCTCTCCACGAGCGCTCTGGCAAACTTTTCATACCTCTGGATGTTGCACGGCGCGCACCTGAACAGCGACAGCGAGCCGATTCCCTGGAACCTGCACTCGTTTCCATGGCAGGACAGCTGGTCCCAGTTGTTGAAAGGCCAGATTATGGCCTGTATGGATAGGTTGTTGGCCTGCGAGCGGGCAACATACGCGTCGGTGAGGTTGAAGTCATAGCTTCCGTTGTTCGCTTCGACGATGTTCCAGTCAAACGGCCCTGTCACGGGCCTGTTCCATCCCACTCCCAGCTCTGCGGCCGCGGAATAGTCGTTGTCGGCACCCACCACCCCAAAGTACGAAGAGGAAGAAGGTGGGGGCGGGCTGACAGTGATGTTAGTGACGTTCTGAGTTGCGTTAGCAGGCGCGGCGCAGTCGGCAGGGCACGCGCTCGCGTCCTCGCCAGCCTCGCATGCACCGTTTCCGCAGCAGCCGCTTCGCGTCTTCACCTCGCACGCGCCGGCTTCGCAGGTCTTGTACTGGCATGCGGTGATGTTGCCCGAGCAGCCCGCCTGCTCCCCGCTCAAGGGAGTGTGCGCGCAGGAGTAGTTGGTCTGCGCCGAGCAGTAGTCGCTCGTGCACGGGTTTGCGTCATCGCACGAGGGAGGGCACATTCTTGAAGGGGGCACGGGACACTGTGAGGCGTTTTCCACCAGCGTGCCGTCCGGGCACTGGAACTTAGGGGGAGCAAGGCAGCCCAGCAGAAACAGGGAAAATGCTGCCAACGCGATTAACGCAAGCCTCTTCATTCCCACACGCTCACTTTATTCCAAGCTCTGCGGCTCTCCTTGCGGCGGCCTCGAAAGCTTTTGCCAGCGCTTCTCTGAACTTCGCGCTTTTTAACTCTTTCATTCCCGCCTCGGTCGCGCCGCCCGGTGTGGCCACCTGCGAAATCAACTCCTTCGGAGGCAGGCCCGTTTTCTCCACCATCTTTCCGGCCCCGAGGCAGGTCTGGGCGGCCAGCTCAAGCGCGATGTCTTTCGGCAGGCCAGCCCTCTCGCCTGCCTCGGCGAGCGCGCCGACGGCTTCATAGAAATAGGCCGGCCCGCATCCGCTCAACGCAGTCACCGCATCCAACAGTTCTTCCTTCACGCGCACGATTTTTCCCACAGAGCCGAAGAGGCACTCGACAACCGCGGCGTCCTTCTCGCCCGCCGTTTTTCCGAGCGCGTAGGCGCTCGCGCCCTCGCCCACGAGGCAAGGGGCGTTTGGCATGACCCTCGCAACCCGCGCTCCGGGAAGCTTGGCTTCGACGAAGCTGATGGAAACGCCCGCGGCTATGGAAATAACGAGCTTGCCCGCCGCCCGCCCGGCAATTTCCTCGAGGACAGCCGGCACGGCCTGCGGCTTGACGCACACGAGAACCACATCGCTTTTTTGCAAGACTTCGTTGTTGTTCCCCGCAGCCTTCACGCCCAGCTCTTTCGCCAGCGCGGCCGCCTTTCCGCCGCTGGCATCACTCACGATTATCCGTCTCGGGTCAACCGCCTTTGCCGCGAGAAGGCCCTTGACCAGCGCGCTGCCCATCTTTCCGGCGCCGATGAAGCCGATGGTTTCCTTCAATGCCAGGCAATCACCTTATGCACGCATAGCTTGCCGGCGAAGAGCCTAGGGGAGCGACGACCTCTGCTTTGACGGCCTGCGTTTCTCCGGGAAACAGCAGCTTGCTGCACACGAGCTTTTCGGCGAGCACTTCCGCGCTTTTTCCGACCGCCTGCACTCTCGCGCACCCGCTGGCCAGCATGCCCCCTTCGTTCTTGAAACTCACGTCAAGCCTCAGCACTGTGGAAAAGCCGCTTTGCTCAAAAGAAGGATTTGAGCAGGCGAAGGTCACTCTCGAAGAGCCCGTGAAAGCGGCGGCCACTGGCGGAGGCTGCGCCACGCAAGCTGCCAGAAAAGCCACCATCACAACCGCCAACCCCACCCCGCCTCGCGCCATAATCCCATCCAACCAATTTAAACCTTTTCGAATATAAAAGCATGCGTGCAGCTCGACAAAAGCAATTTCTCCGAATGGTTTTCGCAGGTCGTTGAGCAAGCCGACATAATAGACATCCGGTATCCCGTCAAGGGCATGCCCATCTACAAGGGATGGGGTTATGCCGCCCTCCGCGCGTGCTTCAACCTCCTCGAAGAGAAGCTCAATGCCTCTGGCCACCAGCAGATGCTATTTCCCCTCCTCATTCCCGAAGACCAGTTCGGCAAGGAAGCCGAGCACATCGCCGGCTTCGCCGACGAGGTGATGTGGGCCACGCACGCCGGCCTCGAGCGCATGGAGAGGAAGCTCGCCGTGCGCCCCACGAGCGAGACCGTCATGTACCCCATGTTCGCGCTGTGGATCCGCTCGCACGCCGACCTTCCCCTGCGCGTGCATCAGACCTGCTGCGTGTACAGGTACGATACGAAAACGACGCGGCCGCTCATCCGCGGCAGGGAGATTTTCTGGAACGAGGCGCACTGCGTGCACGCGAGCGAGGAGGACGCTGAAAAACAGATTCGCGAGGCGTTCCGCATCTACAGCGAGTTCTACGCCGCCCTCGGCGTGCCTTTCCTCGCCCTCCGCAGGCCGGAGCACGACAAGTTCCCTGGCGCGGCTTATTCCATCGCGCTCGACGTGCTCATGCCCGATGGCAAGGTCCTCCAAGCCGCTACCATCCACAACCTGGGCGAGAACTTTTCGCGCGTCTACAGCATAGAGTTCGACGACGAGAAGGGCGGCAAGCACTTTGCGAAGCAGACCACTTACGGAATTAGCATGCGGTGCTTGGCCGCGGTCATCGCGGTTCACGGCGACAACAAGGGCCTCGTCCTGCCGCCGGCCATCGCCCCCGTGCAGGCGGTGATCGTCCCAATCCTGAGCGCCGAAAAGGGAAAAGAAGCCCTCGAAGCCTGCAGGAAGATAGAGGACAGGCTGCGGCGCGCAGGCATCCGCGTCGCCCTGGACGAGCGCGAGGTCAGGCCGGGCGAGAAGTTTTACCACTGGGAGGGCAGGGGCGTACCCGTACGAATAGAAGTGGGCCCGAAAGACGTTGCTGCAAGCAAAGCGGTCGTCGCGCTGAGGACGGGCGAAAAGAAGAGCGTGCCGCAGGAGGAGATTGTCGAAGAAGTCAGGAAAGCCTTTGAAACAGTTCTCTTCGAATTGCGGAAGAAAGCCGAGGCAGGCCTGCGCGCCCGTCTCTCAACCGCGAGGAATACGGCTGAGCTGAAAAAGGCGATTGAAAAAGCAGGCGGTTTCGTCAAGGCCGGCTGGTGCGGCGAAGTCGATTGCGCCAACGCGATCCAGGAAGCCACGACTGCAGAAGTGAGGGGCACGGAATTCGGCAAGCCAAAGGAAAAGAGCGTCTGCATCCACTGCGGCAAAGAAGGTTTTGCCGCGTGGTTCGCCAAAGCCTACTGATTTTAACCCGTTTCTCCAGAAATAAATTCAGCCCCGTCGTCTAGCGACCCTTTTTCGTCGAAACGAAAAAGCGTCGACGGAAAAAGGTCGGGCAATGGCCAAGGATTCGAGGCTTTGGACCTCGAGACGTCGGTTCGAATCCGACCGGGGCTATAACAAGTCAGCCGTGCCAAGTCTCTATCCTGAACGGGATCTCGACCGCCTTTTTCCTGAGCTGTTCCTCCACTTCCATGCGCACTTTCTTCAGCCTCTCCGAGCCCCGGAGTTCCGGTACCTTCTCGAGCAGGAACGTCAGGAAGAGGTGGTTGAATTTCTCAGGGAACTCCATCATCGGCATGTGGCCGCAAGCCATCTTGACGAACGTGGCCATGTTGCCGCCGTTCCCGCTGTTTATCACGCTCGCAATCTCTTCTCCATGCCTCCAATGCACGAGCACATCGTTGAGCCCGGCCAGCACGAGCGTGGGCGCGTGGATGTCTTTCAGGAAGGGATATAGGTTCATTCTCCTCATCGCCCTGAGCGCCATCGCCATTGTCTCGACCGGAACCTCCAGCGCCCTCTGCATGAGGAGTTTCAGCTCCTCATTATCCAAGCCGTTCTCACTGTTCCTGAAAACAGTACCAGTTATCAGCGAATAGAAGATGCGGCGAAACAGCGCGTTATTCACCAGCCACGTGTTTTTCAACCTATCGATAAACGGCGCGTACTCCAGCTCAAACGAGAGGAGATCCACCCACGGCCCCAGCCGCTGCAGGTTGACGGGAAGCGTCTTGAACGGGTCGCCGTAAGGCGCCGAGAGGAGCGCCATCGCGGCGATTTTGTCGCCGTTGAATTCCTTGTAGAATTCCAGCGCGGTCAGGCCGCCCATCGAATGGCCCACGAGTATGGTCCTCTTTATTCCCTCGCTTTTCAGTATGACCGCCACGTCCTTCGCGCAATCATGGATGTACGTCGCCGTGGTGCTCGCGCCCAGCTCGGACTCGAAGTGCCCTCTCGTTCTAACCTTTATTATCCTGAAGTGCTTTCCCAGCAGGGCCGCCTGTTGCCCGTAAATGCTCGGGTAGCAGCCCCAGCCAGGCAGCATCACTATCGCGATATCTGAAACCGGCTTTTTGGGATTGTGATCAGAGTAGCAAATTCTCGCGCCGTCGTGAGACTTTATCGCCTTCAGCGGGTCGCCGTGCCTCGTTTTTCCGATAACCTCTGGAGTGACCGCACGCACCTCACTATCCGGAGCACAGCCCGGCTTCCTCCGGATTGCTGACCTGAAATCTTCCGCTGCCCTCTCAACCCTCAAGAACGCTCTGCGAAAAACCCCATTTCCATTCTGCGGTTGAAGAAAATTGCTATGCAAACTGGGTGGCGCCCACTCTATGGCAACTCTGCTCTTCGCTGCAGTCCGGCCGCCCATGAGTAAAATATTCTCAGAGAAGGTTGTTTATAAAGCTTGCGCTAGGCATTTTTTGCTGCGTCTCTTGCGTAAATTCCTATACGCCCTCTGGAATGATTGGAGGGCGCTCATCAGTTCCCAGCAGGATGTATGTGATGAACTTGTACGCATAGGTGATGTAGAGCGTTATGAACTTGTGCAGCGTAGCATTGCGCTTTGCCAGCAGCAGGATGTGCAGCCACTGGATGACAAAGCAGACCCACCCCACAAAGCCGAGGACGGCCGTGACGATGTACAGTGGAATGGCCCACAGGAATCGAATGATGAGCTCAAGCCTGCTGGCCGGCTCGGCATAGCTGACCTCCAACTTCACTGTCTCCATACGACCACCTCGCACGCTATTTAACCTCAGTCTTTTTCAATCTTCTCTTTTTTCTCCTCACGCGCGTACTCCTCCATCACACGAATGCTCTTCACCTCTGGGAGAAGCCGCAGGGCATTCGCCACGAAACTCGCCTTGTTGATGAGAAAGTCAGCGTCTTTCTTTACTTCCGCTGGAAAGGTGACCTCGACTACGTTCCCATCCACCCTGACTTTTCCCCGCAGCTCGTTGTTCTCGAGCAGCGCGTTTATCTTCTGCTCGAGCGAGGTGAGCTTCTCCACGACTTTTACCTCATAAGACAGCGTCTGGCCGGCCAGCAGGTGGTTGAAGTCCACCATCACCCTGCCCGAGCTCACGCTCTTCACCACTGCTGTGGCGTTGTCTATGTTCACGAGCTGGCCTGGGTAGGGCTCGATGCCGCGCCTCTTGAACTCGCTCTCGGGCAGCACGCGCACGAGACCCGGATCCCTCTGCCCGAAGGCCATGTCCGGGGAAATCTCGACTTTCCTGCTTTCCCCCACCTCCATGCCCTCGAGCGCCTCGTCAAGGCCTTTGATCACCGTGCCCCTGCCGACGACAACCAGCCCAGGCGCGTACCGCGCCTTTTCGTCGAAAATGCCCTCCTTCTTGGCCACATCAGCGCTCGTGGTGTCGAAAACGCGGTTGTCGCCCGCCGTCCTTCCAGTGTATTCTATTCTGATAAAGTCCCCTTTGCCGACTTTCGCCATTGGAAAACCTCCTTTGCTCTTTTGCCCGGAAACACAAATAAATGCTTGCTAGGCAATAAACCCCATCGTGAGCACGCTGTTTTCGAGAGAGAACATCATCAAAGCCGCAGTCGTTTTGTTCGTCTTGGCCTTTCTCTTCGAACTGTTCGCCTTCGCCCCGCGGCAGGCAGCTCCCCCTCCTCCCCCTGAGCCCGAGGAGCAGGTCGAGACGGTCGTGGGGGTTGCGCTCATCAACGCGACAATAACCTCTTACGCGGCTGAGCTCGACGTGTTCGGTTCCTCTCCTGAAATAGATTCCGCAATCAACGAGCTGAGGAAGGAAGGCAAAATCCTTTACACGAACAGGCTCTCGCCCAACAGGACGGTGCTCAACCTCGCAGGCTCCTCGCAGGCGGCGGAGGTTGCAGCGAGGCTCGCGCGCACAGGCGCGAGCGTGCTGGGCCGGGCGAGCGCAATCATTCCCGGGGCCGTCGAATTCACCATCTCAACCGGAACGCTGCTCGCCTCAACGGGCGGCCGCGCCGTTTTTCCCCTGGACCCGAGAATCGGGGTGGGCGAGAACGTGACCATCCGCATCACCGCGCTCATCCAGCGGGGCGCAGTGGTCCAGACCGACGTCCCACGCGTCGTCCCGCAGGCCGAGGATGTTCTGCTCACCGCTGACATCAAGAACTTCACCGCGGAAGCCAAGGCCGTGCTCACGCTCGCTTGGGAAAACAGGCTGGTGAATGCGCAGGAAATCCTAAAGGGCCTCAACGAAAGCCTGCCTGGCGCGCGCGCCGCAGGCTATTCCCTCATTCCGGCAATCGGGGTGGAGAACGCGAGCGCTCCGCTCGACGCCCTGCGCAACCTGTCTTTCGTCGTGGGCGTGCAGGAGAACATCGTCACCGTGCAGGACAACTTCACCGACAGGGCGCTCGCCGAAAAAGAGATTCTCGCCGTTGCCGGCGTGAACGCCTCCCTCGTTTTTCCGGACGCGAGGCTCAACATCTCATTCACCCTGCCCGAGAACGCTAACATCACGGAGCTGGAGGCGTTGCTGGCCGCCCGCTTTAACGCCACGCGCGCGCGCATCCTGCGCTTTGCCGCGCTCGAGTTGTCCGACAAAGCCGAGGGGCGCGGCGGCCGCCTGCTCGAGGTTCTCGACAGGAGGGCGAGCGGTTTCGTGGATGCCGACAAGCAGCTCGGGGACTCGGTGCTCGCGGCCGCAAAAGCCAGCGTGGTGGGAAGCAAGATAGTCAAAGCGGAAATCTGATATCTTTTTATACCCCCTTCCCTCTTTGCTTTCCGGGAGGTGAGCAGAGCATGGCTGAAAGAAAGCAAGTAGGCGTGGTGAGACACTACTACAACAAGATAGGCGTGGCAGCCATCGACCTCAGCGACGGGCTGAAGGTCGGCGACAAAATCGTCATCGAGGCCAACGAGGGGCCCGTCGAGCAGGTGGTCTCCAGCATGCAGATAGAGCACAAGGCCGTCGCCAAGGCTTCCGCGGGCCAGAGCGTCGGAATGAAAGTGGCTGCCAGAGTCCGCGAGGGAGACCCCGTCTTCAAGATTGTTGAGGGTTAAGCCAGTTTGTCCCCGCCTGCGACAGCGCGCACGCGCTGCACTCCCTTCACCTCGTCTATGAAAGAGGCCACTTCAGCCGGCACGAGCCTCCTCCATTCCCTCGTTCCCCTCAGCATGCTCCTCCTTATCCTCGTGGCGTCGAAAGCCTTCCTGTCGAACAGCGGCGTGCTCCTCACTTCCTTGCCGGCGTCTTCAAAAAGCTTTTTTACGAGAGGGTTGTTGGAATAAACGACTTCATACGCGGGCACGAGGGAATTCACGTGCGCCACCCACAGCGCGTTGTTCATGATGTCCGGAACAGACAGCACGATGGCGCGGGAGTAGTAGCTGCGTTTGGCGAGCACCCTGACAATCATGTCAATCCTCTCGCCCACAGTGAAGGGATTGTCAATGTCATAGCACTTCTGGGAGGAGCCCACGAGCACGATGAGGCGCTCGCACTCCTCTTTCTCAAGAATCCACTCGATTGCCTTGAGGTGGCCCGTGTGAAAAGGCTGGAACCTGCCGATGAAAAGCCCCCTCATGGCCCTCTCTTGGTAGCGCATAATTAAAAAGTTTGGTGGGGAGAAAAAATCATGGAAAGGCGTGTTTTCGCCCTGCTGGCCGCAGCGCTGCTGACCGGTTGCCTCGGCATCCAGCTTCCCTTCCTCGGAGGCGAGCCCAACCTCGTTCCCTCAAAGGCGGACTTCGTGCTCACCCTGCGCATCGGCGACATCGTCAGCGACCCTGATATCCTCAAGCTCCTCAACAAGAGCGGAACCGAGTTCGAGGCCGAACTCCGCCAGGCCGAGAGCGAGACGGGCATCGACGCGAGGAAGGTGGGCAAGCTCATCATCTTCGGCAGGACCCGCGCGGGCCAGCCCTACACGGGCACCATCGCATCCGGCCAGATCGACCAGCAGGCTTTCGTCTCGAAGGCGAGGGCCGGAAAAGCCGTGGTCGAACAGACGTACCAGGGCTACACGATCTACGTAGAGCCCAAGCCCCCTGGAAATGTTTTCGCATTCATCGACGGCGTTCTCGTCTCTGGAACGCGCGAAGCCGTGCAGGACGTCATTGACGTGAAGAGGGGAGCGGCCAGGCCGTTCGACAGCGAGCAGGCGAACGAGGCAGCCGACAGGGTTGACAGGAACGCGAAGGCATTCCTCATCATGCTGGGAGAGGCCGCGCCAGCCGCGCCCATTCCCGGCACACAGGGCCTGCCGGCGCAGGCGATCGCCCTCTCGCTCGACAAGCAGGGAGGCAGTGTCGCAATCAAGGCGGCAGTTCTCGCGAACGACTCCGCGGCGGCCAGCCGCGCTTTCAACTCCATCAACGGAGGCGTTTCTCTGCTGAGGGCCCTCTCCGAGCCCGGCAGCGCGCGCGAGCGCTTCTTAAACCAAATACGGGTCGAGGCGCAGGGGAATTTCGTTCTCGTGGACATTGCGACCACGGTGGCCGACCTCGAGGCTTTCGGGGGCGATATGGCCAGGCGGCCAGCCGCGCCAACGCCATCGCCGCAGGCGCGGTAGCACGGACAGGCGCGGGTTTAAATACCACTTCCGACTATAAAAAATAACTAATTCTGTGGTTCAAATGATTGATGAGAAAGAATTTGACGCGCTCACGCCCAAAAACCGCCCCTACGCTAGCGAGCCGACTGGCAAACTCGTGAACATGTTTTTTGCACAGGGGGAGTCTGTGGGGGCGGTCGTTTCAGAGCTCGCGGTCAGGGCAAGAAAGGGGGACAACGCTGCACTCGGAGGGCTTCTCCTGGCTCTCCAGAAAGAGAACAAGAAGCTGAGCCGGCTGGCTGCTAAGGCGCTTGGGTTGGTCGGCAAGCCCGCGCTCGACAGAATCCTGTCCACCGAACTTCTTGATCCCAGCAAGCGCGAGGGCAGCGTTAGGGACGCCGCGCTCGCCGCGCTCGCCGAGATAGGCAAAAACGACTGGAACGCGTTCGTCGAAAAGCTGTTCGTCATAGTGTCTGAGGGCAAGATCTCAAACAATCTGACCGGGCTGATTGAAGCAACCGTGCTCATCGCCCTCGCCACGGAGGAAAAAACCGCCCGCGAGGCCGTCAGCGCGTTGATGTTCGCATCGGAGCATCCAGAGCAGCTGGTCAGCGCCAACATTTTGGACAATTTGAAGGCTATTGCCGATGCGAGGAAAGAGTTCGAGCCCTCCGTGGATGACTTCATCAAAGCCAAAGCAAAACGCGAGGAAGAGGCGGCGCGGGAGAAACAGCGGATTCTAGAGAAAAACGCGAACGGCTCTGTGGCGATCGCCCGCGTGCCCATAGTCAAAGTGCCGGGAGTGCCGAAAAACGGAACAGTCGTCCCAATCGAAGACGAGAAGCCCGCGGGAAAAGTCGTCCACATCGAGCAAGCCCGCGCGAGAAAGGCGGCAAAGTAACAGGCTTTAATAGTTTCTCCAACAAATTACTTTCCGGGCCGGTAGATCAGCGGTAAAACCCTTTTCCGACGCTTCGGAAAAGCGTTTACGGAAAAGGTTTCGCGTGAGATCGCCGCCTTCGCATGCCTCTCTGGGATCAGAAAAAGGCGGAGGCCAGGGGTTCAAACCGAACCGCGGGAACTAGTCCGGCGGTTGGTGAAAATCCCCTCCGGTCCACACGCGCTTCATGCGCTCCTTTTGTCAGTAGTTTTCTATGCCGTATGGACTCGTCTGCCTCCACTTGCCTGGAAGGCATACAAGGAAGAGGAATTCACTCCGCCGAAAATAACGAAATTGCTCTGGCTCACAGCCAGCCATCCCCAGCAAATCGTCCTTAGGACTTTCTTTTCACGAACAACCCGCACCAGCACCTGCCCCAATTGCTCCACGCTTCCTGTATCTTGAAGTTGCACGGGCACAGGAGCTCCAGGTCCTTTTGCTTGTCCCCGCTCGTCAGCCTGCACGGGCAGTACTTGAGGCCTTTTGTCTTCTCCAGGGCAAAAACCCCTTTTACAATAAACTCGACGTGCGCGCTGTCCGGGTTGAGCTCGAAGTCCTTTCCTTCGGTAAATCCCTTGAGGAGCTCAAGCCACTCGATTTCATTCACTTGAGCTCACCCAGCCACTTGCTCGATGATCGCCATCGCCTCCTCCTTTGTCACTTCGATGTAGGCGTTTTTCGCCCCGCACGTGGGGCAGATTTCTGGCGGCATGCGGCCCACATGCACGTCGCCGCAGACGGTGCAGCGGAAGAATTTTTTCGCAGGCATGATTTTATATGCGAAAAGCTTTTATTTAACCTTCATGCCTCCTTTTTCTGGTGTGGGGTTTGCGCGTCAATCTTTTTCAGCGTCAGCCGATTCCAGCCTGGCCGCTGGTCCGATGGGAAAAGGCTGGCGAGGCATGGGATGCCAGCACGCGGCCGGGCGGAGTTCCTTTCGCCCGCGTGAGCAAAGCCTTCGTCTGTGTGCTTGGTAAAACCGGGGGAGTCGTCGCCTCGTTCATCGACAATGCGCTCTCACTTTCGATAGATGCTCCTTTTCTGGCCTTCAACGAGCTTTGTCACCTGCGCGTGGCGAAAGCGCACACCAAAAGCGAGCTTCTGCTGCGGGAAGAGGGCTCGATGTACGGGCAGACAATCAAAATCTGTGCGGATGCCGCTGAACGCGTTTTCAAGAAACTATGGAAGAGCGCGCCCCGGCAGGCTCGCGTCGTCCTGTCCGCGTGGCTGGACAGGATAGAGCGCCTGAAAGAATGCATTCCGGAAGCCGTAATGCCGAAGTACGACGGGTTTGAAGTGCGTGCGCGCATGGGGCGCGCACTGCCCGCGAAAGACTTCGCACGCATTCCGCCCTTGCTCGAGCCTTTTGGCGGCTAAATGTAGTTGATGTCCTCAAGGCCCAGCACGAGCTTCGCGTCCTGCTGCCTCTCGAGCGGCTTTCCGAGAATCTGCGGCGATGTTATGCCGGTCATTATCGCGGTGACGACGACCTGGTCCTCGAGCTCCGGCGACAGCCTCGCCCCCCAGATGACATTGGCGTTCTCGTCGAAAGCCTCGGTCAGCTTCTCCCCTATCGTTGTCGCTTCGCCGAGAGTCAGCGTGGGCGAGCCGGCTATGTGAATGAGCGCGCCCTTGGCCCCCGTGTAATCCACGTCGAGAAGCGGGTTGGTGAGCGTGCTCTTGACGGCCTTCTCCACCTTGTCGGTTCCCTTTCCCTCCCCGACCGCGATCATGGCCACGCCCGCGTTGTTCATGATCGCCTTTACATCCGCGAAGTCGATGTTCACGAGGCTCGGCAGCGTGATGGTGTCGCTTATTCCCTTGACGGCCTTGGCGACGATCTCGTCCGCGATCTGGAAGGCCTGGTTCATGGGCAGGTTCGGCACGTAGCTGACGAGGCGGTTGTTGTCTATGATGACCACCGTGTCGCAGATTTTCTTGAGCTGGTCTATTCCCCAGTAGGCCTTTTCTATCCTCGCCCTCTCGAGGCTGAACGGAAAGGTCACCATGGCCACGACAATCGCTCCCTGTTCCTTCGCCACTTCAGCGATGACCGGTCCGGCGCCCGTGCCCGTTCCCCCGCCCATTCCCGCGCTGAGGAACACGAGCTCGCTGCCAGCCAGCACTTCCCTCAGACTGTCCCTGCTCGCTTCCGCACACTTCTGCGCTACTTCGGGGAATCCGCCGGCTCCCAGCCCGCGCGTGATGGACTGGCCGATGAGCACTCTCCTGCTCGCCTCGACAATACGCAGGTGCGTGGCGTCCGTGTTTATCGCAACCGTGTCCGCGCTGCGTATGCCCATTTTCGTGAGGCGGTTTACCGTGTTGCAACCCGCCCCTCCCACGCCAACCACAGCAATTCTTATCCTGTCGGACGAGGTTGAGGCCTCGGGCTGGGGCTGCCCGCTTCCAAGAACCGAGTTAATCAAACTCTCCACTGCCACCACCTGCCTCGGGGAAATTCCCCCTCTTCCGGTCGCCTGTAAGGCGAAGCGGCTTTTCCCGCCTCACCCGATTATCTCAATGTCGCCGTACGCCACTTCCTTTGGCTTGTCCTCGAACGGCTTGCCGAGCACGCTCGCGCCCTTCACGCCCGTGACTATGGCGACTATCTCTATCTTCCCGTCATAGCCTGGTATGAGGCGCGCTCCCCACTTGACGTTCGCCTTGGGATCCATTCTCTCAGTGATTATCTCGCCTGCCTTTATCGCGTCGCCGAGCGTGAGGTCGCTTCCCCCGCTTATGTGGATGATCGCCCCGCTCGCACCCTCGAAATCAACGTCAAGCAGGCGGTTCTTAAGCACTCCCTCCGAGGCTCCGGCCACCTTGTCGGTTCCCTTTCCCTCCCCGACCGCGATGAATCCGACTCCCCCTCCGCCCATGATCGCCCTCACGTCGGCGAAGTCGATGTTGATGAGGCTCGGCTGGGTGATTGTCCAGACCAAGCCGCCGATGGCCTTGGCGAGAATCTCGTCGGCCACCGAGAAAGCGTCGTTCATGGGCAGGTTGGGCACAAGCTGCACCAGCCTGTTGTTGTCGAGCACTATGCACGAATCCACCACTTTCCTGAGATTGGTTATTCCCTCGTCGGCCTTGACTCTCCTCGCCCTCTCGAGGCTGAACGGGTAAGTCACCATGGCCACGACAATCGCTCCCTGTTCCTTGGCGATCTGGGCGACGATCGGTGCCGCGCCCGTGCCCGTTCCCCCGCCCATTCCCGCGCACACAAACACGAGGTGTGCATTGGAAAGCTCTTTCTCCAAAAGGTGCCTGTCGACCTCGGCCGCCTTCGCCCCGGTTTCGGGATAGCCCCCGGCTCCCAGCCCGCGCGTGATGGACTGGCCGATGAGCAACTTCTTGGCCGCCTCATTCACCACGCTCAGGTGCTGCCTGTCCGTATTTATGGCCAACAGCTCGCACCCTTTCACGCCCGCCCTCACTAGCCGGTTGATGGTGTTGTTTCCAGCACCGCCCACGCCGGCGACCACTATCTTTATGCTCTCGGAGCCAAAGTTTTCCTGAGCTGGCCCCTGCTCTCCCATAACGCTTTTTATCAAACTCTCCATACTGATCGCCACGCCATCTTGATAATGCGGTATTTAAATACTTTTCGCTCGCCTCTCGGACGCGCGTGCGCGTGTGCAGCTATAAAAATTGTGCTGCGCAAACCGCCTCATGGCAGCGGAAAAAAATCCTGCGAAAAAATCTTCCGGAAAAATTTCTGAGAAAGACGTGCTCGGCGCGCTGAAGGCAGTTATCGACCCCGAGATAGGCATTGACATCGTGGATCTGGGCCTCGTGTACGAAATTAAGATAGACGCGGAAAACAGCGTGCATGTGAAGATGACTCTCACCACTCCCTTCTGCCCGCTGGGACCCATGATTCTCAACAACGCAGAGCGCGCCGTGCAGGGAATCAAGGGCGTGAAGAGCGCGAAAGTCGAGCTCGTGTTCGAGCCGCCTTGGACTCCGGACAGAATGAGCACGGAAGCAAAAAAATCGCTTGGCTTCACGCAGCCCGCGCAGACCCCTTAAGTCACTCCAATCTTCGCCATCGCGTTTCTCGGGTTCTCGTAGTAGGCCTGCGTGAATTCGCTGAGCTGCTTTATCTCGCGGATGCCCGCCCTGGCGAGCGCGCGCAGCACCTTCACGCGCAGCGCAAGCTCGTCCATGACTTCCTTGGGCGAAATGCCCGCCGCGGACGCCAGGCGGTCCCTGTAAATCACGCTGGGATGTACATTCACCATGCTGCCCGTGTGCGGGTCGAAGGAGCACAGGTCGCTGAGGAGAACTTTCTTCTCAATCCCCCCCGTCTCGGTCACCTGCCCGACCACTCGCCTCAGCCTGCCATTCACCCAATAGTGCCGCGTGACGATGAAAACATCGATGAGCGGAATGACCTCGGTCGGGACGCTCATGGGAACGTTTTCAAGGCGCATGACGGCCTCCCTCGCGCTGTTGGCGTGCAGCGTGCCCATGCAGATTTTTCCTATGTTCATGGCGGTCATGAGGTCGTTGGCCTCGTTTCCCCGCACTTCGCCGACGATTATCCTGTTTGGGTGCATGCGCATGCTGTTTTTGACGAGGTCCTGCATGGTCAGCTCCTCGGTCGTCTCGAGCCGAGCGGTGTTCTCGTTCGCCTCGGTGTTCAGCTCGAGCGTGTCCTCGATGACCACGATCCTCTCGTTGGCGGGAAAGAAGGAAAACAGGGCGTTGAGCATCGTCGTCTTGCCAGAGCCGGGCATTCCCGCGATGAGTATGTTGGCCGGCTTTATGCGCAGCCCGTCCGCGTACAGCCAGAACTGCGCGGCCAGCTCAACGCTCATGGTGTTGTTTTCGACCAGGTCGATGAGCGAGAGGGGCCTCTTGTTGAACTTCCTGATTGTAATCTGCGGCCCGAAGGGCGAGGCTATGACGTTCGCCCTGCTTCCCTCCGGCAGGTGGAAGTTGTTTATGTCGTTCAGCCTGTCTTTTCCTGAGAGCACGAGCAGGCGCTTTACAAACAGGTTGAGCTGTTCGAGTGTTCTGAATTTCCTGTCGGTCTTGACCATGCCTTCTTTCGTGGAGAACGTGTAGATGGGCTTGAGGCCGTTTATCATTATGTCCTCAATCTCCTCCCTTCTCATCAGGTCGTCGAGCTCCCCGTAGCTCAGCACGTTCCGGATGAGCGCGTTCTTCTTCTCCTCGCTGATTTTTCCATAAACTTCCCTGACGGCCTCGCCGACGATTCTCTCCTGCTCCTCCCTCGTCTGCACGAAGGAAAGCCTTCCCACGAGCTTTTCGAGCAGCCTCTCTTCCTTCTCCTCTTCCTCGGTTTTGCTTGTTTCAATCTCGAGCTTCATGCGACTCTCCTCGCGTGCAGTCTATATTAATCTAATCAGCCCCTGGGCGATCTCGGCGACGTTCGCGCCCAGCAGGTCGGATAGCTGCTTCACCGCAGTGAATGTTACGGTCAGCGCCATGAGTGGGTATATGTAGGCTTCCATGAACATGAAGGGGATGAGCCTGCCCACAGTGGTAAGGTAGGCTATTATTCCAGTGTTTTTTACCTTCCATATAAAACTCAGCTGCGCGATGCCTTCCTGCGTTGCACACTGCTCCCTCAGCGCCTCCACATTGTACTCCACGCAGCTCAGCAGGTCGTGCTGGGCCGCCACCGATAATATGAGCGCATAGCTGAAGGGATACACCAGATACATGCCGATGGCCAGCCCCATGAGGAAGGCGCCCGCCCCCCTTGTGTAAGGCAGCACG
The DNA here is from genome assembly GCA_038870455.1 of Candidatus Micrarchaeia archaeon. Lineage (GTDB taxonomy): Archaea > Micrarchaeota > Micrarchaeia > Burarchaeales > JACRGF01 > JAWAFC01. The sequence continues at coordinate 26,359 of JAWCPB010000001.1, forward strand.
CGCAGCACAACGCCGAGGGGCAGGAATATCGTAAACATGGTGTCCGCGACAAAGTTGAGAAGTTGCCTCTGGAAATAGTTAGCGATGAGCAACCACGTCGAAAGCTGGGCTATCTGATGGGCAATGTTGGAAGGATAGGAGAAGGGCCAGCCCGTGACGGTGTGCACGCCATAGCTCGACAGCGTCACACTCGCCATTGTATCCACGACCAGCGCAATGCGCAGCGCCGTGACATAATAACGCCTGAGGCAGTCCAGCGTGCTGTTGAGATAAAAGTGGGTGAGGCTGAACGGATTGTCGGGTTGGATGACTCCCGGGGGTATGACCGACAACACTGGGTTATTGACAGCCAGCTCGCGCGTAGTGTTTGCCACGCCGGTGGAGATGAGGCCGGTGAAGGCGATGAGGCCGAACACGAGCATGGCGCTGGCCATCGCCTGCAGGAATTCACTCCGCGCCCACTTTTTTGCTTCGGGCAGGTCAAAGATGACTGAGACCATGTAGGCGAGCGCCACAAGAAATATGGATGTGAGCACAGCCAGCGCGGCGGCCTGCTGCCACACCAGCCCGGCCCCAGTCGTCCAGGCCGTCGTGACCGCAGCCTGCGTTGCCTGCCCGAAATCCGCCTGCAACATCATATCATCCTCGTGAGGTTGGACACATCCACCTCCTCCCCAAAGAACCGCGAGAGGTCGCGCGCGATGGTTACAAGCAGGATGAAATTAAAAGCCGGCAGCAGAATGGCCCCAATGAGAATATAAGAGGCCACCCGGATAAGCCCAAAGATCGCGTATGTGCCGCCCACCAGCGCCAGCAGCGTGCCGCCCAGCGCGCCCTTGAGCAAAGCCATTCCACCCAGCCTGCCTATCGCCGTCATCGATGTCAGCACGGGCGCCAGGTAGGCTACAAGGACTGCCCATACCGTATGCCCAATAATGGCGAGCATTCCCAGCGCGTCCTCTTCGCTCACCGACCAAGCAGACCGAGGCACCTTGCAGGACGTGCACACGCCGCCCTCACATTCTCCTGAGAAACAATCGCTGCCCGCGTCACATGCATCGCCAGGATAGCCGAGCTCAAGACATCTGTTCGGCTGGTTTGGGTCGAACCTTCCAGAACAGCACTCCTGCGCCGTGCTGGCTTCTCCCGCAAAAATACATGGGGGGCAACTCCCATCTGCATCGCATGTCAGGCCACCACAGCACTCGGTCGTCGAGTAGGGCCTGCACCTGTACTGGGAGGAGAGGGCGCCCATCACGTCATTTGTGGCATCGGCAATCGCCAGCATGTTTATTCCGAGCAGGATTGGATAGAACACGAACAGCGCCACGGCAATACCCATGAGCGCGCCACCGAATCCGCGCGTGAAGCTGAAGCACCTCAGCACAACACCCACGGGCAGCACGATGTTGAACATGGATACGAGGATGAACTTGAGTATCTCGGCCTGCACGAGGTTGGTTATCCAGGCGATTGTAAAGGACTGCAGCATGAGGTTGAGCCCGCTCTCGAGCGCCGAGAGCCCGGCCATGGGCTGGACGCTGACGCCATATCCGCCGGGCTGCATGCCGCTCGCATAGCTCGTGGCGATTGCCACGCGCCACTGCAGCACAAAGGCGTGCAACCATCCAGTTATTATTTTTTCATTCAGCCACCTCACATACTCAAAGGCATAGTCATACAGGTTCGGCGTTGTGCCGGCGGGCATGCCGACGAGGTTTGGGTCGAATCCGAAAAGCGCCGGAAAGCTCGGGCTGCACAGCACGCCCACGGCCAGCACGAGGTTGGCCACGATGACCAGGCTCGCCGCCGTTTGGTAAAACTCGTTCTTCGCCCACGTCGCCGCGCCCGCGATGCCCAGCACGGTTGCTCCCATGTACGCGAGCACAAGGATGAAGAAGGAGAGCAGCGCGCCCAGCGTGGCCCAGCCGGCCCACGAGCCCCAGCTCGCCGTTATGCCGCACGCGTACGCGGCGCTCGTTGAGATGGGTGGGGATATGCTCACACACCCCGCCAGCGCGAATGCGCCCAGCACAACAAACATCCTGTTCATGTCATCACACTATCTTGGAGAGCGCTTGCAGATTGACGTCGGCTCCCAAAATATTTGCCAGTCCTCTTATCGCCGTGAAGGTGATGAGCAGCTGGAGGGCAGGCATGACAAATCCCAGCACGACTGTCATGTAAACAAAATAGCCAATGAGCATGATGAGAATGACGGTCAGCGCAGGAATCAGCTTTCCCGTGGGCAGCAGGAAGAGCAGAAAGAACACCTCCCCAAGATAGACAAAACCGCTCGGATTGAGCAGTGTGGACACGGCGTTCACCAGATGCTCGCGCATTGGCTCAGTGATTCTCTCAGCCACATCGAGTGCGGTGCAGCTCGGCGGAAGCGGCGCGCCGAAGCAGTACGCCCTTGCCATGTGCGCCTTCAGAAATTCGAACGACATGATGTATGTGAGCGGCCACACCACATAGAACCCCACGGCGATGGCGATGAGCGCGCCGCCCGCGCTGCGCGTGAATGGGAACGTCCGCAAAAGAATCCCGACGGGAAGAAAGATCGGCATCATGGTGTCACGGACAAACTTGAGAAAAACCTGCTGCCCTATGATGCTGGCCAGCGCGAGTCCCTGCCCATTAAGCACTATGGCGAGCGCATCCAGGATTGGGCGCAGCGCCACGCCCGGCTGTATGGTTATGCCCACACGCATGGGCGCGATGGAGACGGTCGAGGAGGCGAGCACCCCAAATGCTATGTTCATGCCGTTGAAAATGATGTAAAATACTATCACTATCCTTTGCGCGATGGCGAGAAATTGCTCGGCAACCTGGAATGCATCGTTGGCGGATACGGTGAGGCCCGCCGAAACCCTCTCCAGGTACCATGGCAGGTAAAACAGCGGGACGAAAACCTGATCGATGAAGCTGATTATGACGAACATCGCGCCAACGAAAATCGCGGTGGCGACGAGCTGGTACAGCTCGTTCTTTGCCCATACAAGCAAGGAGGGCATGCCGAAGCCGAACGCCAGCATGAACATCACAGCGACAACAAAAGACGAGAGCAGCAGGGCGATCATCGTTGGGCCATACCAGTTCACTCTCGTCTCGCACGTTCCCGTCTCGGTGAGGTAGGTGCCCGGGCAGCATCCACCTGGCCCGGGCGGCGCCCCCGCGCCCGTGCACCGCTGTATCGTGCCGAGGCAGCCAGACAAGAGTATGAGCCCGACCAGCGCGAGCGCCCACGCCCTCATCATATCAACCTCGTTAGCCCGGCGATCTCAATGTCGCCGCCGAGATTCTGCGAGAGTATCTTCACAAAAGATATCGTGGTGATGAGGCTCACAAACGGCACGAAGGTGGCATAGATAAGGATTTTGGCCGTTTTCTCAAACACGCCCTCGTCACCGATGAGCCAGCTTCCACCGGTGAGCGTGCCGGTAATGGCATCCCATAGCCCGAAGTTTTCGGGCTTGTGCGGCACAAGACTCTTGCCCAAACCCGTGCCTTGCGCGCTCGTGTATGCCTCCTCCAACGCGCTCGGGTCGATGATGAGCACGTATGTTTTGGCCGTGGTGGCGCCCACCACGGCGTGAGCCAGCAGATAGACAATGGGTAGCACGAAATAGACGCCTATGGCCACCGCCATGAGCAGTCCCCCGAGCCTTCGCGTCATGAAGAACGAGCGCAGCACAATGCCGAGCGCCAGTAGCGTCGGATACAGCGAGAACATCGTCAGATCGAAAAAGACCTCAACGGCCTTCATGACTATCATGACCTTGGTGATGAGGTCAAACGTGGTGTTGAGGCTGTCGGTGATGACATGAAAACCTGCGAGCGGGGTGAACATGAAGTTGAGCCACGGTGCAACCAGCCCCTCCCAGCCCACGGACATCGATGCCAGCATGAGCAGCCATGAGTTCGTGCGCAGGATGAGTTTGTTCATCTCCCTCAGGTTGGAATACATCGCAGTCGTGTAGTTGCGGGCCAGCAGGATGTGGCATCCAGTTCCCGTGCAGCCCACATCGGCCGCCAGCGCGGCATCCAAGCTCGTCAGCAGCCCGACGAGCGCGGCCACGATGACGAGGCTGGCGATTGCCTGGTACAGCTCGTTCTTGCCCCACGTCTTGAGGTGAGCGATGTTGAAACCGAAGCCCACCGCATAGGCTAGTGCTGTCAGCATCAGCATGATGAACGCGAGCGTGAGCGCCTCGGCCCGCCAGTCCCACGGCGTGCCGCCCCACAGCGTGGTGATTGGCTTTCCCCCGAGCGTCACACAGCCCGACAGCAGGAGCAGGGCAAGCACGGCCACAAGCACTTTTTTCATCGCATCATCTACCCAGCTTGTGTATGATGACTTTTACGGTTGCCTTGATGAATGTAGTGGTGATCACCATGCTCAGCGCGGGCAGGAAGACCGCCTGGGGAATGACATGGCTGATGGTCAGAAACGCCTTGCACTGCCTGCGCGGATCAAAATAGCTGAAAATCCCGAAACGGCTCACATCACCCGGGTTGGCAGGCGTGCCCGGATCGAGCGGCACGCTGCACAGCCCGAAGAGTCCCAGCTTTGCGCTCGGGTCGTTGATGTCGCTCCAGATCACATCGGCGACCATGGCGTTCATCACATAAGTGAGCGGAAACACCACGTAGAAGCCAAAGGCTGCTGCCATGAGGAACGCGCCCGCATCCCTGGTGAAGGAGATGCCTCTCAGCAGAATGCCCGCGGGCAGCACGATTTGGAACATGGTGGCCTGGATGAACTGCAACAGCACCTGCTGCAACAGCAGGCTTGAGAGAAGGGGCCCGAGGATGTTCTCGAGCAAGTTGATGTTGTTGGCAAGTCCCTTTAGCCCGGCGAGCGGCGCATAGCTGAATCCCCACGCCGTGGGTCCTATCTGCACCGCGTACTGCCCGATGACATTCGCTTCGTACGCCAACGCAAACAGCTCCATCATGGTGGGCACGGCCTGCGTCCACACCAGCTCGGTGAGATACTTGTCCGCTATGTCAAACGGATTGCCTCCGGCGAGCTGCAGCGAGAGCTGGCAGGCCAGGCTCGAGAAAAACGCCGCGTTGGCCAGCAGGAAAAGCGTCAGAAGGACTTGGAAGAACTCCTCCTTCGCCCACGCCTGCCAGCCGGGCCTTGCAAACAGCGGGGCCACCATGTACACCCCGCCGACAAACATGAACACGATGAGCATGGCTACGGCAACGGTGTCGCCAATTCCCGGCAGGGGAGCGCAATACGAGAGAGTTGCGGCAGGCATGCTCACACCAACTTGGTCATCCCAGCCAGCTGCGTCTCTCCACCGAGCGAGCCTGACAACGAGCGGAAGAATGTTATGACGATTATGATGTCGACTACGGTCAGCACAGTCACCACAAGCAGCTTTCTCACCACAATGGGCAGCGCCCACTCGTCTGGAACCAACCAGGTAAAGGTCGGATTATCGGTGAGGCCGGCGTTGGGGCACAGGGCCGGCACGCTGCCTTTGCACGATGAACATGGCTGCTGTGCCGTGTTGGCATCGCACGTGATGTAGTCATACGCAGCGTACACATAATACGTGGGCCAAAGGCTCTGGAAAGAGCCAGAGCCCACCGCCCCAAGTAGGCTAACCAGTGGCGAGCCCGCCACCACCCCAACGCCCGTGATGCCGGCGAAAAGCAGCTGCCCGCCCACCGATTTCCACACCTCTCCCGCCCGCTCGTACTCCCGCCTCAGCCAGCACATGACCTGATACCATTTGCACGCGGGCTTCACCGTGACATTGAGGCTGGCCTCGGCCATGTCCTGGCAATAACCACGCGGGTCACACCCGCCGTAAGACGTGCCATCGGGCCTAACCACTACAGGGCATCCTTCGCTGCAGGGCGTGGCGTTTATCGTTGTCACCACAACCCCGTACTCAAAAAGACCCTCGCCCGGATTGCTCACGGGAAAGTTAACGGGCACGCCAGCGGCATAAGCCCCTTCACCGAGCCATACGAAATCCGTAGACGCGCCCTCCTTCCACTCTCTGTACCACACATCATAAGTGCCATTGGGCGCCTGGATGAGAAAAGTGAGGTTGAAATAGCCGGTCCCGCCGACAGTGCTGAGGGGCGAGAAAAAGGCAATCTTACCAATGCGTCCGAGGTCGCTTTCGACAATCCTCCACTCCGGCGGGATGTCGCCAGCCGCGCTGTACTGCGCCACAACATCTCTGTCATACTCATAGATGCCCTTATTGAGGGCGAGCGTGAGCGGAAACACGACATACCCCGATATGGCGAGCGCGATGATGGTCGAGCCAAGCTTTCGCGTCAGACTGAACGTCCTGAGTATCAGGCCGAATGGCAGGAAAAACGTGAAGAACTGCTCGTATATAAACTCCAGCAGCGCTTGCTGGGCCATGAGATTGACGATGGTGAGCGCGGCGGCGTCGGCGATTTTTACAATCATCCCGTTCACCATCGTCAGCCCCACCAGCGGGCTGATGCCCACGTTGGGCATCGTTGTGCCGATGGGAATCCCAAAAAGCTGCGGATAGAGCACGGTGCCCATTGTACCGAGCGTGCCTATGCCGGCATCGAGCGTCAGCAGGCGGGTATAAACGCGCGTCAGGTCGTTCAGCGTCTCGCTCAGATAAGCATAGCCGAGGCCGATGTGGCTGTAGCCACCCGTCATGTCTGACACAATTGTGTTAAGCACGGTCAGCGAGGAGAAGACAAGGCCCACCATGAGCGCGCTCACCGCCGCTTCGGCGAGCTCGTTCTTTGCCCATGCCTGCAGCTCGGGCGAGCGAAGCAGCTCGGACAGCATGTACGCAATTGCCACGAACAGGAACGAGATGGCAACTGCCGTGAGGGCGATCGAAAACCAAAACGCCTCGCCTCCCCACGTTGTCTGTATCGACGTTGTCACATTGAGCAGGAACTGCTCGGGCGGCGCGGTCGGGGAAGGCAGGGTCATCTCTATCGAGGTTTTTACTTCTCCACGCTTTAAATAGGTTATCTGTGAAAAAACCGCGTGGGGCAATCCATCGAGGAAAAATGGCAGAAAAGATGGGCCGAGGCCAGGCTGTTCGAGGCCGAGCCGCAGCCAGGCAGGAAAAAGTTTTACCTCACCGCGGCGTATCCCTACCCCAATTCTCCGCAGCACATCGGCCACGCCCGGACATACACGACTACCGACGTTTATGCGCGGTTCAAGCGCGCCCAAGGATACAACGTGCTTTTTCCCATGGGCTTTCACGTCACGGGCACGCCCATCCTCGCAATGGCAAAGAGGCTCGCGGCCAGGGAAGAGGAGCTGCTGAGCCTTTTCGAAAAGGTTTTCGGCATCCCGAAAGAAATCTCGCTTTCCCTCGCCGAGCCCACCGCGCTCGTGGCCTTCTTCTCGCGCGAAATCGAGCAGGGCATGCGCGAGATGGGCTTTTCGATTGACTGGCGCAGGAAGTTCTACACCTATGACCCCGACTACAATGCATTCATTCAGTGGCAGTTCCGCAAGCTGAAGGAAAGAGGCTTCATCACCAAAGGCGCGCACCCCGTTCCCTGGTGCCCGCGCGACAACCAGGCCGTGGGAAGCCACGACACAAGGGGAGACATAGACCCTGAGCTCGGCGAATTCACGCTCATAAAGTTCGCCTTCGGCGACGCCTTCCTTCCCGCCGCCACCCTGCGCCCCGAGACGATTTACGGCGTGACCAGCATGTGGATAAATTCCGATGCCGACTATGTCAGGGCGCGCGTGGATGACGAGAACTGGATTGTCTCAAAGGAAGGGGCGGAGAAGCTGGCCGCCCAGGGAAGAAAAGTGGAGGTGCTCGCGCAGCTCAAGGGCTCCGATGTTAAAGGCGAGTGCATTAATCCCATCAACAGCCAGCCCGTGCCGATTTTCCCAGCTTCATTCGTCGATCCCTCGAACGCCACGGGCGTTGTCATGAGCGTGCCAGCCCACGCTCCATACGACTACTTAGCCCTCCGCGATTACCTCCGCACGGCTGGCCAGCTCTCCCGGCTCGAGGCCATGCTCGTTCCCGTGCTGAAGATAGAGGGCTATGGCAGCGCGCCGGCAAAGGAAATCAGCGAGGCCATGGGCATAGCGAGCCAGAATGACCCCAAAGCCGAGGAGGCGACGAGGGAAATCTACAGGAAGGAGGCGCACACGGGGGTGATGGTCGCCGGAAAATACGCCGGCGAGCGCGTGCTCACCGCGAAGGAAAAAATAAAGGCCGACCTGCTGGGCGAGGGAAAGGCCTCGCTCCTTCACGAGATCATCAACGGCCCCGTGTATTGCAGGTGCGGCGCCCGTTGCATCGTAAAGAGCATCAAAGATCAGTGGTTCATTGACTACGGCAATGCCGCCTGGAAACGCGCCGCGCTGGAGTGCCTGCAGGGCATGCGTGTCATCCCACAGAAAACCATTCCGGAGTACGAATACACCATCGGCTGGCTTAAGGAGAAAGCCTGCACGAGAGCCCAGGGACTGGGCACCCGCTTTCCATTCGACGAGCGCCAGATGATTGAGGCGCTCAGCGACTCGACCATCTACATGGCATACTACACGGTGGTTCACATACTGCGCCGGGAGGAAATCCCCTTGTCCGAAGCCGCGTTCGACTACATCTTCCTAGGGAGGGGGAAGGGCTCTCCCGCGCTGGACGCCGCCAGGCGGGAGTTCCTCTACTGGTATCCCCTCGACTCGCGGCATTCGGCCACCGACCTCGTGCACAACCACCTGACGTTCTTCATTTTCAATCACACCGCGGTTTTCCCGCGCGAGCTATGGCCCAGGCAGATCGTCACAAACGGCTTTGTGCTCATGGAGGGAAGCAAGATGAGCAAGAGCCTTGGCAACATCCTTCCCCTGCGCCTTGCCATAAGAAAGTACGGCGCGGACGTCGTGCGCTTCAGCGTGGTCTCGGGCGCCGACCTGGCGCAGGATGCCGACTTCAACGAAACCCTTGCCGAGGCGATTTCCACTCGCCTCAAGTACTTCGCTTCGCTGGCCGAAATCGCTGCCACCGCGAGTTCCCGCGAGCTCAACCACCTAGACCGATGGATGCTCTCCAGGCTCCACCGGAAAATACGCGACTACGAGAAGAACATGGAGGAACTGCGCTTCCGCGAGGTGGCCCAGGATGTCTTCTACAACCTGGCCAACGAGCTGCGCTGGTACGCCCGGCGCACCGGAAAGGCCAATGGCCGCGTGCTGCGCGAAGTGCTCGAGAACTGGATTCTCCTCATCGCTCCATTCATGCCCCACTTTGCCGAGGAGGCATGGGAGCGGCTTGGGAAAAAACAGTTTGTCAAGGAAGCGGCGTTCGTCTCGGCAGCCTCCCTGCCCGAGCCCGACGAAACAAAAATAAGCCCGCTGGACGAGCTGGGCGAGGAAATAGTCATCAGCACGCGCGGGGACATCGAAAACATTCAGAAAATCACTGGGAAGAAGGCAAAGCGCATTTTCCTGTATGTCGCAGCCGACTGGAAACGCGCCCTCTATCGTCTGTTGTTTGAAGAAAAGAAGTTCGAGCCCGCCATTAAGCGGGCAATGGCCGACGCGGTCTTAAGGCAACACGCGAAAGACGCGTCCAGGGTGCTGGCGGCCCTTGCGAAAAACATCGGCGGGCTCTCGCCCGTCTGCCCGAGCCAGGCCGAGGAGGAGGCTGTGCTGCGCGAGGCCATTCCCTTTCTCTCCGGAGAGTTCGGCGGAGCCGAAGTGGCTGTCGCGAGGGAAGAGGACGCGCCCGCCCCGCACGCGGCAAAAGCCGAGGGGACTATGCCTTTAAAACCGAGCATATTCATTGAATAAGCTGGTCAGTATGGTTCTTGAGTCAAAGGAAAGCAGGGCGGGCGCGCTGAGCGCGCTGGGCGCGGTCGTTCTCGCCTACGCGTTTTACTCTCTGTACCTCGCCGCGCAGGTTCCCGCCTCTTCCTTTCCGAGCATCACCGCGCGCTCGGCCGCGCTCATCGGCAGCGCGGCGCTGCCAGCCGGCGTCGGCTTCGCGCTCCTGTTTCTCGGAGTCACGATGCTGTTCGCCACCGCGCGCTCGGCCGCTTTCTTCGTGCTCGCGGCCCTCGCGTGGCTCTACGCCGCCTACAGCCTGCACAGCCTCGGCTCGGTCGCCGCCACGACCGACATCCCGTCCTATGCGACGCACGTCGGGATTCCCGTGGTGGCGTTCGCTTTCCTGGCCGCCGCGGGCATGTTCGTGGCCGATCGCGAAAGGTCAGCCCGGCTGAAGAGCCTCGAGGAGGAGGTCGCTTCGCTCCGCGCAGCGCTGGAGGAGGAAAAGGCGAAGCGCGCAGAAGCTGAGAAAAAGGCGAGCCCGTTTCTCATAAAAGAATAGTTTATTAATTTCTGCGAAGAATATTTTCGGTGGTTCTTCTATGAAAATCGTCATCTCCGACCCGAAGGCAGGAAACACTTTTCAGACCGAGCTCGAAAAGAGCAAAGAGGGCGCGCTGGCGGGCTTGAAGATAGGCGACGTTTTCGACGGGGCGCTCGTGGGCGCGCCGGGCTACCGCCTGCGCATCACTGGCGGAAGCGACAGGGAGGGCTTTCCCATGCGCGCCGACGTGTCTGGTCCCAGGCGGGCCAGCGTCCTGCTTTCGGGGCCCCCGGGCTTCCGCCCCTCCAGAAAGGGCGAGCGCGGGAGAAAGAGCGTCAGGGGGAACACCGTCAGCGACGCCATCGCCCAGCTGAACACCGTGGTCGCCGAGGCCGGCGCCAAGCCGCTCGCCGAGCTTTTCCCGTCCAAGCCCAAGGAGAAGAAGTAGATGAAGCTCATACTCGTTCCCACAGACGGCTCGCCCGCCGCCCGCCGCGCGCTCTCCAAAGCGCTGGAGCTCGCAAGAAAATTCAAGAGCAAAATCATCGCCGCTAACGTCATCGAGCCGGTGGGCTGGACCGTCGCCACGGCGGACGCGCTCGTGCTCGAGGCCAGGGCGCAGGAGTGGCAGGCCGGCGTGCTCAAGGAAGCCGAGAGGATGGCGCGCGGCAAGGGCGCGAGGATAAGGACGGCCGCCCTGCGGGGAGTGGTCGCGGACGAGCTCGTCGCCTATGCGAAGAAAACAAAATGCGACCTCATCGTGATGGGCTCCAGGGGCCTCTCGCGCACGGACAGGTTCCTCCTCGGCAGCGTCAGCGACAGGGTGCTGCACCACGCGCCCTGCAGCGTATTGATCGTGAGAAAATAAGAGCGGGGAGTTTGTGGCACAGGCTGAAGTGAACATAGGAATGCTCGGGCACGTCGATCACGGAAAGACTGCGCTAACCCACGCGCTGACCGGCGTCTGGACTGACACGCACAGCGAGGAAATCAAGCGCGGCATCACCATAAAGCTCGGCTATGCCGACGCCGTCTTCCGCAAATGCCCCAAGTGCGGCGAGCCCCAGGCCTTTACAACAAAGGAAAAGTGCCCAAAATGCGGCTCGGCCACAGACGTTCTCAGGCGCGTTTCCTTCATCGACTCGCCGGGCCACGAGACGCTCATGACCACAGCCATCGCGGCCTCAAGCGTCATGGACGGGGCGCTTCTCGTCATCGCGGCGAACGAGCCGTGCCCCCAGCCTCAGACGCTCGAGCACCTCATGGTGCTTGACATCCTCGGCGTGAAGAATGTCATCGTCATCCAGAACAAGATAGACCTTGTGTCGAGAGAAAAAGCGCTTGAGAACTACAACCAGATTAAAAAATTCTTGAGCGGCACTGTGGCGGAAAACGCCCCGGTCATTCCGGTCGCGGCAAACTATTTCGCGAATCTGGATCTCGTCATCCAGGCCATCGAAAAGCACATTCCGACTCCCAAGCGCGACGCGGGCGCGCCCTTCCGCATGTACGTGGCGCGCTCTTTCGACGTTAACAAGCCCGGTACGGATATAGACAAGCTCGTGGGCGGGGTGGTCGGCGGCTCCATCATACAAGGCACGGTGCGCGTGGGAGACGAGATTGAGCTGCGTCCTGGAATTTCAAGGGGCGCCGAGAAGGAGGGCAGGGAACCCTCGCACGAGCCCATCGTCACGCGCGTGGAGAGCCTGAGCGTTGGAAGCGAGAGACTGGAGGAAGCGCGGCCCGGCGGCCTCGTGGCCATCGGCACCCGCCTCGACCCGGCCCTCACAAAAGCCGATTCCCTTGTCGGCAACCTCGTGGGCAAGCCCGGCACGCTGCCCGAGCTCGTCAGTGAGGCGGAGCTTGATTTCGTGCTGCTCAAGCGCGTCGACCTCGAAAACCCGCCGCTGAGGCAGAACGAGCCGCTTGTGCTAAGCGTCGGCACGACAACAGCCATCGGCTTCGTGGATAAGATAAAGAAAAACATCCTGTCGCTCAAGCTCAAGCGTCCGATCTGCGCCAAAAAGGGAAGCAAGGTCGCGCTCTCCCGCCGCCTGGGCCAGCGATGGCACCTCGCCGGCTACGGCACGCTGCGCTAACGCTAATCTCCAATTTTGCAAGCCGACGAAGTCATCGTTTGGTTCTGATTAGCAGATGCTCGTGAAAGTCACGTTCTGCGAATAAGTCCCCGGGGGCGTGCCGGAAGGGGGCCTGAGCTGGAAGTACGCCGTGAAAGAGCCCGAGCCGACGAGCGAGTAGTACACCGTCGCATCGCTTTCCGCCAGCAGGCTCTTTGAAGCAAACGGTACGCCGCTCTGGTTCGCCCACCGCGTGGCGTTCGCGGGCATGCTTTTCCCCGCATCGGTCCAGTTCGTTCCCCTAACCAGCACGTCGGCCGCCTGCACCACCAGCCCCGGAACCTCATCGCCGTAGCCCGCGCCGCTCACCACGCTTCCCGAAATCCGCAAGCCCGCCCCCTTCTCAACGAAAAAAACGTAGGACCACCCGCTCCAGCTTTCAACGCGGGAATTCTCCACGAGCAGGGATGCGTTTCCGGCCACGCTCACAGCGAATTCCCCGTCGCGCGATGCATTGACCAGCAGCGTGACGTTCCTCAAAACCAGTTTCCCCGTCACGTTCAGGTTCCCGTTCAGCACCACCCCGCCGTCCGCGCACGCCTGTTCAGTCGGTACAATCCAATCGCCTTTTTCTGGCGGAGCGCATCCCGACGGCGGAAGCACCGCGGCCGCGTAAACCTTTCCCCTCGGAGCGGGTTGCAGCAGCCCCGCGCACCCGGCGAGCACGATTGCAAGCGCCATCAGTTCCGCGCGTCCATCGCTTTTCTTTAAATCCTCACACTATATTTAATTGTGCGCAAGAGGTTTGTGGAAGGCGCGAGACGACCCATCTTCTCCAAGTGCGAGGTAGCCGCCGCGCTTTGGAACGTGCTGCGCAACCGCGGGATAGAGAGGCTCTACAAGCACCAGGCCCAAGGCATTCGCCTCATCCGGCGAGGCAGAAACGTCGTCGTCACGGCTCCCACGGCGAGCGGCAAGAGCGAGATCTGCCTCATCCCAGTCATGGAAGCCGCCCTCCAGGGCAAGCGCTCGCTCCTCCTGTTTCCCACGAAAGCGCTGTCGCGCGACCAGCTCGCCCGCCTCAGGGAATTCTCCATTCTCGGCATCCGCTCCGACGTGTATGATGGCGACACGCCGCCGCACCACCGCGAAAAAATCCGCGCCGACTTCCCCCACATCATCGTCTCGAACATTGACATGCTCCATCACATGCTGATGAACTCGCGTCTCTTCAACCCCTTATGGAAATCGCTCAAGTTTGTTGTCATCGACGAAGTCCATTACTACTCTGGCGCGCTGGGCGCGCACGCCGCAAACATTCTCCGGAGGCTCAAGCGCGCGTTGTCTCGCTTCAAAGCAAAGCCGCAGTTCATCTGCCTTTCCGCAACAGTCGGCAACGCCAAGCACTTCGCCGAGTCCCTGGCAGGCGAGCCCTTCTCGCTCGTTGACGCGCGTTTTGCCTCCCGCTCTCCGCTCGAGCACCTCATCATCGTTCCCGAAGAGCGCTCTTACACAACCGAAGCGGTTGGCCTCGCTGAAGAACTCCTCTCTAAACGCCACTGCCGCAAGCTTCTCCTGTTCGCGAACTCGCACGCTGTTGTGGAGAGGGTTGGGCTCATGGCGAGAGAAAAGGGCCTTTTCCTGAAAGCATATAGGGCCGGCCTCGAGAGGGAAGCGCGCCGCCGCCTCGAGCAGGAGTTCAAGACAGGCAATCTCAACGCGCTGGCCGCCACTTCCGCTCTCGAATTGGGAATGGACATCGGCGCTGTCGATGCGGTCATCCTCGCCGGTTTTCCGGGCAGCATCACGCGCGTGCGCCAGCGCATCGGCAGAGCGGGCAGGAAAGGCCAGAAGGCGGTTGCTGCCTACATCGCGAGGGCAAACCCGCTTGATGTGTATTACGCCGAGCACCCAAAGGAATACCTGCACGGCGAGCCTGAAAACTGTTTCGTGAATGTCGAGAACGAGCACATCCTCAAGCCCCACCTGCTGGCGGCCGCAAGGGACCACCCACTTTCCGAGGAGGAACTCCCCCTTTTCGGCGAGCCTGCTCCCCGCCTCTTCGCCGAACTCAAGCGCGAGGGCCTACTCAAAGAATGGGCGGGCGGCTGGATTCCGACCAAGGAGGGCCTGCGCCTGCTGCGCGCGCTCTCCATCCGCGGCGCAAGTGAGGCCATCCGCATTTACGATGTCAGCGCGCAGAAGTTCATCGGTGAAAGGGAAGAAGCGATGGCGCTCGGCGAGCTTTTCCCCGGCGCGATATACCTTCACGGAGGCGAGAAGTTCGAAAGCGAGCGGCTCGACCTTGATAAAAAGATCGCTTTCGTGCGCCTCATGCGCACCCCGACCACCGAATACACGACGGCCCTGCGCGAACGCCATGCCGAAATACTCGAGACGCGCAGGCAGCGCCCCGCTCTCGGCTGTAATCTTTTCTTCGGCCGCGTGCACATCACTGACGAAGTGTATGGCTATGTCGTGCGCGATTTCTTTCGCGAAGACGTCGCCCGCAAGCACCTTCTGCAAACCCCTCTGCGCCACGAGTTTGACACGCTCGCGCTGTGGGTCGATCTGCCTGAGAAAATTGTTTTCTCCACCGATAACTTTGGCGACGGCCTTCACGGCGTGGAACACGTGGCCATCGCCATGGCTCCCGCGCTGACAGGGGCTGACCCCGGCGAGCTCGGAGGCATTTCCTACCCCAGCGGCCGCATGTTCGTTTATGAGGGCTATGAAGGCGGTGTGGGCGCCACGGAAATATTTTTCGACAAGTTCGAGAAAATCCTTCGCATGGGAGCCGCCCGCCTCTTCTCCTGCCGGTGCAAGAGCGGATGCCCGGCGTGCGTGCTCGACCCTCTGTGCGGCAACAACAACCAGCACCTAGACAAGGCGGCGGCTAGAGAGATACTGCACAAAATTTTCGGCGAGAGAGGCCACGGCCAGACTTAACTCGCTGCGGCAGCGCAGTTCTGCTGGCACTGAGCCTGCTGGTCCGCTGGCAGCAGCGCGCACGCGCTCAAGCACTGCTGCAGAAGACCCTCGCCCGGCGGCTGGCTCTCAGGCGGCGGCTGTGGCGGCATCAGCCCGCCCAACAGATCCGCATAGCTGCAAACGCTTCCGGGCGTTGCAAACTTTTCATCGCCGAATACATCGGGATTGCACTGGAAGTTCGTTGGAGGAATGCTCTCAAGCTCGCTGGCGCTTGCCGCCTCAGCCCCTCCGGCTGGCGGCTGCGCGGCCTCCTGTGGTGTCATTCTCAGCCAATCGCAGTTTTTTCCCATCGCCGCGAACGCCTGCTTCATCTGCGCGCCGACCTGCAGGTACGTCTCGCCGCCCCTCACCACCGTGATAATGGGCTCAGTCATTTCGGGCGGTCTCGTCTCAGTCCTGAAGTTGCTTCCCCGCAGCCACAGGTTTGTTGTGATGGACCGGCCGCCCTCTGTCGTTGTAACCGTGCATCTCACCGGCATCCCGAGCGCGACCAACTGCGCAAAACCCATCCCGAGAAGCGACTGCACCTCCGGTTGAGTGGGGACGCTCGGCGCGGGTTGGGCAGGCGTGGCGGGCTGTGCCGGCTGTGACGGCGTGGGCTGGCCAGGCCCCGAAACATTCTGCTGTGTCGGTGCGCCCTCACATCCTGCAAGAAGCAACATTCCGAAAACAACCAATGCGGCTACGTATTTCATCAACGCACCCCCTTAACTCTTTTTCATCCATGTTTTTAAGCGTAGCGCACAAACTTTCCACATGGCAAACAATCATCCAAGCCTGAGGTTCATTGAAGACGTTCTCCTCGCTTCGTTCGGCGTGGCCATCGCTGCGCGCGGGCTCGCTGAACTCTATTATACTCTTTTCAGAACATTCGCCCTAGCGAACGACTCTATCCGCATCAGCGAAGCGCTTGGCTGGCTGCTCCCGCCCGCAGGCCTGGCCGCCGCCCACATCAGCGTAGGTGTTGCGGCCGCAGTCATCGCCGCTAGGACAGGGAAATTCGAGGAAACCTCGTCGCTCGTCACGTCGGCCTTCGTGGCGCGCTTCTGGCCCATCCCGGTTCTTGCGGCCGTGGGGGCAGTCGTATCGCTTATTCTCGGCATTATTGCCAGGGCGTTCGTCGCCCTCCCGCCCGGCTCTAGGCCAGAGACCTTCCTACTGCCCGCCGCCCTGCTGATCACCGGCGGGCTCGGGTGCATGGCCGGAACTTACTTCGGAGTTTATTTCGAGGCCAAGCCGGATGAAGCCAGGAGGCACAGGTGGTTTGCCATCCCGTACGCGCTCGTGGGAGGATTGGGCGCAGGCCTCGTGCTCGCCAGCCTGGAGCTGGAATCCGCCCCCCTGCTCCTCTCCGGCTCCCTGCTCCTTGGCCTCTTCCTCCGCTACGCCTTTCTCAACTACCTGCACGGGAAATGAGCGCAATCTTCCTGAAGTTCTCCTCCATCCTCCTTCTTATTTTCGGAAACCTCATCCCGGCCGCGGGATGAAAGGTGGCAAAAAATTTTCTCCCTTCTTTCTCGACAACCTTCCCTGCGACCTCCCCAAGTTTTTTCCCAAGCACATCGGCAACCGCCACTTCCCCTAATAATATAATCAGTCTCGGGTTCACGGCCTCGATTTGCGCCTTCAGGTAAGAGAGGCACGCGGCCAGCTCGTCAGCCCTCGGCTTCCTGTTCTTCGGCGGAAAGCACTTTACTGCCGAAGTTATGAATACTCCGCTCCGCTCTATCCCCGCCTTTACCAGCAGTTTATCCAAAAACCTCCCAGCCATTCCCACGAAAGGCTTTCCGCTCTCGTCTTCTCTCCTGCCCGGCGCTTGTCCCACGAAAAAAAGTTTCGCACCCGCTGGCCCTTCCCCGGGCACGGCCTTTTTCCTTGACTTGGAGAGCCTGCACAAGGAACACGCCCGAATCTGCCTTGCCAGCTCCTCCAGCCTATTTTCAACCTGCTTCACGCAACTCCACCATGTTTCAAAAAACTATTAGATTTTTCTAATAATCTTTTTGCATTTTCAAAAGTAAGCTTCTCCAAAGCCTTTTTGAAAGGCAGCCACTCAAAACCAATATGCTCAAAAGAAAGCTTGACCTCCTTTTGTTTTGTCTCAGCGAGCTGGAAATAAACAGTCTTGGCAACCGTTTTTCCTTCTCTTCTAAAAAAATATTTGAGCTTCTCGCGAAAACCCGGAACAAATTCCACATCAGTTATTCCAGTTTCCTCCGCGATCTCCCTCCTCGCCGTCTCCTCTACGCTCTCGCCTTTTTCAATCTTCCCCTTTGGAAAATCCCAATGCCCTTCTTCATAATGCAGGATGAGGTAGAGGATCTGCCCACCTTCTCTCCTGAAGACAATCGCGCCTGAAGAAAACTCGAGCGGCACGTTGCTCTTTTGATTCATAACTTTTAAATTCCTGGATGTCCGCGCTGACAGAAAGTTAGGAAGCTTTTAACACCACTTCAGTAAACTCATTATCAAGTCTGGTTTTTTCAAAACTTCTTATGGTTCACTGCTACAGTGTTAAGCGGGTTTTATGGCACGTGGAAGCACGCTTATCAGGTGTTTGAGCTTAAAGATGGGCAATGTCCTTTAATTAGTTTACTGATACGGTATTCCCAGGCACATTCAATAAAACGAGCTATAATTATTGCGGAGTTTTGAATGGCCCGTGGAACGAGTACGTTTGCCTGCTTAAAGCATTCCTCATCGCTTAATTTTCCAATTTTATTTTGATACGGATCAGTGCCGGGCACATCAACGCTCCTGAACTCTTGCGTCTCTCTTGCCATATTGTCAACAAAATCAGCGAGTTTTTCCATAGCATTCTCCCAAGTCCAGCTGGGGTTCTCTTTCGGCGGTTCTAGGGGACCGCTATCCCAAATAGTTATGTTCATTTTTCCCCTTCCGCGCCTAATATCAGGATAATCCCTCTTCTTTAGCCATTGCTCGAGCGAATCGAGTTTTCCAAAAAATACCGTTGGACCATGAACATCATTGTGCACATGGGCGGGCACGTGGAGATCGGCTATAAGATGGAGGATGTGGCCGAGCACGCAAAAGGCCTCTGACTTTTCGCCATTCGCATACAGTTCCATCCCCCAATGCCAGAAAATTTTTATCCTGTCAAGCGCGCTCTGGAATCTGATTTCTCCATTTTGAATGTTCAGTCCCCTGTCTCCCTCGGCGCGCATAGGATCGTAGAAGTGACCCATGTACGGTCTGTTGATGGGATCGGCTTCAATCGCCTCACCTACCATTTTCTTCCATAATTTAGCAATACCCATAAAAATTCCTTGAAGCGGGCCGATCTTCTGGTTCAAATAGCGCTGAGCAAATTCTCTACCACTTTTGAAAGGCTCAGATGGTGCCTTAACAAACAGATCCTCAAGCTTCTCACCGGGTCTGAAAATGTAGTCCTCTGCCAGCGCACCCACCATTATCTGCCAGGTGTGCTCAATGGCTTCTGGCTTGCCACTCAGTTTGGCAGCGTGAAAGGCTATGTACTCGTGGCAGGCTCCGTCAGCATGGCGAAGTTTTGCCACTTCCCGCTGAGCCGCGAAAATGTTGTATGGAGGAATTTCCTGCCATTTCGCAATCTTTCTGCTCAATCCATCTGGCAGTGGGCCCGTGCTAAATTTCAACACTGAAGTGAGAGGTCGGCTTTCAACCTCAACAAGGGGAAGGCATTTTGCAAATGCGTGCGCTGGCTGAAGGGAAGGTGGAAAGAGTCTATCAAAAACTTGGTTAATCTTTCCAACAAAGTTTTCGAATTTTCTATTTACTTTCTGTTTGGCCTCCCCCCTCATGAAATTATTTTTCTCGCCAGAGTATTTAAAGGACATCCATGATTATAGTGCATGAAGAACTTGCTCATAGTGCTGGCCGTGCTTCCGCTCGCCGGCGCTTCCGTGAGCGATGTGAAATTTTCGTTCATTGACAGCAGTGGAAACAAGGTTGATTTTTACCCGGCTGGTTATTCTGGAAAAGTTTCGGTCAGGGCTGAAATCAGCGACGCGGCGTATCCCGAGTGGGTGGCTGGCGAGGTGAGATATACCTTAAGGTGCGAACTCATTGACCAGAATGGAACCAGGCTCAGGCTTCCGGAGGCGATGATTGGATGCATTGCCATCAGCGGGCCCGGTGTGTTGAAAAACTGCAGGAAGGAAGTCTCTTTCGAATTCAGGGCCGAATACGTGAAAGGCGGGAGCGTGGAATGCTTTCTTGACGAGCAAAAGGCTTTTTCGAGCACTATCCCGTTTGCGCAGTTTGTCTCCCAGCCGCCCGTACAGCCTCCAGCACAGCCGGCCGTACAGCCTCCGGCTCAATATCAAACGCAGCAGGGACCGGTCTGCTGTGCTGGCATAGGCCTGCTACTCCTCGGGTTGTTTTTGCTTTGTTCCGGGGAGGTGGATTGTCCTTCCTAAAGCGTCCTCGACCGCCTCCTTGAAGGCTTCGGGGAGCGTGGGGTGCGCGTGAATCGTTGAAGCGACGTCCTCTGCTTTCGCTTTGAGTTTGATCGCCAATGCGGCTTCGGCGATGAGCTCGCTGGCGTGGGCGCCGACGATAAGCGCGCCGCACAACACGCTCTTTTTGATGAAGACTTTCACAAAACCCATTTTTTCACCTATGCATGCGGCCTTGCTGCTCGCTGCGAAAGGAAACCTCCCCACCAAAACGCCGGTTTTTTCCTCGGTTTTGCCGACGCGCGCGATCTCGGGCTGGGTGAAAATGCAGGCAGGCAGCACGACCGAGTCAAAGGTTGTTTGCTCCCCCATGATGTTCTCCGCGGCGACTACTCCCTGTGCGCTGGCTTCGTGCGCGAGCCTTCCACCCGCGGCATCGCCAATGGCATAGATGTTTGGAATGTTTGTCTGCATGCGCGCGTTCGTTTTGATCCCCCGCCCGTCGAATGCCACACCAACCGCCCGCAAGCTCGCCTCGTCGATATCTGGCTTTCTGCCGATGGCCACGAGAATCTTCTCAGCCTCCACTTTCTCTCCGCCAGCAATGATCGTTTCTCCATCAATTTTCTCGACTCTTTTTCCCAACACAAAATGCACGCCCGCGCGCTTGAGGGAGTTGAAGAGAAGCTGGGAGGCTTCAGCGTCCTCGAAAGGGAGAATGCTGTCGGCCATCTCAATGACCGTCGTCTTCACGCCGAGCGCGCTGAACGCGCACGCGAACTCAACACCTTCAACTCCGCCGCCGATGACTGCGATGGACTCCGGCTTCTCGCTTAGGCTCCATATTGTTTCGCTCGAGAGAATGTTTCCGCCGAAGCGGGCGAAAGGAAGCTCGGTGGGCAGCGAGCCTGTTGCGATGACAATATTATTTGTTTGAAGCTGCCTGCCTGCGGCTGCGACAGTGTTTCTTGACTTGATAACGCCGGTTCCTTGAATTATTTCGACGCCGTTGCTCTGGAGGAGGAGCTCTACGCCTTTCGAGAGGCTGGCCGCGATGGCACTCGCGCGCTTCATGGTTGCAGCAAAATCAACGGAGGCCGTTGCGTTGATGCCGAATGCCTTTGCCCTGCCTATTTTTTCGGCGAGCTCCGCCGATGCGAGCAGGGCTTTTGTGGGAATGCAGCCCGTGTTTGTGCAGGTTCCGCCCAGCTTCGCCCTTTCCACGAGCGCGACCTTTCCGCCGAGCTGTGCGGCGCGAATGGCGCAGACATACCCGCCCGGCCCTCCGCCGACCACGACGGCGTCAAAAGGCAAGGCCTCACCTGTTAGACCCTGTTCAGCCACTCCTCCGTGGCGTATTTGGTCTCTGCCAGCTCAGCCGCCCTTTCAAGTTCTTCTTTCGTGGGCTTGCTGGGCTCGAGCTGCGCGCCGAAGTGCGAGGAGAAGCCCCTTTTCAGCGCTTCCGCGACTTCTCCGAATTCCCTGTCCAGGCCGGTCACGCGCTCCTTCACGTTCTGGATGAGCTTGCCCCTCATCTTCTCATCGGGAACCTTGAGGAGGGAAAACATTTTCTCCACATCAACTTTCAGGAGAATCGTCCCGTGCTGGAGGAGAACTCCCTTTCTCCTCGTCTGTGCATTGCCGGAGAATTTCCTTCCGTTGCAGACCAGGTCGTTCAGGGGAACGAACTGGCCTTGAACGCCGATGCCGGCCAAGCCTTTAAGGATGGCGTCGCACACAAGGCGATACGACGCGCGGATGTCAGCCGGATAGCTGCGGGTGATGAATGAGTAAGTGAGTTCTGCGTCGTGGAAAACCGCTCCCCCACCAGTAATCCTTCTGACGACATCGACTCCAAGTTCTTCGCACTTTGCCACATCAACCTCTTCGGAAAGCCTCTGGAAATAGCCTATGGAGACAGCGGGCGGGTTCCACGCGTAAAGGCGCAGCGAAGGAACGTCGCCCGCCTGTTCCATCATGGCCTCGTCAAGCGCCATGTTCCAGAAGGCGTCATGCGAGCCTGTTTCGAGGAGCCTGATTCTCAATGCATCACCTGCAGGCGGCCAGCACGGCCTGCGCCAGCTGCGCCGCATCAAACCCATACGCTTCCACGCCCGGGCGCTGGAGAAAGGCCTCCGCCTTTTTCTTTATTTCCTCCTCGTTCACAGGCGTTCCCTCAAGCGCCTTCTCCAGCTCGGCGATGGCGTCCTCTGGGTAGAAAAAGAAGTCTCCAGTGATTTTAATGCGGCGAATGACCTCGTCGAACTCCACGAAAATCTTGAGGAGTTTGCCTGCCTTGAAAACGCCCTTTCCACTCCTCATCCCACCTCACCCTGCCATCTGAGGTTCGGCTGTCTCGCCGCGAGCACGCCGTCAAGCCTCCCAACAGGCGTGGTCTGTGGAGCTTGCCTGAGCAGCTCCGGGTTTGATTCAGCCTCCTGCGCTATTTTAATCATCGCATCCGCGAACGCGTCGAGCGTTGCCCTGCTCTCGGTTTCGGTTGGCTCAATCATGAGCGCTTCTTTTACAATGAGCGGGAAATAGATTGTGGGCGCATGGAAGCCATAGTCGAGCAGCCTCTTCGCGATGTCCATGGTGTGAATTCCTTTCGCGGCCTGCTTTTCTCCCGAGAGCACAAACTCGTGGCAGCACACCCTGTCGAAAGGAGGCGCGTAGTGGTTCTTGAGTTTTTGCAGGAGGTAGTTTGCGTTTAGGATGGAGGCTTCGCCTGCTTCCTTCAGCCTCGGGCCCAGCGCGCGGATGTACGCGTATGCCCTGACCATCACGCCGAAGTTTCCCCAGAACGAGCGGACTTTGCCGATGGAGTCGGGCTTCCTGTAATCGAATGCGAATCTGTCGCCTTTCCTGACTATGCGGGGAACAGGCAGGTATTTTTCAAGCTCTGCTTTCACTCCGATGGGGCCCGAGCCCGGCCCTCCGCCTCCGTGCGGAGTGGAGAAGGTCTTGTGGAGATTGACGTGAATCAAGTCAAACCCCTGGTCGCCCGGCCTGGTAAGGCCGAGCATGGCATTGAGGTTCGCTCCGTCGCAGTAGAAGAGAGCGCCCGCCTCATGCAGGATGCGCGCGATTTCCGAAATGTTCTCGTCAAAGAGGCCGAGCGTGTTCGGGTTTGTCAGCATAAGCATGGCGGTGTCGCCGTCAACGATGCGTTTCAGCTCAGCGATGTCCACCCCACCCCTGGCATCGCTCTTCACGGTGACGACCGCGAACCCGCACGTGGCGGCCGAGGCCGGATTGGTGCCGTGCGCGCTGTCCGGCAGGATGACCTTGCTTCTTTTTCCATTGAAGTGCTTTTTCGCAATCATGCAGGCGGTGAGCTCGCCGTGCGCGCCCGCGGCCGGCTGAAGCGAGAATGCGTCCATGCCGGTGATTTCGCAGAGATAACGCTCGAGCTCCCACATCAACTCAAGCGCGCCCTGGACTGTTTCTTCAGGCGCGAGCGGGTGGAGGCCGGAAAAGCCGGGCAGGCGGCAGGCGTCTTCATTGATTTTGGGATTGTATTTCATCGTGCAGGAGCCGAGGGGATAGAAGCCCGAATCCACGCCGTAGTTTTTCTGCGAAAGAGCCAGGTAGTGGCGGATCACATCGACTTCGCCGGCCTCAGGCATGGGGAGCTTTTCCCGCAGGAGTTCCTTCGGCAGATCAACTTCGTCCGCTTCTGGAACGTGCTCGGCCGGCTTGCTCTTCAGTTCGAACAGGAGCTTCATGCAACCGCCTTCTCGACCACCGCAACAAATTCGTCGATGTCCGCGCTGGTCGTGGTTTCAGTTGCGCACAGCAGCCACTCCCGCCTGCCGAGCGGAATCCCTCCGAGCATGCCTTTCTTCAGCAGAGCTTTGTTGAGTTTCTTTGGCGAGACGGGCGTGCTGGCCGCAAACTCGTTGTAAAAAGGCTTGTCATGGAGGAGGGCGAAGCCGAGGGAGGCAAGCCTGCTCTGGAGCTCGTGCGCTCTCTTGAAGGAAAGCGCGGCAACCCTTTGGAGACCGCTTTTTCCGAGGAGAGCCAGGTAAATCGTTGCGGCGAGCGTGTTGAGCGCGTGATTGGTGCAGATGTTTGAAGTCGCCCTCTCCCTCCTGATGTGCTGCTCCCTCGCCTGCAGGGTGAGGATGAAGCCCCTCTGCCCTCTTGAATCGACAGTCATCCCGGCAAGCCTTCCTGGCATCTTCTTTACGTGCTCGCTCCTCACCGCCATGAAAGCACCGTAGGGGCCTCCGAAATTCAACCCGTTGCCAAAGGCCTGCAGCTCTCCGACAACAATATCCGCGCCATAGTCCCCCGGGGGCTTGAGGAGCGCGAGCGAAGTCGGGTCAGAGACCGCCACAACCAAAAGCGCGCCCGCCGCGTGTGCGGCTTCAGCGAATTCATCCACCCTCTCAATGCAGCCGAAGTAATTCGGATTCTGAACAATCGCGCATGCGGTTTTTTCTGAAATCTTTTTTCCAATCCTGAAGCCGCATGATTTCGCATATGTTCTCAGCGTCTTTTCGTATTCCGGGTTCAGCGGGTTGGCGATGAACGCCTCGCGCCTGCCCGTTTCCGAGCGCGAGAGGAAAAAGGCTTCGGCGAGCGCAGAGCCGGTCTCGTAGAGGCCTGCGTTTGCGGCGTCCATGCCGGTGAGCAGACAGATCAGAGTCTGGAATTCGTAGATTGCCTGGAGAGTCCCCTGGCTGACCTCCGGCTGGTATGGTGTATAAGCGGTGTAGAATTCTCCCCTGAGGAGAAGGTGATTGACTGCGGAAGGAATGTAATGATTATAGGCCCCCCCTCCACGGAAAACCCGCAGGAGCTTGTTCTTCTCACTCAGGGCCTTCATATGGCTTGCGAGCTCCAGCTCGCTCATCGGCTGCGGGAGGTCGAGTGGCCTGTTAAGCAAGGGAGCGAGCCCTGCTTTCTGGATGAGCTCATTCACGCTCGCCGCGCCAACTGCAGAGAGCATGGCGCGTTTGTCTTCTTCGGTCAGGGGAATGAAGTTCATGGCAAAAACCGTTAGTGCTGAGGTGCGCTCTTCGTGTATTCTTCGTACGCCTTTTCATCCATCAGCTTGTCGAGTTCTTTGAGGTTGGCCGGCTTGAGCTTGACCATCCAGCCCTTCTCGTACGGGGATTGATTGACCAGTTGGGGAGCAGTGAGCAGCTCGGAATTCACCTCGACTACCTCCCCGGATACCGGAGCGTATACGTCGCTGCTCGCCTTCATGGAATCGACAACAGCGATGGAATCGCCCTGTTTGAACTTGGCGCCGACCTTCGGGAGCTCGAGCGAGACGATGTCGCCCAAGGCCTTTTGGGCGAAGTCCGTGATTCCGACAAACGCAAGCCCTTCCTTGATTTCCACCCACTCGTGTTCTTTGGTGAATCTCATCCTACTCGCCTCCCAACACCTACTTTCTTTCAATTTTATAAAATCTATGGCTTGTTGTCCTCGCCGGGAAAAGCCTCTCTCTTATTTTGATTTGAATCTGGCTCCCGAGAGGCAAATCCACGGGAACAAAACAAAAGCCGATGGGCTTGCCGAGCGTCGGGGAGAAAGTGCCGCTCGTCACCACGTCGAATTGTTTCCCGTTCACGAAAACCTCGTTGCCATGCCTGGGGACAGCGCGCTCTAGAAGCTCAAACCCCACCAGCTTGCGCTTTGGAGGGTTTGCGAGAAGCGCCCCTTTGCCGATGAAATCCCCTTTGTCGAACTTGACCGTCCATGCCAGGGGCGCCTCGAGCGGGGTGATGTCATCCGTTATGTCGTTCCCATACAGCATGAGGCCCGCCTCAAGGCGCAGCGTGTCGCGCGCGCCCAGCCCGCAGGGCTTTATGCCGAACTCCGCGCCGGCTTCCATGAGCGCGTGCCACATCTTTTCAGCATGCTCGGGGGAAAAGTAAATCTCGAAGCCGTCTTCTCCAGTGTAGCCTGTCCTCGAGACGAGGCAGGGCACGCCCGCGACAGGAAATTCGGCGAAGTGGAAGTAGGCGATGGAAGAGAGGTTGAAATCGGTGAGCTTCTGCAGAGTCGCCTGTGCCTTAGGCCCCTGCAGCGCGAGCTCCGCTACCTCGCTGCTGATGTTGCGCAACTCCGCCCCCTGCCGATTGTGTGCGTTCATCCAAGCCCAGTCCTTGTCGGTGGTGGAGGCGTTTACCACAATGAAAAAATCGTCGGCTTTCCGGCGATATACGAGCAGGTCATCCACAACACCCCCTCGCTCGTTGCACATTGGGGAGTAGAGGGCCTGTCCGTCGGCGAGTTTTGAGGCATCGTTTGTGATGATGTGCTGAATGAAGGCGAGCGCGTTTTCTCCCTTCACTTCAATCTCCCCCATGTGCGAAACATCGAAGAGCCCCACTGCTTTTCTCACGGCATCGTGTTCTTCTATGATGGAGGAATACTGTACGGGCATCTCCCACCCGCCGAATTCCACCATCTTGGCGCCCAACGAACGATGGATGGCGTTGAACGGTGTGCTCTTCATCGGAACCACGCTCTCGGGAATGATTTAAAGTCATTTTTTATAATTACCTGTCATGACCTCGCTCACCTTTTTCGGTGGCGTGAATGAGATAGGCGGCAACAAAATACTCATCGAGGACCGAGCTACGCGCGTCTTCCTTGATTTTGGCCAGTCCTTTACGCTGCTTGATGGTTTTTTCGTGCCCGAGGCCTTCCTCAAGCCCCGCGAGCGGTTCGGCCTGCGCGACCTGCTCGCGCTCGGCCTCATACCGAGCCTTCCCGGCCTTTATTCAAAAAAGGCGCTGTCGCACTCAGAACTGAAATTCAGCGACCCCAAGTTCCACGGCATCTTCATCACACATGCGCACTTTGACCACGTGGCGCACCTCGAGTACCTGCATCCAGAAATCCCCATTTACCTCGGCGAGTGCACAAAGCTCATCTTGGACTCGATGCAGCAGACCATGGCCGGCGTGGAGCTTTACTCCGAGGAAAACAAGATTGAAACCTTCAGGACTGGCAAGGAAATCAGGGTGGATTCGATTTCCCTCAAGCCTTTTCATGTGGACCACTCGGTCCCGGGCGCATACGGCTACATCGTGGCAACGAGCGAGGGCACGATGGCCTACACCGGCGACCTGCGCATGCACGGTCCGCGCGCCGACATGACGGGCGAGTTCGTGGAAAAGGCGGGCGAGAGCGATGCCGACGCCCTCATCATCGAGGGCACGCGCGTGCAGCCCGAGGAAAAGAGAAAGAATCACTCCGAGCAGGTGGTGTTGGAGGAGTCGATGAGGCTGGCGCGCGAGAGCAAGGGGTTCATACTCGCCATGCGCTACCCGCGCGACATAGACCGCTTCCGCACCTTCTATACGGTGGCTAAGGCGACGGGCAGGCAGCTCGTGATCTCGACAAAAACAGCACATCTTTTGCGCACGCTTCAGCGAGACCCACAGCTCAGGCTGCCCGACCCCCTCTCGGACCCCAACCTGCTCATCCACGACAGGCGCCTGCTCAGGCCCGGGCTGTGGGAGGAGCCCTTTCTCCAGCATGCCGTAACCTCGGGTTTTATCCGGGAAAATCAGTCAAAGCTGATTGTTGAGCTTGACTTCTATGCCCTGCCCGAGCTCATCGACATCCGCCCCGCGGGCGGAGACTGCATTCACTCCATGAGCGAGCCGTTCGAGGAGGATCCCCTCTCTCAAATTTCTGACGAGGTGCTCGACAACTGGCTGAATCTGTTCGGCTTAAGGAAACACCAGCTGCATGCCTCCGGCCATGCCAGCAAGAGCCAGATTTTCGAGATGATTGAAAGGATAGGGCCGAAGAAAGTCTTCCCAATACACACGCTGAACCAGAGCCTATTCAGAGAAGCGAACGAGAAAACAGTGGTGGTGGAAAAGGGGAAAAAATACATTCTGTGATTTTTGGCGCGACACGAATTAGGCAGGAACCGTCTCATTCCTGTAAAGAGTCACGCTCCTCGTTTTCGTTACATTGGCCTTCCTGGGGAGCTCAGCGTAATGCACGCCGTCGTGCGGGAGGATTGTTATCCGCACGTTGCCAAGGTCGATGTAACAGGAGTAGGGTCCGACATACTGCTCGGGCTTGAAGATGCCCGACGGCAGGACCACCTCGCGGCCAGACAACGCGTACATCTCGGTCACCACGTTGCTCACCCGAAAGTGGAGGTTGTGCTGCGGCGCGCTGTCCATCACGCCATCATACTCAGCATTGAAATACACGTGAAACGGGTTGGGGTTTGACAGCACGAGCGAGGCGGCGCATTCCTCCTCGCTGTCAGAAACGTTCTGCGAGCGCACGATGGACAGGTTCTTCACCTCCACATTCTGCGGGCCCGCGAGCACGCGCGCCATGAGCTCAACCTCTTCCACATAAGTTTCATTGACTTCATAAGGAACGAGGACCGTGCGCGTGGCCGGGGTGATGTTTGCAGGAGGCGCGGGCGGGATAATTGGCGGCGTGGCATTCTGCGTGACGTTCGGCGCTGGCGGGGGCGGGAGAAGCGGGCATCCCAGCAGGAGCATGGCGATGGCAGCCACGAGCGCGAGGCGTTTCATTTTCCCTATTGCACATTGAAAAGCTATCTTTAAATACCAATAACTGCATAAAAAATTGCTCGTGCAACAAATCACCAAAAGGGAGGCAGCCCGCATCCGCTTCGCCGCGCGTGTTTTTGCCGGTGGCACAAACAAAGATACAGAGGACTTTGAACGCATTCTGAAAAAGCTCTATGTGGGGGAAGGGCTCGAGAAGAGAAAAACAAAGCCCACTGAGATAGATCCGGACATCGTGGCAGGAAACAAACTTGCTCTGAAAATTAGAGAACACCCTCTATACGACGAAATTCGTAAGCTTCCCATTGGAAACACAGCGGATCGCGTGACGACTTCTCTTGTTTTTTATTACGGCATTGAAGGCGAGGATGTTCCGAGGGCCAAAGATTTCGTGAACGCGCTGCTGGAAAAGAACCCGGCCATTAACGAAAGCCCGGCCAAAATCTACGCTGGCTTGAAGTCGCCATCGGACGACATTGCCGCGGGTGCGGCCGAAAAGCTCTTTCTCACGCGCTCGCCCAGCGCGCCGCGCATTCTTCTCGCAATGTTGGCCAGCAGCGCCCGTTCGGGCCGTGCGACGCTGCTTGAGAAGGTCAAGGGCCTGCTGGCAGAGGCTGCGTTGCAGTCAGAAGAAAATTTCAGGAAAATCTCCATAGGGCTGGCGCGGCTTATTCCAAAAGGAGAGGAAGTCAGGAAGGCCGCCGAGGAAGTGCTGTATGCGCTTTTCTGGCACGACATTCCGGCCTTTCTCACATCGCTTAAGGAAAGCCGGCTGGCAAAAACGATCATCGCGGGAGGGACGGTCACAGCGCTCGTTGGGCTGGCCCACGCAGGAAGCGAGGGGGTTGAGGCCGCAAGAGCTCTTTTGGCCAAAAACTTCTGGGGGGCGCTAGCTAACGTCGTCTCGATGGCGCTTAATCTGGTTCCCGCCGCTTTTGGCGCGCTGTTCGCCAACAAATATCTCGCATCCTACACCGAGCTGGCCAACGATGTACAGACGCTGATAGGCGAGGCCTGGAGAAAAGCGGAAGCGTTCCTTTCCGCCAAAGTCGCGTGAGGCGTGCCGCAAGACCTACTTTTTTCTTCCCTTAAACAACACCGCTAGGTCTTCCTCAATGCTGGCGGTGCTCTTCTCGCTTTCGGTGAGCTTTCCCTCGATTTTCTCGCGTCTCTCCTCGAGCCTGCGCAGCCTCTCGCCAGCGCTCCTACCGCCCTCCATCTGCTTGAGCAGCTCCTCAAAGCGCGCGCTGATTTCCTTGCTTTCCTGAATCATCTGCGCCAGGCTCTTCTTGGCAGCATCGGCCTTGGCGTTCAGCGCCTCTTCCTTCTTGAGCACCTGTTTGACCTCGTACTCATGGCTCTCGCTGAGCTCCTTGAGCTCCTTCAGGTACTTCCGCACGAAGCCCGTTTCCACGGCTTCCCTCAGGGCATTGAACTCGCTCTCGTTTTCCTTCACGTACGCAGTGAACTCGCCGAACTTCCTCTCGTACTCCTTTTGATAAGCGCTTATCCATTCATCGACCTTGCGCAGCTCGGCGATGGCCTTCTCGAGTTCGGCCACGCGCGCGTTCTCGCCATGCAGGCGTGCCCTAGCGTCGTCAATGCGCTTCTTGGTTTCGGCCTCGCTCTGCTTGAGCTTGGCGAGCGTTTCCTCCATGTCCTTTATTCTCGCGTTCTCAAGCTCGATGCGCTCCCGGGCTTCCTTGATGTGCGCCTTCGTCTCGCGCTCGATGTCGGACAGCCTGGCGAGCGCGTTCTCCATGTCGTCAAGGCTGGCCGTCTCCTTGGCGATGGTCTTCCTCGCCTCCTCCGAGCTCCTGGTCACGCCGGCCTGCAGCTCGCGCAGCAGGCTCACGGTCTGCTGTATCTTGCCGGTGGTCTCGTCGAGCGCCTTCCTGGCCTCCTCCTCCTTCTGCTTCAGCTTGAGCACGTCCAGCTCGACATTGCTTATCATGTCCGGAATCTCGATGGCCCTCTGGCGCAGGCGCAG
The DNA here is from genome assembly GCA_038870455.1 of Candidatus Micrarchaeia archaeon. GTDB lineage: Archaea > Micrarchaeota > Micrarchaeia > Burarchaeales > JACRGF01 > JAWAFC01. The sequence continues at coordinate 56,674 of JAWCPB010000001.1, forward strand.
AATCTGCGTTTCCTTGGCCTGCAGGCGGTCTTCGAGCGCCTCCAGCTCGGCCTCGAGCCTTTTTGCAATGGGCAGGTAGGCATCACGCACGAGAGTTTCGCGCTCGCTCTTCAGCTCCTCAATCTCCTTGGCCTTCTGGTTGATTTCGGAAATCTTCGCCTTGAGCGCCTCGGACAAATCGACTATCTCCTTGGGCTTGGCCTCGCGCGCCGGCGCGGGCGTCTTGGCCTCAGGCTTTGCCTCCTCGGCCTTGACCGGCTTCTTTATCTCCTGCTGAATTTCCTTTGCTGACGAGAGAAGCCTCTCGAGCTTTTCCTCAAGCTGCGGCTTTTCCCTCGGCGCTACGGCCTGGGAGAGCGTCGGGAGCCTCGCCTCGCCCTTCCACACGGCGTAAGCGCGCGTGAGGTGATACTCTATCCTGACGAGGCCCTGTTCCTCGAGCACGCGGCACCACTTCTCGACATCCCTCGTCCCGAGGCCCGTGCCCTTGGCGAGCTCGCTGACCTCGACGCGTCCCTTTTCCTTGAGCAGCCTCAGCACCCTGTCCACGTCAGTGCTGATGAAAGCATCTTCCTTCGTCACGCAATCCCCCCACACATCAGAACCAACCGATGACTTTTCCGTCAACGCTTTTGCCGGATCGCCGGCAAAAGGGTTGTATCGTTGGTTCCGATACCTCCGAACCGCGGGAACCTACGGTTCCCCCAGTTCCAGGTTCCTCCTGACCCCTCCCTTTTCCGTCAACGCTTTTGCCGGATCGCCGGCAAAAGGGTTGTATCGTTGGTTCCGATACCTCCTTTTTCATGCAGCGCCCGCAGGCGCGGCGATTATCGAAAACCTCCCGGGAAGCTTGAGCTTTGCCCTCCTCAATGCTTCTCTCGCGTGGCCAGCTTTCTCGGAAGTGGTTGAGAGGCGAAAGATCACCTGCCCCCTGTGCACCCTCGCCCCCCTGTCCGTGGGCCTGCCGTAAGCATGACGCATGCCCTTCTGCAGGCGGTCAGCACCCGCGCCCAGAATCATCTTGTTCTCGCGGATGACGTTATGCGGATAGACATCCACTTTCAAGAAATACCCGCCCGGAAGCGTCTTCTCCAAGTACTTGTTGGCAGCCTGCCGGGCGCTCTCAAGCGCATTGTCCCTCACCTGCACGCCCTCCTCGGCGACAAGACGGAAGAGCGAGTCGAAAGCAGGGTTCGCCTGTCCCATGGCATAAATACTGACGGCGTTGTGCGGCAGGGCCTTTACGAAGCTCTTTCTGGGCATTTTCTTGGAGTACCTGGTCCAAGCCGCTTTGTTCAAGCTCCTGCAGGTTCTCGCAGGCCGAAGGCCCATGATAGACACCTCTATTCACAAAAGGCGTGCTAACATTAGCCGCGAGGCATATATAAAGATAGCGATTTCGTGCGCTTCAAACCACACGGCTCCACCATCACGCTTTCCGTATGCTGGCGATTATCCTCGAGGTCTTGAATATCCTGCCGTTCAGGCGCTCCCTGATCTTCACGAGCCTTATTCCTTTTTTCCTCAGATTGGCGAAATCGCCTATGGGCTGGTCGTAGCCGAATGCTATTATGTCGGGCTTAACGCGCCGGACCACGGCGAACTTGTCGCGCGGGCTTCCGATGACGACCTTATCCACGGGCTTCAAGGAGGCGACTATGCGCGCCCTGGCTTTTGCGGAGTGAATGGGCTGCCTTTTTTTGACGCGCCTAACCGTGGCATCCGCCGCGATGACCACCACGAGGACGTCGCCGAGCTTCTTCGCCTTCTCGAGAAAGAAAACATGGCCCGGATGCAGGATGTCGAAAACACCGCCCGTGAGTACGACTTTTTTCTTTTTCCCCGGCATCCTCTCAGCCCAGTTTTTTCTTCAGCAGCCTGGCCACGATGGCCGGGTCCGCTTTTCCCCTCGTCTTCGCCATGACCTTGCCCGCGAGAAAGTTGAGCGCTCTGGCCTCGCCTGCCCTGTAGTCCTCGCCGGCCTTCGGATGCTCTGCCAGCACTTCCTCAACTATTTTTGCAATCTCGCGCTCGCTATCGATTCTCGCCAGCCCGCCGGCCTCTGCCTCCGCCTTTGCTGAAGAGATTTTCTTTTCAATGAGTTTGATGAGGAGTTCTTCCGCCACTTTCTCGGTTATTTTTTTGGAGAAAAGAAGCTCGAGGAGCTCGGAAACTTGTTTTTCGGACAGGCCCGAGTCTTTGAAGGCCAGGTTCCTCCAGTTCAGTTGTTTCTTGAGCGGGCCCCGCATCCAGAAGGCGAGCTCCTGGGGAGGGAATTTTTTTGCCAGCGACTCGAATAGATCGGCGAGCTCTTTTTCAGCAACAATAACCCACGCATCCTCCTCCCTTATCCTGTGCTTCCGCGCAATGCGCGCGCTCCTCTGCCTCGGAAGCTCGGGCAGGCTGAGGGAAGCGACAAGCTGCTGTGGGATGACGAGCGGGGGGATGTCGGGATCCGGGAAGTACCTGTAGTCTTCGGCGGCTTCCTTCTTCCGCAGGCCGATTGTGATGCCCTGCGCCTCGTCGTAGTGCCGCGTTTCCTGCGTCACCGCCATGCCCTTGGAGAGGAGGGCCTTCTGTCTGAGAATCTCGTAACTGAGTGCGGTGAATACTCCCTTAAAGGAGTTGATGTTCTTCACCTCGACGCGGCTTCCGCCCGCGAGCGAGATGTTGGCGTCGATGCGCGTGGAGCCAGCCTCCTCCCTCGCGGCATCCAGGTAGCCGAGTATGGCGGCCAGCTCTTCGAGGAAAGCGCGCGCGGCCTCCGGGGAGCGCAGGTCGGGCTCGGTGACGATCTCGACGAGCGGAATGCCCGACCTGTTGTAATCCACGAGGCCCTTCTTCAGCTCGTACCTGCCCGGGTCCTCCTCGAGGTGGAGCTCGCGGATGCGCACGCCCCCGAGCTTTCCATCGACTGCTATGGGCTTGCTGGTTCTCTGGTAGCCTGATGGCAGGTCCGGGTAGAAGTAGTGCTTTCTCTGAACGTGAATGGGCTTGCCCGTGAATATTTTCGCGCCGAGCGCGCGCGCCGTCCTCAACAGGTTTTCGAGCGCGCGCCGGTTTACGGACATGGGCTTGGCGCCCGGTTGGCCGGTGCAGACGGGGCAGACGTTCGTGTTCGCCTCCATCCCCTTGTAGCCCGCCCTGCAGGGACAGAATAGCTTGGCCTCGCTCTTGAGCTGCACGTGAATCTCAAGGCCGATGAGCAGATCTCTTGTTTCAGGCATGCCTTTCCTCCAGCAGTTTCATCGCCGCAAGAGCCTTTTCATCCTCAAACGCCTTTGCGTGGAACTGCGCGCCCACGCTCAGTCCGCCAATTTTCCCGCACGGGATCACGCCGGCGGGAATGCCGCACAGGTTCGCGCTGACAGTGAGGACATCGGAGAGGTACATCTCAAGCGGGTTGAGCTTCTCCCCGATTTTCCACGGAAGGACCGGCATGGCCGGCCCGAAGAGCACATCGCACTTGGCGAGCGCGGCCTCGAATTCCTTCTTGAGCGCCGCGCGCGCCCTCAGCGTCTTGCCGAGCCACGCCTCATGGAATTCCTTCATGGTGATGAAAGTGCCGAGGAGAATGCGGCGCTTGACTTCCTTGCCGAGTGCCCTGTCACGCACTTCGCTGACCGCAGCGATGAGCGGCTTGGTGAGGTCGGCGGCCGCGCCGTACCGCAGGCCGTCGTACCTCTGCATGGCGGAAGAGAACTCGGCGAAGTTCAGGAGATAGTAAATGGGAATGGCGTACTCGATGGAGGGAATGGAGACTTCGATGAGGGAAGCGCCGGTTTTCTCCAGCTTCCCTGCAGCCTCCCTCACGGCCTTTCCGACTTCCGCATTGACTCCTTCGAAAAACTGTTTTGGAACGCCCACGCGCAGCCTTTCTTGAGCCGCGAGATTGAATTCCCTGGGCTTTACTCCCGCAGTGACAGGGTCGAGCTTGTCCTCGCCCGCGATGACTGAGAGCACCTGCGCGGCGCTCGCCGAGTCTGCCGCGAGCGGGCCGATCTGGTCGAGCGACATTCCCATGTCAATCAATCCGTAGCGCGAGACCAAGCCGTAAGAGGGCTTGAAGCCGACCACGCCGCAGAAAGCCGCTGGGCAGCGGATGCTTCCGCCCGTGTCGGTGCCGAGCGCGGCGTCGCAGAAGCCTGCCGCGACCGATGCGGCCGCGCCGCCGCTGCTCCCGCCCGGAACGCGCTCTTCATCAAGCGGGTTTCTGGTCGGGAAAAACGCGCTGTGAGTCGTGTCGCTTCCGCAAGCGAATTCGTCCATGTTCGTGCTGCCGATGATTATTGCGTCCTCGGCGAGAAGGCGCTGCACAGCGGTCGCGGTGTATGGCGCAACGTAGTTTTCGAGCATTTTCGAGCTGCAGGTGGCCCTTTTTCCTTTCAAGCACAGGTTGCTTTTGATGGAGAAGACCACTCCGGCGAGCCGACCGAGCCTCTCGCCCCTCCTCGCCCTCGCATCAATTTCCCTGGCTTTCGCCAGCGCGTCTTTCTCAAACACCTCAACGAATGCATGAATGCGCCCATCCCTCTTGCGAATCGCCTCAAGAAAGCCCGCCGTGCGCTCTTCCGCGGATAGCCTGCCATCCCTCACCGCCTTTGCGGTCTCGAAGACGCCCATTTTATTCACTCCAGCGACTTGGGCGCGGAAAGAAACCTGCCCTCCTTCCTGTTGAAGTTCGCGAGAATACCCTCAACCTCTTCGCATTCCTCCGCCATGTCCTCCCTGAGGGCGTTGGCGAGCTCCCTTCCGTAGTAACGGGCCTCGCCTTCGCCCATCTTCCGTATTTTCGAGAAATGCGCGAGAATCTCCTCGAGCTCTTTCCTGAATGAAGCCAGCTCGGCCTGCGACAGGCGGAGCCTCGCGATCTCGGCGACCTTGCGCAGTGTTTCTTCAGAGAATTTCACGGGCTCGCCTCACGGCATCCTCTTCCCGAAATACTCACGCAGCGCCAGTGTGCACGCCTCGTTCTTCAGAGCCTGCGCTCCCTCGAGCACCCTGAACCCCCTTCTCAGCGAAGCCGCGATGTGCGAGGGCAGGGCGTACTTCAGCGGGCGCGCCACGATCTCCTTCAGGAGTGAAGCCGCGGTGGTGTGCCGCCTTCTCTCTATCGCGACCGCCCTCGTCCCCTCAATGAACGGGCCTCCGAGCGCGCGGCCGTGTGCTGCCACGAAAGCATCGAGGTCCTGTGCATGCCACACGTCGGGACCCCTGACCTTCCTCGCGGGGGACAGCTCGGCGACCTCGAGCTCGAAGAGGAGGACGCACGATTTTTTCTCGTCGCTCCACCACCCGCTGCCGATGAGGCGGAAGCCGGCCGCCTCCAGGTGCTTCGAGACTGCATGCGCGGCTTTCTTGAGCTGGGGCCACAGCACGTCCGGAACGACGCCCGGAGCGCGGAATAGAAGGACGAGCACGTTCTTTCTCTCGGCGAGGGCTTTCCTGAGGCGGGCGGCCGAAATCTCTTTTTTCGCCGGGAAAAAGAACCTCTCGCTCGGCTTCTTCAAGAACTTTCTCGCCGCGCAGACGAACGTGGCGAGCGAGGCCTCGCTCACCACGGCAGCGACGTTTCTCTCCCTGTCCACGGGATCAACGGCTATCATCGGTGTGGGGAACTTCTGGCCCAGCGCGCGCTCGTCATAATGCTTTTCCACGTCAATGACGGGTCTCCGCCACCTTTCGACCGCGGCAATCACGTTGGCGAAAGAACCGTAGTGCGCAACGAGCAGCTCGCACAAGTAGCCCGAAAAGCCTTCGACTTTGAGCTCGGCGCCGTACGCGTCGATGCCTTTGAGGAAGGCCTTGAGCAGCCGCACGTCATCCCGCTGTTTTTCGGTGAGCCTGGCCTTGACCCACTTGGTGTGCAGCTGGCTCCTGTCCACGCTCGTGGCCTTCTCGCTGATCTCCTCTATCTTGTAGCTCGGGACGATGTCGGCGTCGCACGCCTCGAAGCTCGCGTGCAGGTAAGGATGCTCGGCGTAGCCAATCGTCCAGGGGTGGGGCGCGATGGCGGCCTTGGCCCACCGGAGGCCCAGCGTTTCGAGCTGTTTCCTGGAATATGTTTTCGGAAATAGGATGAACACATCGAAGTCCCTGTCGCCCTTGAGGTTGGTTTGCTTGGCGATGCTGCCCGCGAGCTCGACCTCGACATCCCCCGGGATGACTGCCTTGAGCCGCGCCATGATTCTGTCCGCGAGCAGGCGCTCGGCGAACTCCTCGCTCCTTGTCGGTTTTATCTTCCGAAGCACACGCGCGCACACCCGCTCGAGCTCTGCCGCGGTGGCTTCGATGCCGGTTTCCTTCACGCCCGTTATTTTACCAATCAATAATATTAATAACGCGTATTGCATAGCTCTCTGCATGAGGGGCCAGGCGGGCGTAGAGGTCCTCATTGTCGTCGGCATCATCGTCGTCCTGCTCATTCCGTTCATTCTCGGAATCTACGCGCAGGCGCAGACTTTCGGTGACCAGGTGAACGTCAATCAGGCGGACAGGATGGCGCTCACGCTGTCGGAGGCCGTGGATGTCGTCGTGGCGAGCGGGGAGGGCAGCAACCTGACCGTTTTCGTGACCACGCCCGCGAACGTGCAGGAGATTCGGGCGGGCGGCCGCGAGATAGTCATCCGCCTGGCCGTCATAGGCGGAGAGACGGAGATAGTCAAGACGACCAGGGCGAACCTCACCAGCCAGAACCTGGACAGGATCCGCTCGCCCGGAACGTACAAGGTTTTCGTGGCCGCAGAGCGCTCCCCCGCGGGCGCGCTCGCGCGCATAGAGCCCGCGTGAAGGTGGGAGCACGCCGCTTTCAAAGCTCGAGGTTCTGGAGAGAAAGAGAAGGCGCCTGGCTTACTAGCTCGAGAGCGTGACGCGAGAGATCAGCGAGCTCACCCTCAAGGGAGCCAAGGAGCTTGCGAGGGAAGCGCATTCGTTCTTCACCGACATCGACGTCGTCGTGCTCCTGCTGTGGTCGCTCATCTCGCCCGCGGCGGGGCTCGCCTACATAGCATGGGTGAGGTATCCACGCCTGCGATTTTACGTCATCCCGCCTCTCGCGCTCGTGAGCATCGTGCAGTTTATCCTGCAGTGGAGCTGGGTGATTTACTTCCTGCTGCGGATGTTCAGAGCCCTGCCTTCGCTGCCTTAAAGCCCGCTCCCCTGCGGGTTTTTTTCGTCGCGCGCTCGAGCAGCTTGGCCAGCTCGTCAAGCAGGTTGTGGAAAATGAGCTTTAGGTCCCACCCTTGAATGCTGGCATTCACCCTCTCCTTGGCGGTCTGCACGCTGCCCGCCAGCGAGTAAAGGTGCCGGGCGCCCCTCACGCGCTGTTTTTTCGCCGCCACGCGCATTTTCTGGATGGTGTAGGCTTTTCCGTACTTGGCGAGGAACCTGTCCAAGTACCCGCGCAACACGCCAACGCTCTCCCTGTCCTCGGCGTCGAAGCCGCTGAGCTCAGCCCGCGGCTCCTCGACCACCAGGATGTTTCCGAAAATGTCTTTGGCTGAAATAAGCCCCAGCGGCCTCTCTCCCTCCCCGAGCACAATGAGCGTCGAAACGTTTTTGTCTGCCATGAGCAGCGCGGCGTCGGCGAGGCTTGCGTCCGGCGGAACCGCATCGACAGGCTCCCTCTTGAGGGAGCTCACGGGCTGTTCGCTGAGCCCCAGCCTTTCCCTGACAAGCGGGGGCCTGTCCTTCGGCTTGGCGAGCGCGGTGCTGAGCTCGAAAGTGCCTATCACCCCTGAAAACCGCCCGCTCTCGTCCACCACAACGAGCCTCTTGACCTTTTTCTCCCTCATGCTCGCCCTCGCCGCAGCGAGGGAAGCGCTTTCCGGAATCGTGGCGGCCGGAGCGCTCATGAAGTCAGCCACCCTCCCCTTTGGAAGGAGGTTTCCCTTCGCCAGCGCAGCGAGCACTTCCGCCCTCGCCACCACCGCGGAGGGTTTTTCCCTCTCAACGACCGGCAGGGCCTTGAAAGGCGAGTTGTAGAACAGCCTGCAGATTTCCAGCAGGCTGGCGCCCCTCTCCACAGCGGGCGCCGGAACGGCGTACGCACCGGCCTTCGCCTTCGTGGGGTCGGGCGGCATTCTCGTGATGCACCTGTCGTCGATTATTCCCTCGTACTTTCCGTTCCTCGTGACGACCACGCACGTGCCTGTTTTCGCAAGCTCCGCCGCGACTTTGCTCAACGGTTCTTCGAAGTCGAACACGACGGGCTTCTGTTCCCTGATCTCCACCATGGCAACCCCCCTCATTTCCTCTCGCACGCCTTCTCAAGCTCGAAAAAATGCTGTTCGGACAGCACGAACCGCAGCTCGTGGCGGTCGCCCATGACGTCGAACGCGGTGAGCTGCGCCTCCACCTTCCCCAACTGCAGCCTCCTTGAAATCCTCAGCTCCCTCGCGTACCCGAGCGGAATTTTCAGCGACTGGCTTCCCTTCACCGCCAGCCCCCTCTCGCAAACCTCGATAGAGCCCGCCGGGGAGTCGAACGCGTCGCCGTAAATCGGGATTGACGAAATCGTTTTTCCAAGCAGCGCATCCATTGACAGTCGCCGAAGCCAATTGGGGAGATAGCCTTTAAATACGCATCTCCCAAAGTTAGGCAGCGAGGTAAAAAATGGCAAGGCGCGTGCGAAAAGGGCAGTCTGCGATGGAGTACCTCATCACCTACGGGTGGGCGCTGCTCATCATGCTCGCCGTGCTTGCCACGCTCTACTCCATGGGCCTCTTCCGGCCCTCGAGGTACATGCCCCAGGAGTGCGTCTTCCAGCCGAGCTTCACGTGCCCCTCGTTCATCCTCAAGCAGATTCCCACCGGGGGATACAACCTGTCCTTCACTGCGGTGAACGGCCTGGGCTTTGACATCATCGTTGATGAAGCCAACCTGACTACGGAAGACGTGGGCATGCCGGGCAAGCAGGTTTATTCCTCCGCGCTCTGTTCGGCCACGGGCTTGCCGCGGTGCGAGGTTCTCGTGAATGGAAACTACCCGCCCACGGGTGTCGTACGGCCGGGCGACGCGGTGGTGTTCTCTTTCCTCATCTTTGAAAACACCGCCGCGCCTACGGTGGGCTCGCTCGAGCGCGCTCACGTTTCGCTCGCCTATCGCAACTGCGCGGTGGCCACGCGGGACTGCGAGGACGGCACGCCCCACGTCATCAGCGGCAGGATAACCGCGGTTGTCGAGCCTGGCTGAGGCCCCGCCCACCGCCATATTTTTATATACCTTCAGCGAGCCTATTCTAGGCGACCCGTAAATGTTTATTTCGCGCATCCGCTTCCGTAACTTCAAGTCTTTCCGCTATGCAGACATTCCGCTCTCCAAGGGCTTTGTGTGCCTGGCAGGCCCCAACGGCTCGGGCAAGAGCAACATCTGCGACGCCATCCGCTTCGCGCTCGGCGAGAACTCGCTCAAGGCCATTCGCGCGAAGAAAGTCTCCGACCTCATAACCACGGGCGCGGACAAGGCCGAAATCCACCTTCACCTCGACGGCGAGGCGGATTATGAGATAAAGCGCGCCATCCGAAGCGACGGCAAGACCGCGTACAGGCTGAACGGAAAGCGGACCACACGCAGCCTCGTGCTCGACGCGCTGCGGCCGCATGGCGTGGAGGCGAGCGCGCACAACGTCATCGCACAGGGCGAGGTTGAGCGCATCGTCCAGATGTCGCCCAAAGAAAGGCGGGAGATAATAGACCACGTGGCGGGCATCAGCGATTACGAGGAGAAGAAAAAGGAGGCACTGAGGGAGCTCGATGCAGTGGAGGGGAAAATCGGGGACGCAACGCTCATCCTCAAGGAAAGGGAGGGCGTGTTGGCCGAGCTCGAGAAAGAGCGTGATGCTGCGCTCAAGTACCTGGAAATCAAGGGCAGGCTGCAGCGCCTCAAGGGCTCGCTGCTTTACACGGAGCTGCAGAAAGCTGAGAGGGACCACGCGCGCGCCGTGGAGAAGGGCGTGGCGCTCGCGGCCGAGCTCGACAGAATGCAGGGGGAGCTGGCCGCGCTCGATGCGAGGATAAAGGAGGGTGAGGCGAAACGCGATGCGATAGTCTCGAGCATCAACGAGCTTGGCGGAACTGAGAAGGCGCTGCGCGAGGTGGAGGAACTCAAGCGCGCCCAAGCCCTCGAAGAGAACGAGAGGAAGAACAGGCAGGCCGAGGCGGGCAGGCTGCGGGGAAGGCTCAGGGAATTCATGGAAGAGGCGGACACGGTGGAGATGAAGCTCGGCGCTTTCGGCAGCGACGTGCGCGCCTGGAGCGAAGAGCTCGCGTCGCTCTCTAAGGAGCTGGCCGGCCTCGAGGCCGAGCGGGCTCGCCTGGAGGGGGAGGCCGGCGTGGGAACGCGCGCGCTCGAAGCCGCGAGAACCGAGGTCGAGCTTCTAGGCCAGGCGCTCGAGTCCGCGAAAGACTCGCTCAACTCCCTCGAGCTCGAGAAGGCCAAGGCGCTTCAAGGAAAAGAGGCCGCGGCGCGCGAGCGCGCGCGCATTCAGGCCGAGCTGGAAGAGGGCGGCGGAAAAATCAGCGGGCTGAAGGAAAAAGCGAGGGAAGCGCTCGACGAAGCCGCCAAAGCAGGAAGGGAGCTCGACAACCTGTTCGCGAAGGAAAAGGAGTTGAACGCGCGCCTCGTCGAGCTCGAAAAAGAACTGCTTTCCGTGAGGGAAAAGTGGGCGGTCGCGAGAGCGGCCGCGGGCAGGGAGCCGGCCGCGGACGCCATCGACTTTGTTCGCTCGCTGCGCGACAAGCGGGTTGTCAAAGGCATTCACGGGACTGTCGGCGAGCTGTGCTCCTTCGCCCCGGACATTGCGGTCGCCGTGGAGGCGGCCGCCGGCCTGCGCCTCAACTACATCATCGTGGACAGCGTTGATGCCGCGAGCGAGGCCGTCAGGCTTCTCAAGCAGAAGAAGGCAGGCAGGTGCACTTTCATTCCATTGGACAGGAAGTTCTCTGCGGCAAAGGCCGAGGCTCGGGAGGGCGCGCGCCCGCTCCTCGAACTCATCCAGTTCGATGCCAAGCTTCTGCCTGCCATGCACTATGTCTTCGGCGACACCCTGCTCGTCAAGGACCTCGAGCACGCCAGAGAAATCGGGATAGGCAGGGCGCGCATGGTCACGCTCGAAGGCGATGTGGCTGAGCCGTCAAGCGTCATAACCGGAGGCTTCTTCAAGAGCAGGCTCGCGCTCAAGGAAAGGCTTCAGGCCGGCGCCCTCGAGAAGGAGATAGAGCGGCTCAAGACCGAGAAGGACAGGCTGTTTGCCGAAATCACCGGCATCCGCGAGGAGATGAACAGGAAGAGGAAAGCGCGCGCCGATGCCGAGGTGAGGGCGAAGTCGCTTGAGATAGAGGTGAGGAGCTGGGAGGCCGCGGACGAGCGGAGGAAGAAGCTCGCCGCAGCCGCGGGCGAGCTGTCCGCGAAGGAAAGCGAGCTGGAAGAAAAAACGAGGGAATTGTCCGTCAGAGCAGAAGAAAAGGCGCGCGAGGTGGAGGAAATAGAGGAAAAACGGGCGAGGGCGAAGGCCTCGCTGGCCTCGCTCGAGCGCGCGGCCTCGGGAAAAGCCCTGCTCGAGCTCGGCGAACGCGTTTCCCAGCTCAAGGAAAAGTACGCAGCGCTCGAAGCCCGGCTGGGCGGCAGGAAGAACGAAATAGAGTTGCTGAGCCAGAGGAAGGCCGCGCTCGAGAACGACATCCGCGCCGCGAAAGAGGAGCTACACGCCTGCGAGGCCCGCATAAAAGAATGCGAGGCCTCCCTGGAGCAGAGGAAGGGCCTCATCACGCAGAAGGAGCTCGCGCTCGCCGCCGCGAGCGACAGCCTGCAGGGCCTGTTCAGGCAGAGGGAAGAGTTGCAGAGGGAGCTCGAGGAGCTGGCGCGCAGCCGCGGCGCTATGACCACGAGGCTCGAGAGGCTCAGGGAAGACAGGGCGCAGAGCGAGACCAGCAAAGCCGTTCTCGAGCAGAAGCTGGCCGACCTCAAGGCCGAGTTCTCGGCCTTCGGCGCCTTCGAGCCCATCGAGGGAAAGAAGGACGAGCTTCAGGCGCAGGTGGTCGCGCTCGAGCGCGAGCTCGAGGCCCTTGGGGCAATCAACCTGCGCGCGCCCGAAGTGTATGAAGAGAGGAAGAAGGACCTGGAGGAGCTGCGCGTGAAGGTCGAGAAGCTGGCCGAGGAAAAGAGCGCCGTCCTCCTGATGATTGACGAGCTCGAGGCCAAAAAGCTCGCCATATTCCAGGAGACCTTCCGCGTGGTGGCAGAGAACTTCAGGAAGCTCTTCGGCTACATCTTCAAGGGGGAGGGCACGCTCGCACTGCAGGTTCCGACAGACCCGTTCAACTCCGGCCTCATGATAAAAGCGCGTTACGAGGGAGGCCGGGAGAGGCACATCGAGGCCTTGAGCGGCGGCGAGAGGTCGCTGCTCGCCCTGCTCTTCGTCTTCGCCATCCACATGTACAAGCCCGCGCCCTTCTACATCCTCGACGAGGTCGAGGCCGCGCTTGACAAAGCCAACTCCAAGAAGCTCGCCGACCTGCTGCGCGAGCTGGCCAAAAACACGCAGTTCATCGTCGTCACGCACAACGACACCATCCTCTCTTCCGCGGACGTGGCGCTCGGCGTCACGATGACCGAGGAAGGCTCGAAGATAGTGGGAGTGAACCTCACCGAAGCAAGGGCGTAGCGATGGAAGGCAGGCTGAAACGTTTTCTCTCCCCTCGCATTGGCCGCATCGAAAAGATAACCCCGCTCCCCGGAGGAATTTGGAACGATTCTTTTCTAATCGCCGGGGAAAAGCGTTTTGTGGCGAAAGTGTTTTCCGCCAGGCTTCCGCTCGCGCTATACAGGAACTCGGGCTGGATCGAGTGGAGGACGCTCCGCCTCCTTGAGCCGCTGGGCATCGCGCCCAAGCCCGTTCTTTTCGCCCCCCGCAGCGAGTTTCCCGCCGGGCAACTTCTCGTGTATGAGTACGCCGAGGGCAGGACGGGCAGGCTGAAGGGAAGGTTTCTCGAGCTCGCCGCGCGCGCGATTGCAGGCTTTCACTCCATTCACCCAGCAAGGCGCACGCGCTTTGTCTCGCTGGGAGACGACTCCATCCCGGCAATCCATGCGGCAATCAAAGCCCGCATGAAACGCTTGGAAAACAAAATGCCCGGAAACGAGGATCTCGCGCGCTTCAAGAAATCCTTCGCCCTGCTTCCTGCAACCGCCTCACCCGCCTATTCCCCATGCCTTCTCCACACCGACCTCGTTCCCAGCAACTTCATTCAAGGAAAAAAACTTGTTCTCATAGACTGGCAGTCGCCGCGCTTTGGCGACGCGGCCTTTGACGTGTGGGCGTTCTGCTCAGACGCATTTACTCTGTGGGACTTGAAGCAGGGGATGAGCAAAGGCGAGAAGCGCGCCTTCCTCCGCGCCTACCTCGGCCGCTGCCGCGACGCCACGCTTCCGGCCCGCCTCCGGGCCAAAGCACCCCTTTTCGCGCTGAACGTGGGCCTGTATTACCTAGAGCGCTTCACTGACTTCAAAAACGGAAGGCTTCCCAGGAAAATAACGAGAGGAAAAGAAAAACTCTTTCAAAGATATGAGAAAGTAAAGAACGCGTGCCTGCGCGAGCTGGAAAAAACTATTTAACCCTGCGGCGAGAGGAAAGCGCATGAACGCCCGCCTCAAGCGCTTTTTCGCTTCCTCGAAAGCAGACGCGCTCCTGCTTTACAACGGGGATGCCGCGCGCTCGCTCGACCCGAACATGCACTACTTTCTGGGGTTTGAGATAGACGCCTCCTTTCTCCTCGCCCACAGGGACGGCGGGCAAGTCCTGCTCACATCCCCGATGAACTATGAGTATGCGAAAGAAAACTTCAGCGGAAGGGTCGAGAAGGCGAGGGGCAAAGAGCTGTGGAAAAAACTGGGGGAAGAGCTGAAGGAAAGCCAGTCGGTCGCGCTGGACAAACAACTTCTGCCGGCATCCACTTACTCCAAGCTGCTACGCGCCAGAAAACGCTTTATCGACGCTTCCAAAGAGCTATTGAATCTGAGGGCAAAGAAAGACGAAAAAGAAATCGCCCTGATAAAGAAAGCATGCTCCATCTCGAGGTCCGTCTTTGAATCCGTCTCCTTCCGCGTGGGGAAAACTGAGGAGGCGATGGCGCGCGAGGCCGAGATCGCCCTGCTTGAGCACGGTGCGCACGATGCCTTTTCCCCAATCATACAGAGCGGACCCAATTCCCGCTTTCCGCATTCGGTTCCAACGCGCAGGCGATGGAAGCATAACGAAATCCTGCTGGTTGATTTGGGCGCGAGACGGGGGCATTACTGCAGCGACCTGACGAGATGCTTCTTCTCAGGAGAATGCCGGGAGGAAAGAAAGGCGTACGAAAAGCTGATGGAGATAAACCGCGAGCTTGCAAGAAATCTCAGGCCCGGGGTTCCGGTCAAAAAAATCGCCGCGCTTGCCGCCGAACTCTTCCAACAGGCCGGCCTGCCCCAGATGCCCCACTCCATCGGCCACGGCGTGGGGCTCGAGGTTCATGAGCATCCGAGCCTGCGCAAGAACTCGAAGGCAGAGCTCGAGGAATGCAATGTTATTGCGCTCGAGCCAGCCCTCTATGGAAGGAAGTTCGGCGCGAGGTTCGAGGAAACCGTTCTTGTAATGCGGGGCGGCGGAAGAGCGCTTTAGGCTTTTAAGTGTGCGCAACGGGGCAAGTGCGAGAGAAACGCCAGCACGGCTGGCATAGGGCCATGCTCGTGCTTAAAGGAAAAGCCTGCCGCAAAAAAGAAGAGGAGGTAAGCGGCTTCACCGCCTTGCCTGCGCCGGCGATGGCGGCTTCGTCGACCCAAGCCTGATGACCGCTCCCTCACCCGCGGCCTGGATGAACGGCGGGGCGGGCTGGTTCATCTGCTTGTAGTACAGCGCGATGATTTTCGCGTAGTTCGACAGCACGCGCGACCAGTCGGACTCGCAGTCCTTAAACAGCAGGCGCAGCACCTTCGCGGCCTGCAGGTTGCCCATCTGGCAGCCGATGATCTCCTGCGTGACGCGCTCCATTTCCTTCAGTTCATCCTCCATCTTCAGGTTGAGAACGGTCGGGTCCCACTGCCAGTAGAAGATCGAGTAAGCGTACGGAAGCGAGACGAACCGAGCGCGGTCGTCGAGAGCCGGCGCAGCCTCCTTTCTCCTCTCTTTCCCCCTCTCGATCGCGGCTTGCGATGGCGGGTTTGCGGGCAGCACCATGCCCATCGCGAGGTAGCTCTCGAGTTTTTTCTGAATGGCCTCCCTGGTGAACATCAGCACGTCCTTATAGATGGGAATGGGGCCCACGTACTTGAGGAGCTTTTTCTCGCTGTAATGCCGTTCCATGTGGGCCACGAGGTCGGCGAAAGAGAAGGAGCCGGTCTGCATGAGGTACTTGGCTACGGCAGTGCCGAGCTCTGTCTTCGTCCCCTCCTCCCCGGAGTTCCAGGTCAGCCAGTGCTGCCTCACTTTCTCGTTCAGCTCTAGGCACATCTTTCCATACGCGTCGATCACGTCATGCGCGTTCTGGAGGAGGAGCGCGTCCTTTGTGGAGATGCTGCCCTCTCTGAGGGTGAGCTCCTGGATGTACGCGTCCATGCCCACCCTCACGCCCTTGTGCGCGCATGTATAAACGTACAGCGCGGCGAGGCGCGCGAGCGGCGCATAACGCTCGTCAGCCTCGATGAACTTCTTGATTTCTTGGAAGCTCTTCCACTCGTTTTTCGCGGGCGAAATGACGCTCTCCTCCATCGCACCACCTTTGAAAACAAGCAGTGTTTTACCCTGGTCAGAGTATTTAAACATGTTGCCACCAAAGCCTCTCGTGGTGTGATGGCCTTCAACCTAGTGCGCACGTTCGGCAGCGTGTTCAATGCGGTGGTCCGTAGAGCGGGCGACATTGGAAAACGGCTTCTGACCATCCCCACCCCGCACCTCGTGCGGGTGGCGAGAGTCTCGCGCGATGTCAAGAGCGAGGCGTTCAAGAAACTCATGCAGGCGACGCGCGCCACGCAGGAGGAGCAGGCCAAGTTCATGATGGAAATCCCATCCTTTGTCAATTACGTGGCGCGGATAAAAAGAGGCGGCCGGAACAGGGAGCTGATTGCGAAGAGGCCGCCCATCCGCCTGCCTCCCGGCGTGGCGGCCCGGCCCCCGCCGAAAACGAGGCAGGCTGCCTGACCTCATCCGCTGCCGAAAAGCTTTAAAGCTTAAGACATAAATGTTTATGGTGATGTAGATGAAAACCACTTTGATTCTGCGGGATGACCTCTACGCCTTCTTGGTCAACGCATTTGGAAAACGCGGCATTTCGCGCGCGGTCAACGAAATTCTTTTCGAACATTTGTTCAGGGAGAAAAAGAAGGACATGTTCGGAGCCGATCCGTGGCTGAAAAAGGCCGGCCTGAAAGACATACGGGATGAGCGTGACCGCCACTTTTGACACCTCTGCCTGGCTGGAGTACTTCATGGGCTCGAGTCGCGGAAGCCGGGTCAAGGAAGTGATAGACAGCACCGAAGCCATCAACACGCCGAGCATTTGCCTGCTGGAAATCAAGTCAAAATACGTCAGGGAAGGCAGGGAACCGGCTCAAAGAATTGATTTCGTGTGCAGCAGAAGCCGGATAATTGATTTGACGAAAGACGTCGCGCTCTCTGCAGCCGATTTCATGGCAAAGCATAAACTGCACACGGTTGATGCAGTGATCTATGCCGCTGCGAGAAAACACAGCTCAAAATTGCTCACCGGAGACAAGCACTTCAGCGGCTTGGAAGGAGTCGAATTAATCTAAACCCACAGAATGATTTTCAGGTCCGCAAGCCCGCTGCCGTATTTTACCACGCGCGTCACGACAACCTGGTTGCGCGAGCCCGCTGCCAGCGCGCTTCCCATCGTGCAGGGAGCTCCGCCGCAGGTCAGCAGCAGGCCGCCCCTCTCAAGCGTTATGTTGAAGTGATAAGGCGTGCGCAGCAGATGTTCCTTTGCATAGGTGTAGTCATTTTCGCTCAGCTCCCTGAATTTGGAAAGCTTGCTTTCGGACAGCGTAGCGTTTTTCGCCGAGTCAGCAAATCCCACGAGCGCCACGTTCTCACGCGCCAGACTGTTCCAGTAAGGCGGGTTGCCCTCGGTTAGCAGGAAGTCGCTTATCCTGAGCGCATCGCGCAGGAGGTCCTCTCTCTCCGGGTTGAGCGTTGAGCTCACACCCCACCAGTAGCTCGCCAGAAGGGCGAAGGCGATGACGAAAATCACTCCGCCGATGACGGCGTCGTACGAGAAAAACTGCCCTTTTCTACTGGTCGACATACACAACATCCCCCGTTGGAAGCGTCCTGGTGGCCAGCTTCACGTATCCATTCGATGCATTCACAACTATATAACCATCCACAACAGCGAGCGTTTGTGTCGCCACGCTGGAGGTGGAGAGCGGGGCCACCACCTCGCGCACCTCCTCCCCCCTGCTCCAGTTGAGCGTGAGGAATCCTCCTTTTATGTACACGGCGTACTCGCTCGCCCCAATGCGCTTTGGGACGATGACCATTCGCTCATACCCGCCGCCCGCGCGCGCGGCGAAGTGTATCTCGCTTGCCATACCAAAGGCAAGCTCTCTGGCGAGCGAGTCCTCCCTCTGCCTTATCTCGCGGACTTCGGTGCTCGTGATGTACGCCACGCCCACCACGAACACGAGCAGGAACAGCGCGAAGTAGGAAACAAACTCGAAAGCCGCCTGTGCCCTGTTCGACTCACTCATACGCATCCACCGAAACGTTCCCGTTCACGCGAGTGAAGTTAAGCCTTCTCACTCCGGTGCCAAGGCGCGTAGTCCAGTCTGTTCTCGTCGTGAGGTTGGCGACGCTCACCGCCACCGCGTCGCTCCTGCCCGCCGCGGTCTGGAGCACAAGCGTGACCTCACGGCCGCTCCGCCCGCCTATTATTATCTGTGCAAGGGCGGGCGGGAAGAACACGCTCACGGTCCCCCTCGCCCCCTCCCCGGCGAAATAAACTTCGTCGGCGCTGTCGGCGATCTGCTCGGCCGCCTTCTGCGCCTGCGCGATGGCCACGTCCTCGCTCGCCACGTTTGCGCTCGTGAAGAATAGCAGCACGAATGGAATGAGGAACGCTGCGAAGAACGCCACCATGACAAGCATTTCAAGCGCGGACTGGCCTCTCATTCTCTCACTCAACACTCCGCGGGCGACGGCGGGCACAGCAGCGAGGAAGAAATGTTGTAGTAGTTTGAGGTGGCGTGCTGCGCGTCTATGGCAAACCTTCCTATGGTGGAAGCGCTCGTGCACATGTCCCTGTTCTTGCAGCCCGGCATGCCCTTGACCGGCCTCCCCGCCGCGCTGCTCGTGTAGTACACATGGTCGACTTTCGAGCGCTCTTCGGTCGCCCACATTCCGATGACGAAGCTCTCTATGCCGAACTGGTCGTTGGCATTCGCCCTCCCCTCGAGCCTGCTCAGGAAATTCGGGGCGTGAGCCCCCGTCACATTGATGTAGTGGCCGCACACCACAAGGTCGCGCAGCCTCTCGATGTCCCACACCTCGGGCTTGCGCGCTTCCCTCGAGTAATCCCCGTTGTTCGAGAAAGGCGAGTTGATGAGCACGGGCAACCCGACCGGGCTTGTGGGGGTGATGTTCAACTTTGCCTTGGTGAGCGCGTTCGTGTGCAGGAACGGCACCTCTACCTCGTTGAATTCCACCCCTCCGGAAGGCGTGCTGCAGGTACAGCACGATGCATTTGTTTCGCTTTCCAGCTCGTAGTAGCTCAGGCAGTCCAGGCAGGGCTCGGTCTCCCTGACTTCAGCAAAGATACAGGTGTTCGTGCAGCCCGCCCCGCCGCATGTCCTTGTGGCGGTGGCGCCCGTGCGCTGGTGTCCGGGCCCGGGCGCGAGCAGCAGCACTCCGCCGTAGCTGTTCAGCTGCGAGCAGTCGCCGTTCGCGCAGATGCCCGTGTCCTCGATGACGAGAATGTACCTGTCGTTTTTGTAGGCATCATTGAACGAGTCGTCAGTCGTTACGCCATACACCCATGATTTTCCCCTTGTTCCGTTCGCAGTGTTTTTCGGCCTGACTTCCTCAATGGAGAACGGGGAGCGGAACACCTGCCTGATGTTCGCCTCGGAGTAGGGCACGCCGCGGAGCTCGGCATCCTTCACAGAAATCAATGGGTCCTCGAGCCCCACAATGGGAATGCGCGCCGAGACGGTGACGATTTTGCTCAAATTCATTTCCTCGGACGAAATCTCTATCCTGATGTCCGTGATGTCCAGATTTATGTCCCAAGGCGCGACCTGCTTTGCGCTGCACTTATCAGGCCGCACGGCCAGCTTCCATTCAAACCCGAGCGCTCTGCTCGCGTTCGCCATGGCCTCGCCCCACGCGCTCAGGCTCTCGTTGAAAATGCGCTTGCCGCTGAGGCGCGTTCCGTTGATGAGCACGCTGCACAGCTCTTCGCCAGCCTTCTTTTGCTGAGCAACGCTCCCTGTGGCAATCACATCGAGAACGAGCGCGCGCAGCGCCCTGTAGCCAAGCAGGGAAACGAGGCGAGCCGTCTCCGCCTCGCTGGAAGCATCGGCTATGGAGAGCATGGCCTCGAGCTGGAACTTGGCGGGCACCTTCTCCTCCCGCGCCCTGACAACAGCCCCCCACAGCGCGAGCGAGACAAGCATGAACGCCAGCGCCACGGCAATGAGCAGAGTGAAGAAAAAGCCTCTCATATCCACACCACTCCGAACCGCGGGAGGGGCTTGCCCCTCCCCCAGTTTGATGGTCCTCCTGACCCCACCCCGGCGCTATTGCGAGGAATTCCCCCACGCTTCATATCCACACCACTAATCTCACGCTGGTCGGGCCTGCGAGCGTGCCGGCCGCGAAGCCGCTGCGGTTCCTCGCCTCGCACGGCACCGCTCCCGGCTCTCCCTCGATTCCTTGGCACGAACCGACGTACGCGCCCGAAGTGTAGCTGAAAGGCGATCGGCCGGGCTCGTCGTAAAACGCGTAAGTCGTTATCACGCGGGAGGCGACGGCCTGCATTCTCTGGACCGAAGCGCCTTCGTAAGGAGGCCTGCCGCTGACCGCCCTCCAGCCGTTTGCGCCGACATCAAAGTACTCGAACCTGTAGTTGTACTGCGGGGGAATGACTGGGTCGAGCGTGCTCCTGAGAATGAATTCCGCGCTCGCATAGTCTCCAGTGGCGGCCAGCCTAGCCAGCTCTTCCAGAACGGAATTGTTCCTGTCCCTGGGGTTGAGCCTGTCCCATACGCCGCTCTGGGGGCTTCCCCAGATTTCGTTCATCCCCAGCGCATCGAGCGCGTTGAGCGAGTCCCTCGCCAAGTCGTGCGTCTGCTCGTACTGGCCGAGGAAAGCCCTCGGAAAGCTGAGCAGGGCGATGAGCGCGAACACAGTCAGTAGAACGAGAAGAAGCGCGATGAACGCATCCACGGTGAAAACAAAGCCTCTTTTCCCCGCGCGCATCGCCTCTAAATGGTGGGCAGGGTATTTAAATAAACCGCATTTCCCGCGCTAGTGCTGGCCCACGCACGCGCCCCAGCCTGTGCCGCACTCGTCGCAAGTCTGCTCTCCCATCCCGCACTTGTCTGACAGTGTGCAGCCTCTCTTCGCACCCGGCTCGCACACCCTCCCGGTCGGCGAGCACGCTGTGAAAGCGCCGCTGATGCACACGCGCGTGCCCTCGCATCCGTTGGGAAGGCGGCAGGCTGCCGTCTCGCCGTCCTTCGTGCAGGGCGCGCCGAGTATCCTCACGGTGAGCGCGCGCGTGCACGAGCCGGCGACAAGCGAAACGTTGTGCAGGCCCGGCTCGAGGTCCCCGCTGGGAACGAACGCGGCGAACTCGCCGTTCTGCACGCTCACGTTCGCGGCAAGCCTTCCATCGACGAAAATCTCGGCTTCGGGCGCGCACCTTGTCGTTCCCAGCACGCGAATGGCTTCGCCCTGCCTGTAGGAATCGCTTCCCAGCTCGAGGTTTGTCCTGTAGAGCGAAAGCAGGCCGGCGAGGAAAGGCGGGGGCGCGAAGAAAGAAGTTATGACGAGCAGCGTGATTACGGTGGCTACTCCGATCAAAAAGCCGAGCACAAACCACTGCAGCTTCTCAGCCCTTCCTCCCATGAAATTTTTTTTGCAGGCGGCTATATAAAAACTAGTAGGCCAGCCTGGCCTGCGGAGGCTTGGGAGCCAGTGCCTGGGCGACCGCCTGCCCGATGCCAGCGGCTGCCTTCTCCACTATCTTCTCCCACCATTCTTTCTTTTTTTCAAGCACGCACTCGCTGGGCTCGCCAGTAATGTTTCCAAGGGACGCGGCTCTCGCCAGCGCATCTTTCCTGGAGCCCACCGCATCCACCAGGCCGTAGCGCAGGGCCTGCCTGCCGGTGAGAATGCGCGCATCCAGGATTGTGTTGAAGTTGGCCGCGAAGTTCGGCCTCCCGCTCCTCTCTTTCCACACCGCGTCCCTGAACTCCCCGAAAACCTCGTCAATAATTTCTTGAACCAGCCGCTTTTCCTTTTCCGTCATGGGCCTGCTGGGGTCGCCGATGTCCTTGAGCTCGCCGCTCTTTATGATGGTCACGTTATAGCCGATTTTTTCGAACAGGCCCGACAGGTCTTCGAAAGTCGCTCGGGCGCCAATGCTTCCCGTAATCGCGTCCGGGTCGCTGATGATCTCATCCGCCCCAACAGCCGCATAATAACCCCCGCTTGCGGCGACTTCCCTGAAAAACGCAATGGTCGGCTTCTTGAAGTCCCTCACTCCCTCATAAATCTCCCTGCTTGCCACAACGCTTCCGCCCGGTGAATCGACCTCGACAAGCAGGGACTTGATGTCGCCCCTACGCTCGGCTTCCTTGAGGAGCTCGAGCACATCGTCAGAGCCTATTGTTCCGGCAGAGAAGAGGCCGGCCTCCTCGCTCGTCGTAGTGATGACTCCCCTGATGGGGAGCACGCCAACGCATGCGGGGGGAAACACGGCATTATAGACTGCAAAGGCAACGACCGCGATGACAGCAAGTGCGATCACGCCTGCGGCAAGCAGAGACAGCCCGATGACGATTGCGTTTGCTTGTTTCCCCATCCGCTCGCCTCAGAAAACCCATTAAATATTTGCAAATCATTATAAAAGCATGGCCGACCTCGCATATTTCCTCGAACTATTCATATTCATACTCCCCGCGTACTTCGCAAACTCCACGCCGGTCATCTTCGGGGGAGGCACGCCCGTTGATTTCGGCGTAAAGCTGTGGGACAGGCGGAGGCTCTTCGGCGACGGAAAGACGTGGAGGGGCCTCGCGGCCGGCTTCATTCTCGGAACAGCCGCAGGCTTCGTGGTGGCGTCCTACAAGGCGAGCGGTGACTACTTCGTCCTCGCGCCCCTGCTCGCCGGCGGCGCGCTGCTCGGCGACCTCCTCGGCTCGTTCATAAAAAGGCGCATGGGAATGCGCAGTGGCCAGCCCTCCCTGTTCATGGACCAGCTGCTTTTTCTCTTCACAGCCCTCGCCCTCGCCTTTCCCGTTCTCGCAAAACCAAGCCCGCCCATCACGCTCACGCCCGAGGGCCTTGTTTTCCTCGTCATCCTCACCTACGTTCTTCACGTTGGGGCAAACTGGCTGGCGAACCGGCTGGGGCTCAAGAGAGTGCCGTGGTAAGCCAGGCGACATGATCCGCCTCCGCAGCGAAACCGCGGCAAAACTCGCCGCGCTTCGCGAGTACGCCCGTGAGACTTACGACGAGCTGATCAACAAACTACTGGGACTTGTGCCCCTTGGCGATGAAGAGGGTGCGTCCACCGCAGAATTTCGCGCGAGCTGGATGCGCGCGCACGAGGATTTGAGAAAGGGGCGAGTGGTTTCCCACGCTGAAGTGCAGAGAAGGCTGGGGTTGTAGCGTGGCCTTTGCCATAGAGTGGTCCGAAGAGGCTCTTCGGCAGCCGGCTCGAGCACGAAGACGCCGAACGCTTGGTGAAAAACTCGAGGAAGCTGCGAATCCCCAGCACTTTTTCAAGCGCCTTGCCGGCCGCTCGGAATGGAAGCTGCGGGCTGGATATCACCGGTTGATTGCGTACGTTTCGTTTTTAAACAAGAGAATTTTCGTAGTGACACTTGGACACAGAAAAATTATATACAAATAGCGTTCATAATAATCAAAGCCCCGTCGTCTAGTGGTCAAGGATAGCGGGCTCTGGAAAACCTTTCGCCGGCGAACCGGCAAAAGCGTTTACGGAAAAACGGTGAAACCCGCGGACATCGGTTCGAATCCGGTCGGGGCTATTCGAACCCAGGGGGCCGAACCGCGGGAACCTACGGTTCTCCCAGTTTGAGGTCCCCCCAGACCCCTCCCTTGTTGATTTGATGAAGCAAAACGCGCGGCATCGCTTCAAAGAACATTGGCTTCGGTCGCTGGTCAAGACGATTACGTACAGGCTCGCGATTCTCATACTCGATTTTGCGGTCGTGTATCTGCTCACCGGAAGGCTCGAGATTGCGGCGTGGTTCATGCTCGCCAGCAACACTTACACGAGCATAGGCTATTACTTGCATGAGAGAATCTGGGATAAAATAGCGTGGGGAAAAAAGCGGGACAGTTAGCCTACTTCTTTTTCGGCCTGCCTCTCTTCGCCTTCTTTTTGGGCCTGAAAACGCTGGGAAGCCTCTTCTCCGGAGGCTTTTTCTCCTCCTCTTCCTCCTTAACGAGCTCTTCTTCTTTTTCCTCAGGCTCGCCTACTGTAATCCGGAGAATTTCAGTGGGCTTTTCCGGCTCGGCCGGCGGCGTGATTTCGGCGGCGTCCTTCGCCTTCTCGAATTCTGCTGTAACGGGCTCGTCGGGCTCAGGCTGAGACGAAGACTCGGTGCCCGCTTTTGGGAAGGGTGGCTGCGGAGGCAACACCGGCGGCTCTTCCTTGGGCCTCGTTGCATAGAAGTAGAATCCCCACACGAGCGCCACGAGCACGAGCAGGGCGAAGGCCAGGAAAAGCGGAAGCAAATCAACTATCTTGTTCGCTTCAGGCGGGAGGTCTTTCCTCAGCGCGGCGGTTATCGTGAGGGGCGCTTCCGCGGCGGCAACTTTTGTAGTGAGCTGCCCCTGCGACAGGGAAACGCCGTCGTCCCTCGCGATGTAAGAGTAGAATCCCTCGCTTGAGGCCTTGAAGCTTGCCAAGCCCGCCGGGTTGGTGACCAGCGTGAAAGTGCTCTCGGGCCCCTGCACTTCGATGCGCGCCCCGGAGAGCGGCGTGCCGTCGAGCGCGCGCAGCTCGAGCACGACATTCCCGCCCAGCTCAGCCTGCGCAGGGGCCTTCAGTCGCGCGAGGATCGGCAGCGCAGAAACAACGGGGGCCGGCCACGCGCTTTCCGAAACGTTCCTCCACTCGCTGAGCTCGAAGGCAAAACGCTCGCTCGCGCCCGCCGCGATGTTCGACAGCGTGCAGGAGACGAGGAGGTCAGCCGCAGTGCAAATCGGGAGGACGCTGGCCTGCGAGCCGGCGTGCTCGGAGGGAAGCGTTTGGTTGATCACGAGCGTTCTCATCGCCGAATCGCGGAGGTTTGTTATCGTGAAGTCAATGCGTGTCTTGCAGACCGTTTTCGAGGCGTGGGTGATCGCATCGACAACCTGGCTGCAGACGGGGCTTATCGCGCGAGAGACGCCGACATCCGGAGCCGCGTAGGCCAGGCTGGCAAGCAAAAAGATGAAGAGCGCTGTCTTGGGCAGGCTGGTCATGTCTAACTTGTTTGCCGATTCCTGTATTTAAAGATTTGGGGGAGAAATTTTCACGTGGTCGCATGCTTCTCGTCAAGTACTCCGAGCCCCTGTTGAAAAGCAGGGAAGTGCGCCTGCGCCTCGAGCGCATGCTGTTGGAAAGGATAAAGGCCGCTCTGAGCGAGGGGGAGGCAGGCGGCGGCGAGCACGGAGACGAGCGCAGGGATGCGAGCAGGAAGGCGGCGGGCGAGGGCGCGCGTGAAAAAACGGCTTTCGGCAGCGTGAGGATTGAGAAAGAAGGCGGAGTTTTACGCATCGCCTGCGAGAAAGAGGAGGAGGCGGCGCGCAGGCTCCAGCGCGTTTTCGGGCTGGCGAGCATCGCGGTCTGCGAAGAGGTTCCTGCGGACTTGAAGGCGATGGCGGAAGCGGGCGTGCGGGCTGCGGAAGAATGGCGTGGGCGAGGCGGGCTCGGTAAAGAAGCGGCCGTGCGGGCTGCGGGAGAGCGGCGCAGCTCTTTTGCTGTGAGGGCAAAGAGGACGGGCGAGCATGCTTTCACGAGCGAGGATGTGGGGAGGGTTGTCGGCAAAGCCATTGTCGATGCGACGGGCCTGCGCGTTGATTTGGAGAAGCCTGACAACGAGCTGTTTGTTGAGGTGCGGGGCGAGCGGGCCTTCGTTGCAAAAAAGCTTTTCGACGGGGCGAAGGGCCTTCCCCTTGGCTCTCAGGGAAGCATGGTCGCGCTCCTCAAAGGAAGCGCGAGCGCCCTCGCGGCGTGGATGCTGATGAGGAGAGGGTGCGCGGTGATTGCGTTGCATGCGAGGGAGAGCGAGGAGAGCGAGAGGAAGGCGGTCGAGGCGGCGAAGGCGCTGCGCGCGTGGCACATCGGAAGGAAAATGACCATGCTTGTGGCAGAGGCTCCGAGCTTGGGCGGCTTGGGCGCTGGAGAAAAGAAAGTTGCCTTCAACAGGTTTCTTGCGAGGGTCGCGTCAGAGATTGCAGGGAAGAAACGCGCGAGCGGAATAATCTCTGGCGAGAGAGTGAAGCTGGATGACAACGCGCTCAAGGCCATCGCGAGCGCAAACAACGCGTCTGCGCTTCCCGTCCACAGGCCCCTGTTATTCCTCGAGGATGAAGTCGAGGAAATCGCGGGGAAAGCCGGGCTGGAGGTGGCGCGCGAGCCCGGGCGGATTCCGCCTTTCGACGAGGAGGCCGTGCTTGCATGGGAGGAAAGAATAAATGCTGAAAAGGCGGCAAAGGAAGCCGCAGCTGGTGCAATGGAGGTTCTGCCGTGAAGCTGGCCGTACTCAGCGACTTTCACCTCGGGTACGAGAGGTTCGAGGAGGACGCGCTCGCGCAGGCCAGCGAAGCCTTTTCCATGGCGCTCGAGTCCGCTGACCTAATCATCATCGCGGGCGACATCTTTGACTCGAGGACTCCCGGAAACGAGGTGCTGGCGAGCGCGATAAGGCTGTTTCGGAAGGGCGCGGGAAAAGCCGGGGCAAAGCGCGTTGATGGCAGGGGCCCGCCCATAGTCGCCATTCACGGCACGCACGAGAGAAGGGCGAAAGGGTTGGTGAACCCCGTTGAAATTTTGGATGCCGCGGGTCTGCTGGTCAATGTTCATGCAGGCAAAGCGGTTTTTGAGAAGGACGGCGGGAGGATTGCGGTTCACGGGCTTGGCGGGGTTCCGGAAGACTATGCAAGGGATGCTGTCGGGGGCGGGCGGTTCAAGCCCGTTGAAGGGTGCTTCAACGTGTTCGTTTTCCACCAGTCCCTCAAGGAACTCCTTCCGTTCAGCGAAAGTTTCATGAGCGTCGAAGACCTGCCGGAAGGATTTGACCTGTACATCAACGGGCACCATCACAGGGCGGAAGTGATGGAGGCCCATGGCAAAAAGCTGCTCTTGCCTGGAAGCACGGTTGTCACGCGGATGAAGAAGGAAGAAGCCGGCAAAAAAGGATTTTATTTATTCGATACGGCAACCGGGAGAGAAGAATTCGTTTCGATTCCGGCGCGGGCCTTTTTCTGCGAAGAGGTTGAGGTGAAGGATGCAAAGATAGAGGAGGCGGCAGCCGCGGTGAGAAAAGCCGCGGAAAGGCTTGCCGCAAAAGCCCCGAACCCGCTGGTGAAAATCTATGTGAAGGGAACGCTTGCGAAAGGCCTCGAGCCGGCAAACCTTGATTTCAGGTCCATAGAAAAGAGCTTCGAGGGAAGGGCGTACGTGGAAATAGAGTCAGAGCTCGCCTCCGTGTCTTTGAGCGACAGAATTGCGCTCCTGCGGGAGCTGCGGCGGAAAAAGCTTTCAGTAAAGGAAATGGGCATGGAAATACTCAAGGCGAGGCTGAAGGAAGCGGGCGTGCCGACAAAGGACGCGGAAGAGATTTTCAACCTGCTTGCAACGAACCCGGAGGCCGCGCTCAAGAAGTTCTTCGGGGAGTAGCCATCCTCCCGAGCTTTCTCTGCAAATCCGCAAAGTCAGCGAGTTTTTCAGCGGCTTTCATGGCCGCGGTGGGCGAGTGGTAGGTGGGAATGCGGTAGCTCTCCAGAATGCGCCTGTGCAGCTCGGTGTACTCCCCGCCCGTCGAGACCACGATGATGGGCTTCCTCCTCTCATCCGCTGCTTTTGCGATGACATTCACAACGCGCGAGTCGATCGAGACGGTCTGGAACAGAACGGTTATCACGAGGATATCAATGTTGTCGTCCGCCATGAGCGCCTCGAGCGCAATCCTGTAGCGCTCGGCGTCCGCATCGCCAACCAAGTCGAGAGGGTTTTTGAGGTTTGCGTAAGAAGGAAGCGCGGGCTCCAGGGCTTTTTTCGTTTTCTCGCTGAACTCGGCGAGCTCCAGGTGAAACTCCTCAATCGCATCGGCAGCGAGAACGGCGTATCCGCCCCCGTTTGTTATCACGCCCACCCTCCTCCCTTGTGGAAGAGGCTGGTCGAACGCCTTCGCAAAGTAAAAGAGTTCCATGAGCGTGTGCGCCTCGATGGCCTTGGCCTGCTTGAAAACCGCCCTGTAGGCTTCGGCGCTGCCCGCCAGCGAGCCCGTGTGCGAGAGCGTCGCCTCCGCGCCCCGCCTGCTCACGCCTGCCTTGAGGAAAATGGTGGGCTTTTGTTTGGCGACTTCCTTGAGGGCGGAGAAAAACTCTTTCCCCCTGCGCACGCCCTCTATGTAACCCACGATGATGCGCGTCTGCGGGTCTTCGGCGAAATAGCGCAGGAGGTCCGCCTCGTCAATAACGGTGGCGTTCCCGTAGGAAACGAACTTGCTTACTCCAATGTGGTAGTGCGCGGCGAGGTCGACGATGCAGCTGCCGACCGCCCCGCTCTGGCTCATAAAGCCGATGTCCCCGACAGGCGGGCGGCCCATCTTGAAGAGAGGAAGGAAAATGCAGTCGAACCTCGTGGCCGGATTGAGCACGCCCAGGCAGTTCGGGCCGATGACCGCAAGCCCGTATTCTTTCGCGATTGAGGCGATTTCTTCCTCTCCCTTTGTGTTGCCCACTTCGGAAAACCCCCCGCTGATGACCACCGCGCCCCCGAGCCCCTTCTCGCCGCACTCCCGCAGCACGCCGGGAACGGCGGCAGCGGGCACGGCTATCACCGCGCAATCCACCTTTTCCTTGATGTCCCCGACGCTTGCATAGCACCGCAGGCCCAGCAGCTCTTCCGCCTTTGGATTGACGGGAAACACCTTGCCCGCGAAGCCGCCATCGACAAAGTTCTTGAGAATGGTGTGGCCGATCTTCCCGGGATCGCGCGATGCCCCGACCACGGCCACGCTTTTCGGCGCGATGATCGCCTCAAGATTGTAGTTCACTGCGTCACCATTCTCACATCAACGATTTCATAACCCTCTGGGTGCGCGATGACCGGATTGAAGTCCAGCTCCTTTATGTCCTGGTTTTCCGAGAGCAGCCTGCCTGTTTTCACTAGGAGGTCGGCGAGCGCGGCGAGGTCAATCGGTTTCATCCCGCGCGCGCCGGACAGGATGGGAAAGCCCTTTATCTCCCGAATCATCTCCTCCGCATCCTCATGATTCACTGGGCAGACGCGTATGGACACGTCGCGCAGGATTTCCAC
>JAWCPB010000002.1:0-76451 GCA_038870455.1 Candidatus Micrarchaeia archaeon
GACCACGAGACGCGCTCCTTTGTTGCCTTTGAGTGGCGGGGTCTCTACCACATCTTTGACCCAGCGCGCGACCTCCGCCTGGCGGGCGAGAAGGCCGAGGTGCTCGCCCAGCACCGCAGGGCTGTCGGCTGGTCCTCTCTCGCCTACGAGTTCAACAACAGGACATACGAGGAGCACAGCGAATAGAAGACAAAGGGGGGAAGTATCCCCCAACCCTTTTGCTCGCTTCGCTCGCAAAAGCGTTGACGGAAAAAAGGTTGCTGGAGGTATCGGAACCGCGCTGGCGGTTCTGATAAGACAAAGGGGGGAAGTATCCCCCCTTCGTCCTAGACCTTCCCCCCTCTCGAGGAGGGGGTTACGGAGGAACCTCAAACCTAGGGGGAACCGAAGGTGCCCCCTGGGTTCGGAGCGGTTCGGCAGGTTTTAAATTCTGCAGGCGGCAGAATAATCTCATGGCGTCCATCGACCCGCGTATGAGGTTCGTGTGGCTCGCGCAGGCGGCCATCGCGCTGGCGGCCTTCTGGCTGCTCGCCTTCATCCTCTATATTCTCGTGAGCCCCGGCGAGATTCTCCCCGGCACGCCCAACCGCGTGCTGCTCTTCACGCTGATGATAGGCTCTTTCGTCGTCGTGCTCGGAGGCATGGCCGCCTGGGCCGAGCTGTCGCTACGTTCTTTCGCCTGGTCGCTCGAGGAGAAGGAGCTCGTGATCGAGAAGGGCCTGCTGGCCAAGCAGAGGCTCTCACTTCCTTACGAGAAGATAAAGGAGATTCGCGTGCTGCGCGCGGGCTGGCACTTCATCGACCAGGTTTTCGGCCTCGCCACCCTGCGCATCGAGACGGGCGACCGCAGGCTTTACGCCGTCATTCCGGGCGTGGCCGAGCCGGATGAGCTCATCCGCTCCATCCTGGCGCGCTCGCAGGGAACCCCTCTCAAGGAGGCAAAGGAGGCGAAGGAGGACGAGGACAGGCGGCTGCTGCTTGAGATACGCGAGGAGCTCAAGGGCATAAAGGGTCTTCTGGAAAAGCGCGAGAGGGAAAAGCCTTCCTTCAGGGAGGCGCTGCACGAGCCCGAGTCCGAGTTTGGGTTTGACGAGCTGACGCGCATGCTTAAGGAGGAGCACAGAAAAAAGAAGAAATAGTTTTCTGCATTAAAAAAGGCTTGTGAAGGAGAGTGGGATTACGAAATACGAGAAGGCCAGGCTCATAGGCGCCCGGGCGCTGCAGCTCGCAGCAGGCGCCCCTCCGCTCATCGAGGTGGGGAGCGACGCCATAAACCCGGTCAAGATAGCCTTCGAGGAGTTCGCCAGAGGCGTGCTCCCGCTCGCCGTCGTCCGCGCGGCGAAAAAAGAAACCTGAAAAAGGCTTTTAATACCCTGGGGCTAAAGTGTGGCTATGGCTCTTGAGTGGCTTCTCGTGGTCGCGCTTGCCGCGGTGGCGCTTCTGCTCATCTACTACTACAACCGCCTTGTCGTGCTGCGCAATCAGATTGACAACGCTTGGGCGCAGATTGACGTTCAGCTCAAGCGGCGCTACGACCTCATCCCCAACCTCATTGAGACGGTCAAGGGCTATGTGAAGCACGAGAGGGAGACGCTCGAGGCCGTGACGAAGGCGAGGGCGGCCATGGCGCAGGCCGGCACCGTGGGCGAGAAGGCGCGCGCGCACGACCTCCTGACCGGCGCGCTGAAGAGCTTGTTCGCTGTCGCAGAGGAGTATCCGAAGTTGCGCGCCAACGAGAACTTTCTTCAACTTCAGGAAGAGCTGTCCGGCACCGAGAGCAAGATAGCCTACGCGCGCCAGTTCTACAACGATTCGGTTCTCGACTTCAACAACAAGTGCCAGACCTTCCCCTCCTCCATAGTCGCCGCGCTGCTCGGCTTCAGGCCGCGCGAGTACTTCCAGATAGAGGAGGCCGCGCGCGCGCCGGTCAAAGTCAAATTTTAAGCTCTGCGCTCCAAATCCACAGCATGGGAACGCTGTGGGACGAGATCGCTGCAAACAAGAGGAAGAGCTGGGCCCTCGTTGCTGCCTTCATTCTTCTCGCGGGCTTCCTCGGCTTTCTCTTCGGCTATGTGCTCGCTGATTTTCTCGGCGGCTTCTTCGGCCTCGCCTTCGCCGGCGCCTTCACCATCCTATTCGCTCTCGCCAGCTACTACAGGAGCGACGCCATCGTGCTCGCCGTCTCGCGCGCCCGTCCCGCCACAAAGCAAGAGTTTCCCTTCCTAATCAACGCAGTGGAGGGCCTGGCCATCGCGGCAGGCATTCCCGCCCCGCGCGCCTATGTCATGGACGAGGATGCCCCGAATGCATTCGCCGCGGGCAGGGACCCGCAGCACGCCGTCGTGTGCGTGACCACCGGCCTGCTCAAGAGGATGAACCGCCTCGAGCTCGAGGGCGTCCTCGCGCACGAGATCAGCCACATCCGCAATTACGACATCCGCTTCGCCACGCTCGCGGTCGTGCTCGTTGGCGTTGTCTCCATGCTCAGCGACGTCTTCCTGCGGAGCGTTTTCAGGGGGGGCCTCGGCCGGGACAGGAAGGGCGGCGGGGGGTTCGTCATCCTCCTCGTGCTCGCCGTCTTGTTCGCCGTTCTCTCGCCCTTCTTCGCCCAGCTCCTGCGCTTGGCGCTCTCTCGCCAGAGGGAGTACCTCGCCGATGCCAGCGGCGCGCAGCTCACGCGCTATCCCGAGGGGCTGGCGAGCGCGCTCGAGAAGATAGCCAAGGAGGGGAAGCGCGTTGAGGCCGCAACCAATGCCACCGCACCGCTCTACATCTCCAACCCTCTCCAGGGAGGTTTTCTGGCAAGCCTTTTCTCCACACACCCGCCGATTGAGGAGAGGGTGAGGCGCCTGAGGATGATGTAGCTACTTGTGGACCACCTTCAACAGGTCCGCTTTCGTGACGATGCCGATTACCTTCTCTTTCTTCACGATGAGCACAGCCGGAGCATGGCGCAGCAGGGCGGACAGCACGGGCAGGGGCGTGGCCTCATCGACTCTCGGGGGCGGGTCGGCCATGACGTCGCCCACGCGCGACTTCGAGAGCAGAGTCAGGTCGGCTCCCTCGCCCACCCTCTCGGTTATGACCGCCTCGCTGATCATCCCCACCACATTGTCTCCTTCGAGAACCGGCAGCTGGGAGATGTTCAGCCTCTTCATCGTCCTCACCGCGTCGGCCACGCGGTCGCCCCTGCTCACCCCAACGACCTTGCCAGTCATGATGTCCTTGGCCAGCAGGGACTCCCTCTCCTCCATCCTCTCGAGCGCCTCGAAAATCTCCTTGGCCTTGCCGTACGATGGATCAACCTTCCCCGCCTCGATCTTTGCGATGAGGGACTGCGACACGTCGGCGAGCCTGGCGAGCTCGGTCTGCTTGAGCCCCAGCCTGACCCTCCAGCGCTTTATCTCTGCGAGCTCCGGGAGCATGACGGGATTTCTCCGGCAACCTTTTTCTCATTTCGGAATATTCCTTTTTGAATAATTTTTATATAAAATTATTTAAATTAGAATATACGAAACTCGTGCGTGGTTGCGGACATCGCGCTTGTGCTGACCGGCCTCCTGGTCGGCTTCCTTGTGGGCCTGACGAGCATAGGCACGGGCCTCGTGGGCACACCCACCCTCATCCTGCTTGGCGTGCCGCCGGCCGCGGCCGTCTCGGCCGAAATCATCCAGGGGACCGTGATGAAGGCGGTTGCCGTGATAAAGCATTGGCGCAGGGGGCGCGTTTTTCATTCCCTCGCGCTCAAGATGGTCGCGCTCGGCATTCCGGGCGCTGCCGCAGGCTCTTGGCTCTCCTCGCGGCTTGACGCCGCTGCCCTGTCGCAGGCGGTCGCGCTCATTCTCATCGGCGTGTCGCTTCTCGTTGTTCTTGAGGCGTGGGCGAGCCGCAGGCAGGGCCCCTGCCGTGAGACCTTCCGCCCTCTCCTGAAAAACCGCGCTCTCAACGATGCGCTCCTAGTCCTGCTGGGTGGCTGCGTGGGCTTTCTCTCGGGCCTCACGAGCATCGGCTCGGGCACCTTCATCGTCCTCCTCTTCCTGCTCTTCCTCCGCATCCCCACAGGCTGCTCTGTCGGCACCGCGACTTCGGCCGGCCTCCTCATCCTTTCAGCCGCCGCACTGTCGCATGCCTCGCTTGGTTCTGTTGACCTTTCGCTCACCGCAAAGCTTCTCGCCGGCTCGCTTCCGGGCGTGTGGCTGGGCACCCATCTGCTGTCAAGAGCCCCGGCCCACCACATCCGCATAGCGATTGCCGCGCTCACGCTCGCGGGCGGGCTGAGGATTTTGACGGGTGTGCACCTTTAAATACCCGTGAGGGCATAACATTCCACTTATTCTGGTGGGAGCTTTGAAGCCCTACTATCTGGCAAAACCCCCGGAGACCCCCCTCGCCCAGAGGCGCGCGCGAATGCTCTCGAGGGAGGAAGGCGAGCGGATTCTGGCGATGTCCCCGCGGGCCATCTCCGAGCTCTTGCGCAAGCCCGCTCCAGAGTACATTGATGCGGCCGTGCTCAAGCCATCGCGCAAGGGAGTTCGGCTGCTCGGCGAGATGGCGAGAAGCGAGGCGGAGGCCAGAGAGTTCCTCACCGCGCTCAGGGACATCGCGCTCACGAGCGAGGAGTTCGACGGAGTGGCCAGAAAGGAGCTCGCCAAAACCGCAGTCTCGCAAAACGCTGACCCGGAAGCCGCCAAGGCGGCCTTCATCCTCGCCGAGAGGGCCGGCCTTGCGATCGGCGAGCGCATCCGGCGAATTATCGTCGGCAGGCTCATCCTCACAGCCCCCACCACCATTCTCTCCGCAGCGCTTTCTGTCTTGGCTTTCGGCACAGCAGCGCTCGCTCTCGTGTTTGGGCGCATTTCAGACCTCATCGTCGCTCCGATTGCTGGCTTTTCAGGCTGGATCGCTCTCAAAGCCGCGCGCGCGGCCGGAAGCCGCTTTGCCGACAGCATCCGTATGGCATTAACTTTGGGAAAAAGGCTCGCCGGCTATGCTGCGGAGCTCAGAGATGCCGAGATCGCCGAGGTGCTGGAAAGCTCGGCTTGGGAGCGAGCCTTGCGCGAGGGCGTTCCGGCTACCCCCGCAGAGCTCAAAAAAGTGCTAGGGGACACCGAGCCCAAGACAGGAACGAATGCGCCGGACGCGGCCAGCGCGTTGGAGCTCACCGAGGAGGACATCGGCCGAGTCCTTAACAGAAAAAAGCGCGACTGAAATCACCAATTATTCTTAGCGGAATAAATTATTCAACAATTTATTTAAACTCCGCCCGCCTAAAGCCTTCTCTCCTTCCGAGGTGTTTCTCATAGCCCGCTATAACCTCAAGTGCAGGGAGTGCGGAAAGGGGTATCCCGCGGCCGAGCGGACGGTTTGCGATGACTGCTTTGGCCCTGTCAAGGTGAATTTCGAGCTGGCCGAGGTGGGCAGGACCTTCACAAAGGAGAACATCGCCCGCCGCCCGCTCTCACTGTGGCGCTACTTCGAGCTGCTTCCTGTCGATGACAGGAGCCGCATCGTTGACCTTGGCGCTGGCTACACGCCGCTCATCCACGCGAAGAAGTTAGGGGATAAGCTTGGCCTCAGGAAGCTCTACATCAAGAACGACTCGGTGAACCCGACCTTTTCCTTCAAGGACAGGCCCGTGACGGTCGGCATCACCAAGGCCATTGAGTTCGGCAAGAAGGTCATCTCATGCGCCTCAACGGGAAACCTGGCGGCCGCCAGCGCGGCCCACGCCGCAAAAGCAGGCCTGCCGTGTTTTGTGTTCATCCCCGCCGACATCGAGCTCAACAAAATAGCCCAGATTTTCGCCTACGGCGCGCGCGTCATTGCAGTCAACGGCATCTACGATGTGGCGAACCGCCTCTCCAATGAGGCGGCTGACCGCTTCGGCTGGGCCGTGCTGAACGTGAACATCCGGCCTTATTACGCGGAGGGCGAGAAGACCATCGCGTTCGAAACGTGCGAGCAGCTGGGCTGGGAGCTGCCTGACGCAGTGGTAATCCCCATCGGCAGCGGCGGCCTGCTCTGCGAGGTGGAGAAGGCCTTCAGGGAGCTGCGGGAGCTGCGCCTTGTGGCGGACAAACCAGTTCGCTTCTACGGCGCGCAGGGCGAGGGCGCCGACGCAGTCATTCGGGCGGTCAAGAAGGGCGGGCCGGTCGTTCCCATCAAGAACCCCAGGACAATCGCAAAGAGCATAATGTTCGGCGCGCCCGGCGACGGCGAGCACGCGCTACGCATCATCAGGGAGACGCGGGGAGGGGGCGAGAACCCGGATGACAAGGAGATTCTTGAGGGCATTCGCCTGCTCGCCCAGACCGAGGGCATTCTCACCGAGCCAGCGGGCGGCACAACCATCGGCGCGCTGAAGAGGCTGGCCGAGGGAGGCGCGTTTGATGCGGGCGATGTCGTGGTCGCGTTCATCACGGGCAACGGCCTCAAGACGCAGGAGGCGATTCCGAAAGGAAAGGCATACAGGATCGAGCCGAGGATAGAAGAGGTCGAGAGGATACTGAGAAGGCTTGGGAGGGAGAGCCATGGCAAAGGGGATTAGGGTGAGATTCTCCAGCGCGCTCAAGCCGCAGACGGGCGAGGCCGAGACAACCCTGCCCAAGGCCGGCAGTGTCGGGGAGGTTCTCGCCCTGCTTGTCAAGAAGTACGGCGAGGGCTTCCAGAAGCGCGTTTTCGACGAAAGCGGGAGCGTGCGCAGGTTCATCAACATCTATGTCAACGGCGAAGACATCCGCTTCAAGAATGGTCTGGCCAGCAGGCTCAAGGCTGGCGACGAGGTGCTCATTCTCCCCGCAGTGAGCGGCGGGTGAGGTATTGGAGCTAAGCGATTACGACCTCAAGAGGTACGACCGGCAGATGCGCATTCACGGCTGGGGTGAGGAGGGGCAGAAGAGAATAAAGGCCGCAAAGGTGGGCGTCATTGGC
This sequence comes from Candidatus Micrarchaeia archaeon, assembly GCA_038870455.1. GTDB lineage: Archaea > Micrarchaeota > Micrarchaeia > Burarchaeales > JACRGF01 > JAWAFC01. Next base: position 6,931 of record JAWCPB010000002.1, read on the forward strand.
ACGGGGGGGCTTGGCTCCCCCCTCACAACCTACCTCGCGGTGGCGGGCGTGGGCAAAATAATCGCGGCCGACCGCGATGTGGTTGAGCTGTCGAACCTGAACAGGCAGATACTACACTGGGACAAGGACATCGGCAGGAAAAAGGCAGAGAGCGCTGCCGAAAAGCTCAAGCAGGTCAATCCCTCCATTGAGGTGGTCGTCGTCGGCGAGGATGTGACCGCGGAGAACATCGATAGGATATTTGAGGGCGTCGATGTCGTTGTTGACGGGCTGGACAATTACCCAAGCCGTTTCGTGCTCAACGAGTTCGCCGTGCGCAAGCGCATTCCGTTCGTTCACGGCAGCGTGTGGGGCATGGAGGGACGCGTGACAACCGTGATCCCAGGCAAGTCGCCTTGCCTGCGGTGCATCGTGCCCGAGGCCCCGCCGCGCGAGGTTTTTCCAGTGCTCGGCACAATTCCGGCTCTCGTGGCTACCATTCAGGCTACAGAGGTGCTCAAGTGCATAACGAAAGTTGGCCTGCTACTGACGGGCAGGCTGCTCGTCTACAATGGCGAGCACATGACTTTCGACGAGATTCCCCTCGAGAGGGACCCGGATTGTCCGGTGTGCTCGGCCCTCTGGACGAGCGAGGGCTGAGGTGGTTCCACGGCAAGATACGAGAGCGTCCTTGAGGCGATTGGCGGCACGCCGCTCATTCGCCTCAACAGGATAACCAAGGGCCTGAAGCCTGTCATCTATGGCAAGCTCGAAGCCCGTAATCCAGCCTACTCAGTCAAGGACCGCATCGCGCTCGCCATGATCGAGGCAGCCGAGAGGCAGGGCGTGCTCAAACGCGGCTCAATCATCGTTGAGCCCACGAGTGGCAACACGGGCATCGGCCTCGCCATGGTGTGCGCGGTCAAGGGCTATCGCCTAAAGCTCACCATGCCCGAGAGCATGAGCCTGGAAAGGCGTGCCCTGTTGCGCGCTTTCGGCGCCGAGCTCATCCTCACCCCTGCCAGCGAAGGCATGCGCGGCGCTGTGGCGGCTGCAGAGGAGCTTGCCAGACAAGACAGGCACGTGTTCATCCCGCAGCAGTTCAAGAACAAGGCCAACGTGGAGATCCACAGGAAGACAACCGCAGAAGAGATATGGCGGGATACAGAAGGGAAAATCACTCACTTTGTGGCCGGCGTGGGCACGGGCGGCACCATCACCGGGGTCGGGCAGGTGCTGAAGAAACGAAAGCCTTCAGTGAAAATCTATGCTGTCGAGCCTGCAGCTTCGCCCGTGCTGTCAGGCGGCAAGCCGGGTCCTCATAAGATTCAGGGCATCGGCGCCGGCTTTGTGCCGGACATTCTCGACAGGAGCATCACCGACAGGATCATCCAGGTCTCGAACGAGGACGCGTTCGCCACAGCAAGGAGGCTCATCAGGGAAGAGGGCCTCCTTGTAGGAATCTCGGCTGGCGCGAACACCTGGGCAGCCCTCCAGGCCGCGGTGGAGGCGGACAAGGGCGACGTTATCGTCGTAGTGCTGCCCGATACGGGCGAGAGGTATATAAGCACAGACCTCTTTGCCGAATACAGGGAATGACATGGCGTTGGATTTCCTGAAAACGCTTCTCGAGGACTTCACCACCCCATTCAAGAGAGACCCAGCAGCCACCAATATCCTAGAAGTGGTTTTCCTCTACCCCGGCGTGCATGCGATCCTGCTCCACCGCATCGCCCACAGGCTGTGGCTATGGCGCATACCATTCATCCCGCGCGCGCTCAGCCACCTCAACCGGTTTCTCACAGGCATCGAGATTCACCCCGGCGCGACCATAGGCAGGCGTTTTTTTATTGACCACGGTGCGGGCGTGGTCATAGGCGAGACGGCCGAAATAGGCGACGACTGCACCCTTTATCAGGGTGTGACGCTCGGCGGCACGGGCCTGCAGAGGGGCAAGCGCCATCCAACAGTCGAAAAGGAGTGTGTCATAGGCGCCGGCGCCATTCTGCTGGGGCCCATCCGCATAGGTCATCACAGTCGCATTGGCGCGGGCAGCGTGGTCAACAAGTCCTTCCCGCCCTATTCAACAGTCGTTGGTGTGCCGGGACGTGCGGTGACCAAGAGCACCTTCATCTACCAGATATAGCCAATTCTGATTGGAATAGTTTAGTCAAAAATTTATTTAAATAAGAATACAAGAAATACTGGGCATGGCTGTTGGCATACTCCACGCGCAGGGACTCCTTGAGTTTGATGATCCCGCAAACGTCATATCCGGCCGAGCCGACAGGTCCGGAGTAATCCTCGCGGGGTTGGAGGCCAAACTGCGTGCTAAAGGTGTGGAAGTTATCCGCATTTCCAGTGAGAGCCTGAAAGGCGAATTCACCTCACCCCCGAACCTCTCCGTGCTCTACGTATTCCCGCTGTGCGCCAAGTATTTTGAAGACCTGCCCAAAAAAGTTCGGACGAAGCTTGAGGAATGGGATGAGCGGGGCCTGCTCTTCAACCCGCTCGGAGCGCTTATCGCCCAAACAGACAAGCGCGCCACGACCGAGGCATTCAAAAAGCACGGGGTTGCCATTCCGGAGACGCTCATCTCGTCAAACAGCAACGAGCTGGCTGCGTTCGTGAAAAATCACCGCGTAGCAATCCTCAAGCCCACACACGGTGCTGGCGGCGGCAACATCCTCTTCCTGGTCTGGAAGGACGGGACGGTGTACGCCCGCGTGCCGCAGGATGGCCGCATCGTCGAGCTGCCGTGTGAGTTCAAGCACTACACCACTCGCCATTCAAGACTTTACTCCGCGCACACCCACGATGGGCGTGTGCACATCCATGGCGAGGTTGTTGTGCAGGAGGTCATCCAGCCGGAAGGGCGCTGGAACGAGAGCGTGCTCAAGGTGTATGTCGTGGATGGCAGGGCCGCTTTCGGGGTGGAACTCACGCGCAGCGCGAGCACCCCGGAAGAATCCATAATCACGTATGCGAACGCGGAACACAGGCTGGTGGATGTCAAATCGATCCCAAAAGAGGCCGTGGAGCTGGCCGTCAAGGCCGCCGCTGCGCTGGGCCTGCGCGCCTGCCTCGTTGATCTGATTAAAAAGAATGGGGGCTGGGTGGCGCTCGAGACCAACGGAGACAACATCTACACCATCCACGATAGGGGGTACCGTTTTGCGCAGGGTTTCAAACCAGAGTTTGATTTTGATGAGCATCTGGCCTCTGCGTTGGCCGCCCGCGACACTCTTTCGGACCGCAAGCGCGCTCCGGACAACCGCAGGGACAAGCACGTCTGCGCTCCTCTTCCCGTCAGCCCGGATCCGTTCGCGCGCGCCAAGGGCGTGACCCTCCCGCGCCCAGGCCAGGCAGGAGAGGGCCGGCAGCCTCTCTCGCTCGCCCAGGCTGGAAAGCCTAATAAAATCACGGTGAAATAAGCGGTTGTATGGCAGGAAAAAAAAGGCCGGGAATCCTCTCCGCGATTGGAAACACGCCGCTGGTTGAGCTCGTCAAACTCAATCCCTCGCGCCCGCGCGTGCGCATCCTCCTCAAGCTCGAGGGCCACAACCCCACGGGAAGCCTCAAGGATCGCATAGCCCTCTACATGATTGAGAAGGCGGAGGAAAGGGGCGAGCTGACAAAGGGGAAAACTGTTCTAGAGGCCACGAGTGGCAACACGGGCATCGGCCTCGCCATGGTGTGCGCCGCCAAGGGCTATCCCTTCGTGGCGTGCATGAGCGAGAGGGAGAGCGCGGAGAGGAGGAAGATAATGAAGGCTTTCGGCGCAGAGATCATCCTCACGCCCGCAGAGCAGGGAACAGACGGAGCGATAAGGAGGGCGGACGAGCTGGCCGCCGCCCACCCGGAAAAATACTTCGTGCCGCGCCAGCACAGCAATCCGGACAACGCGCTCGCGCACTATGAGACGACGGGCCCAGAAATCTGGGCACAGGCGAAGGGGGATGTCGATGTCTTCATCGCGGGCATCGGCACAACGGGCACGCTCATGGGTGTCGGCAGGTTCCTCAAGGAAAAGAACCCGCACGTGAAAGTCATCGGCGTGGAGCCGGCAGAGAAGCACAGGCTGTACGGCCTGCGCAACCTCACCGCCGCCATGGTGCCGCCCATCTTCAACCCCTCCCTGCTTGATGACAAGGTGCGCGTGGCCGATGAGCACGCCTACAGACTGACGAGAGAGCTCGCGCGCGCCGAAGGCGTATTCGCCGGAATCAGCACGGGCGCGGTCGTGTGGGCCGCCCTGGAGGCCGCGAAGTCGCTCGGCAGGGGCACGATAGTCGCGCTCTCGCCCGACAGGGGCGACAAGTACCTGAGCATCCCGGATTTATTCTGAAACTATTCTTTTTTGAAATCCCTCTCGGGTGATGGCATTCGGCGCACGAAACAATCTTGTTGGGCCTGTGGGCGGAGCATTCTACGGGCCTGGAGGGAATCCGCACTGCCGCCCGCGCAACTGGTTTGGACTGGGCGACGGAGCCAAGCGCAGGCTTTCCAGCTGCGTGGGGCGCGTTGGAGAAAACGGCTTCTGTCTGAGGGCTACTGAGGTGTTTCGCGATGCCGCATTATCCGAGAGGGAGGAGATTTTGCACGGCGCGCTCGAGGCGCTCAGGAGGGAAAAGGAGGAAAACGGGCGTGTTCCCAGGGAGCTCTTGAAAAAAATCGTCAGGCTCATCGAAATAGACGCCTGGGCCGCGCGCCGCGTGCTGCAGGACTTCATCGGCGCGCTGAGGGCCGAGCGCAGCGAGGCCCTACCGCTCTTTGTCAAGCTCAAGGACTACTCAAACGCGAAGGCAACGTGATATTCTTTTCGGAATAAAACTTATAGGAAATTATTTATATGCGCACGACGGAATATCCTCGGGTGGTTTCCTTTGGTGAAGATAAGGTTCTCTTCAGCGATCGCCGCTGCGGTGAGGGGCGAGGCGGAGGCCACGCTGGACTTCGAGGGGGACGTCGCGGCGCTGCTCGCGCTTCTCTCCCAGAAGTACGGCGAGGGCTTTCAGAAGCGCATTCTCTCGGGCGGAAGGATAAACGGCTTCGTCAGCGTGTATCTCAACGGCGAGGACATCCGCTTTCTCAAGGACGTTCAGACCCGGGTGCGGAACGGCGACACGATATACATCACTCCGGCCGTGTCGGGGGGCTGAGCCCCGTGCCGCTGAGCCTGACCGAGCTCAAGCGCTACTCGCGCCAGCTCATCCTGCCGAACTTCGGCGCGAGAGAGCAGCGGAGGCTGAAGAACGCGAGGGTGGTCGTCACGGGAGCCGGCGGCATCGGCTGTCCCGTGCTGCTCAACCTCGCCGCCAGCGGCGTGGGAAGCATAACAATCATAGACAGCGACAGCATTGACCTCACGAACTTGAACAGGCAGTTCCTCTTCACGCCAGCGGATGTGGGAAGGCCAAAGGCGGTGGTGGCCGCAGAGCGCATCCGCGCGTTCAATCCGGACATCGAGGTCAGGCCCGTTGTGAAGGTCATCGACTACTCCAACGCGTTCGACCTCCTCAAGGGCTTTGACGCAATCATCGACGGCACGGACAACTTCGCCGCGCGCTATGCGATAAACGACGCCGCCGTGCTCAACAGGACCCCGCTGTTTCACGCCGCCGTTCTGCAGTACGAGGGACGCGTCTTCACCGTCATTCCCGGAAAGAGCGCCTGCCTGCGCTGCGCCTTCCCGGTCATCCCGCCAAAGGGAAGCATCCCCACCTGCAGGGAGGCGGGAGTTCTCGGAAGCGTCATAAGCGTGCTGGCAGGCATCCAGGCCACTGAGGCGATCAAGCACCTGGCCGGCCAGGGCGCGCGCCTGACCGACAGGATGCTGGTTTTCGACGGCAGGACCATGTCTTTCGACGAATTCCGCTTCAGGAGGAGGAGGGAGTGCAGCGCGTGCGGCCAAAAGGGCTTCACTTCCTCGCCGGTGTATCAAGAGGTTTGTGACATATGAAACAGATCCACGAGCTTGACCTGAGGGGCGAGAGGTGCCCTGACACCTTCACCTACACGAAGATTCGGGCGGAGGAGCTGCGGGAAGAGGGCAGGGCCGGCGACATCCTCAAGGTGATTGTCGACAACGAGCTCAGCGCCAGGGACGTTCCGGCGAGCATGCAGCTCGAGGGGCACAGGGTGATAGAGGTCAGGAAGGCGAACGGGCTGTGGGAGCTTTTTTTCGAGATTAAATAGGTGGTTGAAATCAGGGAATGGGATGATGCTCTTGGCCTGACCCCGCGGCTTGACTGCGGCCTGTGCGGGCTGGACTGCGGCGCGCTGGCCCGCAGGGCGCTCGCAGGAGCGAGCGAGTTCTCGGAGTGCATTCCCGCCAGGCAGAGCCCGCAGGCCGCGCCCGCGTTCGCAGAGCTGAGGCGAAAGCACTCGCCCTCGCGCCTGCCGGAGCCGAGGAAGGACGTGCTTGTCGTGCGCCCATGCATCGATGTCGCGAACAGGGTGAGCGGCGAGGCGAACATCCGCCACTGGTCGCCATCCCCCTACCCGCCCTTTGACTCGGTGTATCTGGAGCATGCGTTGCGCACCAGCGGAGCCTTTGGCAACGTCAAGTACTCGCCCTCGCTTGGCATCGCAAACCTTCTGCTCAGCGAAGGGAGAGGAGTTGTCTTCTCCCGCTCCGGAAAAGCCATCGCGCGCGCCGCTTTCGACCTCAATGACTTGGAGAAAACATTCTCACTCGTTTCCCTGGTCTCCTGGCCCGCCGCGGTCTGCGGCGAATGCGGTTCTCTCGCAATCGACTGCGCCATAGGCGCGTGCAACGCCTGCGGCGCCTGCCACGCCTCGCGCGTTCCCCCCTCCACAAACCTGCAGTCATCTGTACCGAGCCGCCGCGCCACCCCAGCCGTTTCCCTCCTCTCGCCCGCGGCGAATCACGCGATTGAAGGGATCGGAGCAGAGCCTGCACTCGAGAGTGCCGAGAAAAGAGCGTTCGCGCTGCTGCTCGAGGGCGATGCCGGCGCGCTGTTCCTCCTTGGGCTCGCCAAGCAGCTTCGCTTTCTCGCAGACGGGCTGGCCAGGGCAGGAGGGGGCCGGCAGCTGAAGAAAATCGCCAGGGAGGCCTGGGAGGCTCTCGAGACGGGGGATAAGAAAAAGGCGGAGCACGCTGCCGGAGATGCCGCGCGGGCTTTAGCCGAGCTCAAGCGCGGCTTTTCAGAAGGCGGGCAGGTTTGGGCCGCCAAGGCCGCAGGGGCATCGCTTAAAATAGCACGCGCTGCAACAAAGCTCTGAGGTGCGCGAATGGCGCTGCGCGTGCACAACACCCTATCCAAGAGGCTCGAGGAATTTGTTCCGGGCGAGCCGGGCTTGGTGCGCATGTACGTGTGCGGCCTGACCCCATACGACAGATTCCACCTCGGCCACGCGCGTACTTACGTTGCCTTTGACATCATAAGGCGGTACCTCGAGTTCGTCGGCTATCGCGTGCTGCACGTTCAAAACATCACTGACGTGGATGACAAGATACTCAACCGTGCAAGGGAGCGCAGCGAGGAGCCTCTGGCGATGGCGGAGCACTTCAGCAAGCTCGCCATGCAGGAGTCCGACCTCCTCGGCATACGGAGGGCGCACCACTATCCCAAGGTCAGCGAGCACATTCCAGAAATAATCTCCCTCGTCGAACGCATTGCCAGCAAGGGCTTTGCCTACGAGACAGAGGACGGCGTGTATTTCGACGTCGAAAAATTCCCTGGCTATGGCAAGCTCAGCGGGCAAAAGCTTGATGAGATAAAAGCTGGCGCGCGCATCGCCGTGGATGAGAGGAAGAGGCACCCGGCTGACTTCGCGCTTTGGAAGAAGTGGAAGCCCGGCGAGGCGCTCGCCTGGGACTCGCCCTGGGGGCGGGGCAGGCCGGGCTGGCACATCGAATGCTCCGCCATGAGCGCGAAGTACCTCGGCCAGTCGTTCGACATCCACGGCGGGGGCAGCGACCTCATCTTTCCCCATCACGAGAACGAAATCGCCCAGAGCGAGGCGGCGAGCGGAAAACAGTTTGCGCGCTACTGGCTTCACACAGGCTGGCTGACCGTGAAGAAGCAGAAGATGGCAAAGTCGCTCAAGAACTTCATCACGGTGGAGGGGGCGCTGGCCAAGTGGGAGCCCGAGGTGCTGCGGCTGTTTTTCGCCTCCACACACTACCGCTCCCCGCTCGACTTCAACGAGGGCTCGCTTGAGGCCGCGCGCGCGGGCTTGGCCACGCTGCGCAGCGCGCTGTACAACGCCGCAGAGGCAAGGCCCTCGAGGGGCCGCCCGGCAAAGTGGCTCGAGGAGGCTGTTGCCAAGCACAGGGAGGCCTTTCTGGCGGCCATGGACAACGACTTCGACACCAGCACCGCGCTCGCCCACCTGTTCGAGATCGCCAAGCACATAAACACGTACATCAACGAGGGGAAAATCGACAGCCACGTGCTCGAGCACGCGGTCGCCGAGTACAAGAGCCTCGCGGGCATACTCGGCCTGCTCGAGAGCCTTCCCAGGAAAATAGCGAGTGAAGAGGATACCGCCCGGCTCAGGGTGCTTGCGGCCTCGCTGGGCGTGGACAGTGAAAAAGCAGAGCGCCTCGGCTTCACCGAGCTCATGTCGCTCGTGATCGCCGAGAGGGAGAAGGCGAGGAAGGCAAAGGACTTCGCGAGGGGCGACGAGATCAGAAAGGCGCTGCGCGGCCTCGGCATAGCCATCGAGGACACTCCAAGGGGAACGGTCTGGCGGTTTGCATGACTGCGCGTGAGAAGGAAAAGGAGGCTCTCTACTGGCGCGTGCTCAAGGGCGACGCGCTGCAGTGCACGCTGTGCCCTCACTGGTGCACAATTCTCGAGGGAAGAAGGGGAAGGTGCAGGGTCAGGGAGAACAGGCGCGGCAGGCTCTACTCGCTGGTCTACGGCAAGCCGTCGGCGATTCAGATAGACCCCATTGAGAAAAAACCGAACTTTCACTTCCTGCCCGGCTCGCTGTCGTATTCCATTGGCACGGTGGGCTGCAACCTGAGGTGCGCCTTCTGCCAGAACTGGCAGCTTTCGCAGGCGAGCCCCGGCGACCTGCCGCATTATGATCTCCCACCACAGGCGGTTGTTGACGAGGCGCTGCGGTACGGCTGCGCCTCGATCGCCTATACCTACAACGACCCAGTGGTGTTCATCGAATACGTCATGGACACGGCCAGGCTCGCCCGTCCGCGAGGGCTGCGGAGCGTTTTCGTCACGGCTGGCTTCATCAACCCGCAGCCGCTCGACGAACTGTGCGGGCTCATCGACAGCGCGCATGTCGATCTCAAGGGATTCAGCGAGCAGTTTTACAGGGAAGTGAGCGGTGCCCGCCTCGCCCCAGTGCTTGCCACGCTGAAGACGCTCAAGAAAAGGGGCATCTGGTTCGAGGTCATTCACCTCACCGTGCCGGGCCTCTCGGACGACCCTGATGAGATTCGCATGATGTGCGAGTGGATGCGGGAGAACATCGGCACAGAAGTCCCGCTTCACTTCACCCAGTTCCACCCGGAGTACAAGATGCTGACCACGCCCGTCACCCCAGTCGCATCGCTCGAGCGCGCTCACGCCATCGCGAAAGACGTGGGCCTAGAGTATGTCTATGTCGGCAACGTTCCCGGCCACCCTCTCGAGAACACCTACTGCCCGAAATGCAACAACCTCCTCATCGAGAGGTGGGGGTTCGAAATACTAAAGAATCTAATACCGGAAGGTATGTGTCCTTACTGCGGCAAAAAACTTGCTGGAGTATGGCGATAGGCCAGGGTGGCAGAGCGGCTATGCAGCCGGCTGCAGACAACCTTTTGCCGGCGGTCCGGCAAAAGCGTTGACGGAAAAGCAGTCACCGGCGCAGGGGAGTTCAACTCTCCCCCCTGGCTTTTAACTTCGCCAGAGAACGGAGCAGCGCGTGCAGCCTTGCTGAAGAGCGCGCCCTCAGCTTGAGCGGGCGGCGCATGGAAAAGAACAGGCGCGGCGCGCAGCCCCCTGTCAGGCCCATATCACCCTCCCGTAGTAGTTGGCTTCGGCTCTTGTCTTGTAGCAGACAAAGCACACGGCATAACCGTTCTCGTACATCATCTCGGCATAGCTCGTCTCGAGCCCGCACACCATGCAGCGGTCGCGCGGGATCTCCCAGCGTGGGTTTGGCGTGGAGGACAGCCTCTTTTCGGCAGGTGCCGTTTCCCTAGGCTCTTCCTCCGCAAGGAGGTTTTTGAGTGCCTGGATGAGGCCCGCGACAGAGACCATGCTCCACACCGCGCTGGCCTGGGCCTGCTTTTTATTTAAAAGTTTTCAAGAAAAATTTTGAAAAAAAGAAAAAATTGATAAACCCGACGCAACAATTACAAAAACATGCCCGGCTCTCAGATGAAGCTCGATGCGCTCGACCGCCGCATTCTTTTCGAGCTCGACGGAAATTCCCGGATGCCGCTGACGCGCATGGCGAGGAGGCTGAAGACCTCCCCGCAGCTGGTCGCCTACAGAATCCGCTCGCTCGAGAAGAGAGGCGTCATAAAGGGCTACACCGCGCTCATCGACTACAAGAGCGCGGGTTACACCTTCTACACAGCCTACTACGCCCTGAAGAACATTTCCCCGCGTGTTGTGGCCAAATTCTGCAGGTTTCTGCTCGCCGAGCCCAAAGTGTGCATCCTCCTCGAATGCGAGGGGCGGTGGGATGTCATGGTTGGAATACTCGCCCGCGACCCCGTTGAGTTCTACAACATCCTGCTCGGCATCAGAAACCGCTTCGGCGGCTACATCCTGGAGAGAACCATCGTGACGCACATCGGCGCGCGGCACTGCAGGAGGAAATACCTGTTGAGCAAGGAGTTCTCTGAGGGAGAGTTTGCCCACATCACGGGAGGAAAGCTTTCGCGCACCAGGCTTGTCAGCGGGGACGAGGAACTCCTGCGCGTGCTCACAAACAATGTCAGGGCCAGCGTGCTAGAGCTGGCTTCGGCGACAGGCGAGAGCCCTTATGCCGTGAGGAGGAGGCTCAAGCGCCTTGTCAGCGATAGGATTATACTGCGCACGGGTTTTCTGCCAGACCACGCGCGCTACGGCTATGCCTACAAGCGCGTACTGCTGTCGCTCCACCACACCACAGCCGGAAAGTTCGAGCTGCTGAAGAGCTTTTTCGTCCAGCATCCGAACGTGAAGAGGGTAACGAGCGCTTTCGGCAGGTACGACCTGATAGTCGATGGAGAGTTCGAGCACGAGAGGGAGTTCAGGGCTTTCATCACCGAGCTGAGAACGAGGTTCGGCGGTGTGATTGCTCACTATGACACGCTCGAGGTGCTGAAAGTCCACCGGTTCCGCTTCTTCCCGTGCGCCTAGCCCCTATTTTCGCTTGCCCGCCCTGCCCGCCTTGGCCTGCTGGTGGAGGGTGTAAAAAGCTGCCCCGATTGCCAGCCATATCACGGCCAGGTCGAGCCCTTTGAAGGTGTAGGGCGCATTGAGGCTGAACAGCCCGCTCAGCGCGATGACAACGCTGAGCGCCATGAAGCCCACGCGGAGCCACCACAGGTATTTCTCGGCCATGCCCGGCATTGGAGCGCTGTAAATTTAAACCTTACGCAAAGGGCTTTTAATCTCGGGCCGCGAAATAACGCCATGGTTCTCCTGTCCATCGTGTTGGGCGTGCTCGCGCTCTACCTCATACTCAAGGGCTCGGAGTGGGTCACGGACTCCAGCGTGCACGTCGCCCAGAGGCTCAGCACCACAAACGTCGCGGTCGGCCTCATCCTCGTGGCGGCGCTGCTGTCGCTGCCCGAGCTCGTCGTCGCGCTGTCGAGCGTGGCCAAGGGGCACACCGACATGGGCATTGGCGTCACGCTCGGCTCGGTCATCGTAAACATCGGCCTCATCGTAGGAATAAGCGCGCTCATCAGGCCGCTGCGCGTATCGCGCGTCATGATCACGCGCGACGCGGTGTTCATGGTCGTCATCACCATCGTGGTCGCGGCCATCGCGCTCGAGGACCTCGAGCTCACGCGCGTTGACGGCTTCGTCCTCCTCCTGCTCTTCATCCCGTACTTCGTGAATGTGTACGAGCAGGAGCGCGTGCTCACCGCCAAGCAGAGGGTGGTCGAGACGCATAAGATAGTCAAGAGCCTGCATCTGTTCGGAAAGATGGGCTTCGGCAAGCTGGTCGTGCACGACGGCCTCAAGGTCTTCCTCGCTGGCGTGGCGCTGCTGCTGGTCGGGGCGGAGTTCTTCACCCAGTCCATGGTCGGCCTAGCGGGCTTCTTCAGGCTCTCCGATTTCGTGGTCGGCATCACGCTCGGCGCGCTCGGCCCGAGCCTGCCGAGCCTCGCGAGCGCCATTCAGGCTGAAAAGCGGGGTTACGAGGAGCTGGCCGTGAGCGAGACGATAGGAAGCAACATCTTCACCCTGCTCATCACGCTCGGGGCGATCGCGCTCGTCACCCCCCAGTCCATCAACTTCGTCACGGCGGTGGTCACCACGCCGGCCATTCTCCTGCTCAGCTTTCTGCTTCTCTTCTTCATGATAAGGGGCAGGATAGGCAGGCGCGCCGGCGCGGTGCTGCTGATGATATACCTCGCCGCCACCCTGCTGCAGCTCGTCGTGCCGAACCTCTTCTGAGGTGCTGCCATGCAGAAAGTCGTCGCGCTTCTCTCGGGCGGCATCGACTCGCCTGTCGCGGCCTGGCTGGCCGCGCGCGCCGGCCTCGAGCCCGTGCTCGTGCATTTTGACAACAGGCCCTTTTCCTCGGGCGACAGCCTAGTGTGCGTGCTCAAGGTCGCCGCCAGGCTGCGGGAAAAGCTCGGAAAACTTGAGGGCTATCTCATCCCGCACGGCGGCGATGTCGCCGCCTTCCTGCGCGCCTGCTCTCCACACAACACGTGCATCCACAGCAGGCGGCATATGCATCGCGTGGCGGCCCTGCTCGCCGCCAGGCTCGGCGCGTCCGCGCTCGTGGCCGGCGACTTCATCGCCTCGAAGGCCTCCCAGACTCCGCAGAACCTCGCCGTGCTCGACAGCGCCTCGTCCCTGCCTGTTCTCAGGCCGCTTGCCGGGCTCGGCAAGGAGGAGATAGAGCGCATGGCCAGGCTGCTGGGGACGTTTGAGCTCGCCTCGCTTCACCCGACCTGCACCGCAACGCCCGAAAAGCCAAGCACAGGAGCGCGGCTGGAGGAGGTTCTTGCGGACGAGGCGAAGCTTGACGTTGGAAAAATGGCAGCGCGCTCTCTCGCGGCCGCGACGCCGTTGTGATGTCCATGGAGCTTTTTGTACTCAAGCCGTGCAGGACAGGGCGGGACTACGAGCTGCACCCGAGGAAGAAGATGGAGGTGGACCTGAAGGGCGCGGCGGCCCTCCTCTCGCGCGCTGGTTTTGAAGTCGAGCTCGCCACGCCCCTCGTGCTTTTCCTCAGGCTCGGCGTGGTGGGGCTCGCCCTGTACAAGAGCGGGCGCGTTCTCGTCAGGGGGGCTGGCAGCGAACAGGCGGCCGGCGAAATAGGCAGGAGGCTGTACTCCTCGCTCGCGGGCTAGGCTAGCGGGAAGGGCGCGCTCACCAGCTCTGTCCGCAGCCCACGCGCGTTCATCTCTAGGAGAATCCTCTTTTCGGCATCCACCCAGACCTCGGCTTCCTGGACCGAGGCGTTTGCCGCTGCGGGGCTGGACGAGACGAGGATGTGAAAAGCCCTCCTGCCCTTTCTGTCAGCAACTTCTGAAACGGCATACGTCACCACCCGCTCCTCGGCCAGGCCAAGGCCCGCGATCTCGTTGCGCACTCTCACCCTCCAGCTCCAGTTGGGCGCGAGCGCGAGCATCCACTCCTCGAAGAAACCTCCTGAAAGGTTTCCCCACAGCAGCGAGCCGTTCGCCGCGAGGCAGCCCTCCCCGTCCGCCGGGGTCGTCTTGACCACGAGGCAGTTTTCAAACGCGCTCTCCACGCTGAACTCCGCGAGCGCGCTCTCCCGGCCAAACGAGAAATTATAGGCGAACCTCTCGCCCGGCGAGAGGTTGAGTGCAGCGTTCGGCCGCAGCGGCTCTGTGCTCACGCTCGTCCTGACCTCCCTGCCGGCGGGCCACAGCACGAAGGCTATCATGGCTAGCAGGATGAGCAGGATTAGCGCGAGAAAGAGCTTGGCGTAGTCCCACGGAGTTTCGAGGGAGAGGAAGGACTGCGCGCGCCGCTCTGCAGCCTTTTCCTTTCTTCTCCCCTTCATCCTCTTCCTCTCCTCATCCTCTGCAGCAGCGCGAGGAGCCTCGCAAGCTCAGCTCTGCTTGTTTTTCCTTTTTTCCTGGCGGAAAGTGCGCGAATGATTCTGCCCGCTTCAGAAAGCAGCTCTCTCTTCGCATCCTCTTCCCTTCTTTTGGTTTGAACGCTTTTTTTGACGTCAATCTTTTTTTCTTCAACCGCGCGCTCTACCAGCGCGTGCCGTGGGGTCTGTGCTTCGGTTGTTGCCACTGGCCGGCCGCTGTCTGCAGGATTTTGTGCGATCTCCTCCGCGGCTTCCAACAGGCCTGTCTCAAAAGCACAGGTGGTCGCGTTTTGCTTTGCTGCCACATTCGTTTTCGCCTGCGGCAAGGCTGCCGCAGCGCGCGTTTTTTCTGCGGGAGCCAAATGGCGCGCATCCAGCTCGGCGTGCCCGGCCATGTTTGCGAGCATCGCGCTTGTTTCAACGCTCCTTTCGCTCGAGCGGGCGTGCGTCAGAGCATAGCGCGCGTTTGCCGCGCGTTCGGCCACGCTCGCGCGCTCGCTTGTTTCAACGCGGTTTTTTTTGTCCGAGCGAATGTGCGTTTGGGCGTTCGAACAGCGCGCCTCTTCCGCGCGTCCGGCCTGGCGGTTTTCCCGGCTCACGGCGACGACCTCTTCTCTCAGCGGCTGAACGTCCGCGAAAAGCGCGCGGGCGTTTTCGCCTGCTCGCGCCGTTCCCGTGCCATCCCCAAGCGCGCTTTCGGCAAACGCTGGCTCTCTGGTCGTGCGCTCCTTCTCAGCGAGCTCGTCAGATGCTTCCCTTCGCGCGCTCGAAGTGTCCGCTTCTGCCGCAGCATTTTCCTGCGCGAGGCCAACATTCGCCGCCCGTGAGTCGCTGTTGCCAAACAGCAGGCCCCGCGCGTCTTCAATTCTTTTCACGGCGTTCGCTCGCGCCCTCTCCATCACCAGGCGGATGCCTCTGCTCGCGTCGATTTCGACAAGGCGCTGCGTCACTGTGGGATGCGCGAGCATCCTGGCGAGCGCATTCGCCTGCGCGGCCCGCAGCTCTTCAGTGAACGCCTTGAGCTTGCACGTCCACACCTCTCCCTCAAAGTAGGACTGCGATTTGGGGCAGGCGAGCGTGATGTCGGCGCTGACGCCTTCATCGAATTTCAGCAGTAGCTCGACGGGTTTGCCTATGCGAATTTTTCCAAGGCCCGGGAACACCGCTCCGGCGGGCGTGTCGATGTATGGAAGGCCAAACGAGCCGTTGTCGCCGCGTATGTAGCCCTGCCATCCAGCCGCCTCCCGCTCGCGCACCCCATCGACGGCCTCAATCCACTCGCCGAGCGCGTTTTTACGGATTTCGAGGCGGTGCCCCAGCTCGCGCCTGAGCGCGTCGAGAACAGTCTCGCCTCTGAATGCTTTGAGGAAAAACTCGCTCCTGCCTCCTCCGCTGTCGAGCGTGAGCTTTATGCGCACGCTTTCCCGCCGGCCGGCGTTCGCCCGAGCCACTCCCCTAAGCATTTTTTTCCTCCCACAAAAGCCAAACGAGTTTTTATGAATGGATTTAAATGCCTTTGTTCCATCATATCACCATGTTCGCCAGAAAAAACGTTTTCGGTTTTGACTTCACAAGGAAAAACATTCTCGCGCTGCTGTTCCTTGCCGTGCTGCCGAACCTGTTCGGCTGGCTCGTGCTGCCCAGCACGCCGTGGGGGGGAAAGTTCCACGTCTTCCAGATAACGATTTTCCTTGCCGCCGCGCTGTTCGGCTGGTTCGGCGGGGCCGCCGCTGGAGTTTTCGGGGCCGTGGGCACAGCGCTCGCGCTCAACAACCCCTGGATTCTGGCCGGCAACGCAATCCTCGGCGGCGTGACGGGCTTCCTGCACACGCGCAGGAGCATGCGTCTCCTGTACGCGGTGCTCATCGCGTACGCCGTCCAGCTGCCGTGGCTTTACTGGAGCGACGTATATCTCGCGCGCATGCCCGTTCCTGTCGTGCAGTCGATAGTCGTCGCGCTTTTCGTCAGCAACCTCGTCATGGCGCTTGCCGCAGAGGCCATTCTCCCTCTGATAAGGCGCGGCCTCCACTTTCAGTGAGCTCATGAGCACTCCCTCGCTAATTGTAAAAAGGGACGGCAGAATCATTCACCGCTCTCATGCAAGGGGGCTGAGGCCGCTCGCCCTGCTTTTCTTCAACGGACGAGACATCCTCGAGGGCGCGGACGTTTTCGACAAGGTCGTGGGGGAAGCGGCCGCCAGGCTTTTCGTGCTCGCCCGGGCCAGAAGTGTCGAGGCCGGCGTGGCGAGCGAGCCCGCGCTGGAGCGCCTCGCCAGGGCAGGGGTAAGGGCAAGCGCGCACAGGGTTGTCGAAGCGATTCTCCGCGCCGACGGGCGGGGTCGGTGCTCCATGGAAATTTTGAGCGGCGAGCATCCGGGCGATGACGAATTTGTTGCCGCGCTGTCAAAAATTTTTGCGGGTGAGGGACACGGAGTTCGAGCGCGCGCCTGACGTGCAGGCCATCCTCGAGAGGCTGCTGCGCGGCCTCGAGCTGCCGCACATCAACGCATACAGGCTGCTGTGCATGCGCTCAAGGGGCTCGCGGGCCGGCGCGCTCGCGCGCATCTGGTCGCTTCCCCAAGTCTGGCAGAAGGCGCTCGACATCAGGGCGTATTACGTCATCGAGGTGCTGGCCGAGAGGTTCGACGCGCTGAGCCAAGAGGAGAAGGAGAAGGTGCTCATTCACGAGCTGCTGCACATTCCCAAGAGCTTCAGCGGCGCGCTGCTTCCCCACAGCTGCAGGTGGGCCAGGATTGACGACAGGAGGGTGAATGCGCTGTGGAGGCGGTACAGGGAGAACTCGGCGCAGTCGATTGCGGAGCTGAGGGAGTGAGCGCGATGCATGAAGCGTGGGCTGTCAGTGACGGGGGCGGGCGGCCGTGCGCGGCTGTTTGTGTGAGCGCGGTGGCAGAGCGCGCGCCGGCTGGCGTGCGGTGATAGTTTCATGGAAATAGAGTTGAGGAAAGCCGCTTATCTTCTCGCCCCGCGCATTGTCGCGCTCGTCACCACGCTGAGCGCGGACGGAAAGCCCAACGCGGCGCCGTATTCCTTCGTGGGCCCTATCAGCTTCACCCCACCGCTCGCCTATTTCGCTGCCGCGCCCGACAGGGTTTCGCTCGCGAACGCGCGCGCGACAGGAGAGTTCATCCTCAACCTGGTGGGCGAGGATTTCGGCCAGCAGGCGGTTTTCTGCGAGGAAAAGCTTGCGGACAGGAGCAGCCGTGTTGAGAAAAATAACCTCCATTGGGCCGCTGCAAAAGTCGTCCGCGTGCCGCGCATTGCCGAGGCGAAAACATTTCTCGAGTGCGCTGTGCACCGGATTATCGAAATTCCAGAGTCAGACCATGTGCTGGTTGTCGGCAAAGTCCTGCACGCGGAGTGCGCGCTGGCGAAAAACGGGAGGGCGGACCACGATGCGCTGCGCTACCTCATGCATGTCGGGGGCAACGAGTTCAGGTCTGTCGGGAAAGGGCTCGTGCTGGAGAGGAGGAAGTAGCTACTTGAAACCCTCATAAACGTGTTCCTTCGGGTAGATGGCTATGCCCTCTTTAGTAAACCTCATGGGAATGAGACGCGGCTCGAAGTCGGTTCCGCGCAGCTTTGCCACCTCGAGCGCGCGCACGCGCGCATCGCCTTTCCTGATCGCGTACAGGTAGATGAGGCCGTCAGCGACAGTCTCTATGCCGAAGCGCGGCTTGGGCATGCCCTGGGGCGTGGTGGCGCACTCGCTGGTGAGCAGTACGGTGCAGCCCCATTTCCTGAGCTTGGCCAGCAGCCTCGTGACCTCCTGCCGCCTCTTGAAAGCGGTTTCGTACAGCAGGGCGAAGGATGTTATGCTGTCTATGACAACGCGCCGTATTCCAAGCTCGTCGATGACGTCGTGCACGATGACCTCCTGGGCCATGAAGTGGTCTATCTCCTGCGGGGGGTACTCGAGGAAAGCGATTTTCTTCTCCTTTTCAAGCTTCTCGAAGTCAAAGCCGAATCCCCTCATGTTCTCGTAGAACAGGCTCTTGGGCTCCTCGAACGAGATGTACATCCCGGGGTCGCCGTAGCTCCTCGCCCCGGCGTGCAGGAACTGGGCTGCGAAAGTGCTCTTTCCGCTCCCCGAGTCTCCGCTGACCATGACGATGGACTTTTCCCTGAAGCCTCCCTGGATGAGGTCGTCGAGCCCAACGATTCCGCTGCGCACTCTCTCTGCCAAGCGAACACCTAAGCATATTGCAGGGCATTGAATGAAATGGCTTTCGCCTCGCCCGCGTTTCCCGCCCCGTCCCTGCAGACAATCCTGATGGAGTGCGGCCCGACCGCAACATTCAGCGTGGCGTTGCTCGCGCTTCCGCTCACCACTTCCCCGATGTAGTGCGCCCGGCCGTCCAGCTCGTACTGGCACCACAGCGTCCTGCTGAGCGCGTCGCTCGCTGAGAAGGCCAGCGGCACGCCCCCGAAGTAACTCGCGCCGGCCACCGGTGAGTAGGCGACCACGCTCGGTGCGTCGGCATCGCTCGTCGCCTCGGCAGCGTTTCCCTCCAGCCCGAGGCTCCCGGCCCTGTCAAGCGCATAAACCCTGTAGCTGTACCTCTCCCCGTTCACAGCGCTCTCGTCCGAGAAGGCGGTCGTGTTGGCAAAGCCGATTCTCTCGTAGCTGTAGAATGGCATTCTCGCCCTGTAAATTTCGTAGCCAGCCACGCCGCTTCCCATGCCGTCGATGGGCCCGTCGCGCACGCTGCTCCACGAGAGCCTGATGCTGCCGCCCGGCGCGGCGCTCGCAATCAAGTCCTGCACCGGCGAAGGCCGCACGGTGTCCACGTAGATGGCGTCGCTGCCTGCCGGGCTGCTTCCGTAAGCGTTCCTGCACTCTGCGAAGACGGTTTTGAATCCGTCGCCTCCTGTCAGCTGCCAGACCCTGATTGGAACAAAAGGCTCCCACGCCGCTTCCGCCTTCGGCTCCCCTTCGTTCCACACCCTGCACTCGGACGCCCCGGCCGCCCTGACGTAGACCGCAACAACAGAGGTGTTCGCATAGGGCGCGCCGTTGTTTATGATTATCTCTGGCTTGAGCGGAGGCCCGTACCTCGCCGCGGGCGCCGTGGCGTTGAAGCGCACAACCGCCCTGCCCGCCCAGCCGGCCTCGTCCTGGCATTCGACGACATAGACGTGCTCGCCGTAGCCGGCCCTCACCTCGTGCTGTGTGGCCGCCCCTCTTTCAACCCGCCCGCTCCAGCCCACCTCGCCGTCCACCGTCGCGTTGCACCACAGCGCGGCGGACACGGCATCGTCAGCGGAGAACGAGGCGTTGAAAACAGCCGGAAAGGCTTCGCCCGCAACCGGCGAGATGATCGCCACAGAAGGCGCGTTCTCGTCGAGAATTATGCTCGCTGAAGCGGGCGCCGCCTCGTTGCCCGCCTCGTCCACGCACTGGAAGAATATCCTCTTCACCCCGTCCCCGGGAGCGAGCTCGAACTCCCTCGAGCCCGCGTACGGCTCGAAGGGCCCCCACACCCCGTTCTGGGAAAGCCTGCAGGCCGCCGCGCCGCTCGCGTACAGCGAAAGAGTGACTTTTTTGGAGCGCGCGTACGGCTCCCCGCCGTTTATGCTGACCTCGAGCGCTTCGGGCGGCGTGTAATCGGCCAGGATGCTGGCGTTCGCGCTTGCCGCGCTCTGCCTTCCGAGCGCGTCGAGCGCGAAAACTGCGTAATAGTGCAGCGCGCCCTCGGCCGTGCTGGCGTCCCTGAACCACGTCTGGTTGGCAGGCACGACGGCAACCCTCGCCCCGAGCTCGCCCACCGCGAGAGAACGATACACGGCATATCCGGCGGCGCTTTTCGACGGGCTCCAGGCGACGAGAATGCTCTTGTTATCCGCCCTCGCGACCGCGCCGGTCGGAGGCTCCGGCGCGCGCGCCTCTTCAATGCGGGGCTTGAGCAGGAGGGCGCCCAGCGCGGCAATGGCGACTACTGCGAGCGCGAGCGCAAGCCACGGAAAAACCTTTTCTCTCCTCCTGAAAGCTCGCGTCCTCCTCGCCCTGCGCGCCTTGTGTACGGCCCTAGCTCTCGCCGCTCGTCTGTGAGCCAAAGAAATCGCCTTAATCTCTTTGCCAAGCTTAAAATATGTTTTGCGCCATATCTAACTGCTTTTCGAAGGTGAGCCTTTGGCAGGCGTTGGCATTGAACTCAAGGTCGTCGAGGCGCTCCCGAACGATGTGGGGAGGGGGCTCGTGCGCATTGACAGCAGGGCGAGGAAGGAAATCGGCGCCACGACGGGCGACATAGTCGAGCTCAAGGGCAAGAGAAACACGGCGGCGGTGGTGTGGCAGGCGCATCCTCAGGACGAGGGGCTTAACATCATTCGCATGGACGGCTACCTGAGGCAGAACGCCGGCGTGGCCATAGGCGACAAGATTTTCGTGAGGAAGGCTGAGCTCAAGGAGGCCAAGAAGGTCATCCTGGCGCCCTCCCAGCCCATGAAGTACTCGCCGGGCTTCGACCAGTTCGTGAAGAAGAGGCTCATAGGGCGGGCGCTGACGAGGGGTGACACGATTTTTGTAGGGGTTTTCGGGACATCGTTCCCGCTCACCGCTGTCGTTGTGCAGCCCCAGGGCATCGTCATCGTCAACGAGGGCACGGACATCGTGCTCAAGACCGAGCCCATGAAGGAGGGCGGCCGCATTCCCAGCATTTCTTACGAGGACATAGGAGGGCTCAAGGAAGAGATTCAGAAGATTCGCGAGATGGTGGAGCTTCCCATGCGTCATCCCGAGCTTTTCGAGCGGCTCGGCATCGAGGCGCCCAAGGGCGTGCTGATATACGGGCCTCCGGGCACGGGCAAGACGCTGCTCGCCAAAGCGGTCGCTTCAGAGAGCGAGGCCAACTTCATCTCCATCGGCGGGCCGGAGCTCGTGTCGAAGTTCGTGGGCGAGAGCGAGGAGAGGCTGCGCGCGCTGTTCAAGGAGGCTGAGGAGAACGCCCCCACCATCATCTTCATGGACGAGATCGACGCCATCGCGCCCAAGAGGGAGGAGGTCACGGGCGAGGTCGAGCGGCGTATGGTGAGCCAGCTGCTCTCGCTCATGGATGGTTTGAAAAGCCGCGGGCAAGTGATCGTCATCGGCGCCACCAACCGCCCCAACGCCATAGACCCTGCCCTGCGCAGGCCCGGGCGATTCGACCGCGAGATCGAAATCGGCGTGCCTGACCGCAATGCGCGCAAGGAAATACTGCAGATTCACACGCGCAACATGCCGTTGTACATAAACGACAAGCGCATCGTGCTCGAGAGCACGAAGATTGACGAGCGCAAGAAGGAGCGCCTGCGCGGGCTGTTCGAGGCCATCCCGGACAGCCTTGTCGACCTCCCAGACCTCAAGGAGCTCATCGAGAAGCACGAGGTTTCTGAGGCTCCCCTGAAGGCCAAGCTTCTCGAGCTCGTGGGCAGGGCGAAGAGCGACAGCGACATAGAGAAGGCTCTGTACGACATTCTTGGAGAGGGCGAGGGGAAGAAGCTGAGGCAGCTGCTGAGCGATGTGCTCGAGGCGCGGTACGATGCAGGCGTGGAGAAGGCGCTGCGCGAGGTGCTCAGCGAGGACGAGTACAAGAAGGTCAAGGACGAGCTGCTCGACCGTTTCATGGACGAGTTCGCTGCCGCCACACACGGCTACACCGGTGCCGACATCTCCTCGCTGTGCAAGGAGGCCGCCATGAAGGCACTGCGGCGCGTGCTGCCAAAGATCGACCTTGAGCAGGAGTTCGTTCCACCTAAGGTGCTCGAGGAGCTTAAGGTGACGCGCACGGATTTCACCAACGCCATGCGCGAGGTGCATCCAAGCGCGCTGCGCGAGGTTTTTGCCGAGGTCCCGAACGTCAGGTGGGTCGATGTGGGTGGGCTCGAGGAGGTCAAGAGGGAGCTGCGCGAGGCCGTCGAGCTTCCCATTCGCCACCCGGAGATCTTCTCGCGCATGGGCATCAGGCCGGTCAAGGGCATCCTCATGGTCGGCCTGCCGGGCACGGGCAAGACGCTGCTCGCCAAAGCGGTCGCTACAGAGAGCGAGGCGAACTTCATCTCGGTCAAGGGGCCCGAATTTCTGTCTAAATGGGTGGGGGAATCGGAAAAGGCGGTGCGCGAGTTCTTCCGCAAGGCCAGGATGGCCGCGCCCTGCATCCTGTTCATCGACGAGATCGATGCCATCGCGGCCTACAGGGGAGCCGAGGAGGCCAGCTCGAGGGTCGGCGAGCGCATCGTCAACACGCTGCTCACCGAGATGGACGGCGTGCAGAACATCAAGAACGTCGTGGTGCTGGCGGCAACGAACCGCCCCGACATTCTCGACCCGGCGCTGCTGAGGGCCGGCCGCTTCGACAAGATCATCGAGATTCCGGCTCCGGACGAGCGCACGCGCCTCGAGATTTTCAAAGTTCACACGCGCAACATGCCGCTCGGCAAGGATGTCGATCTCAAGGAGCTGGCCAAGAAGACAAACGGCCTGACCGGCGCCGACATAGAGGGGATTTGCCGCGAGGCGGGCATGAACGCCATTCGCGAGAACATCGCCGCCACGGCGGTCGCGATGCGGCACTTCGAGGCCGCGCTCGCTTCCCTGCGGCCAACCGTCACCAAGGAGCATCTCGAGAGGATGCAGCGCTTCAAGGCCGGCGTTGAAAGCATGTACAGATGATGCGATGCTCGCGCGCCTCGGCATTTTTCTCAAGGCGTTGCTGCTCACCGTAGCGTTCGCGCTGCTCGCGTATGCGCTCATTCCCGGCGCGTCGCTCGACACCCTGCTGAAGCTTCTCGCGGCCGCGCTCGGCGCCTCGCTGCTTGCGCCCCTGCTCTATCCTCACGTGAGGGGGGTGAGGAAAGGCGATGCCGTGCTGGTTTTCGCGGAGGGCGAGAGCATCCCTTTCGTGGGCTTCACCGTCAGGAACGGCGTGGCGCTCGAGGCCGGTCGGGCGGGCAGCACGATCAAAGTGGGTTTTCCTGACGGTACAGAGATGGCGTGCGAGATAGTCGGCTATCCTGGCGTCTTCACGCCGGCCAGGGCGCGGGTGGCACAGAAGCCCTTTGAGATAAAGGTGGTGTAGCTTGCCCTTTGACTTTGAGGAGCTCCAACACATCGCGGTTTCTGTCGTTGCAATTTCCGCTGCCATCGCGATGGTTCAGGTCGGCCTACGAGGTTTTCTTTCCCTCTCTGTTGGTGAATCCATCTTTCTCTTCACAATAATTTTCTTCACCACGGGGATAGGCTTTATCCTTCATGAGCTGGCCCACAAGTTCGCAGCCCAGCGGTTTGGCATTTACGCGGCCTACCGCGCCTGGCCGGCGGGCCTGCTGCTCATGCTGCTCTTTCCACTGCTGGGCCTTCGCTTTGTCTTCGCCGCGCCCGGCGCTACGTACATCTTCGCCTACCGCCTTTCGAGGAGGCAGAATGGCCTCGTCTCTCTCGCCGGCCCGCTGACCAACGCGCTGCTCGCGGCGGCTTTCTTCGTAGCCGCCTTCCTATACTTCGGCCTCGGGCTGCCAAACATCCTGCTCGTCCGCCTTCCCGCCCCGCTGGGCGCCTTTTCAGCCGTGGAGTTCTTCCTCACAGGCGCCGCCATCAACATGTGGCTGGGATTTTTCAACCTCCTCCCAATCTATCCTCTCGATGGCAGCAAGGTGCTGGCCTGGAACTGGATGGTTTGGGCGGCGCTGACCGGCACGCTTGGAGTTTTTCTATTCTTCTTGTTCTGACAGACCAGTTAGTTTTTTAAACTCCGGCAGGATAATCCCTGCGCGTGGGGGGCATGAGGGGACAGGTCTCGGCAGAGCTCATCATCGTCATCGCGGCGCTTCTCGCGGTCGCGATAATCCTTGTCGTGCAGCTTCAGAAGACGGCGCAGGAGGGAAGCCGGGCGGTGGGCAACCGCACCGCCCAGGTCATCGGACAGATCTGCGAGCTGGCGAGCTGTGAAAGCGATGCCGACTGTCCCTCCACCATGCGGTGCAATCCCGCCACAAAATGCTGTGAGACGCCGTGATTGCTTGCGCGCGCAGGCGAGCCTCGAGTTCCTTTTTCTTCTCGCTGCCTTCCTTTCCTTTCTCGCGCTTCTTCTTCCGGCAATAAACGATTTTCAAAAGGCTGCGAGCGCCCGGCTTGATGCCGAGCTGGCCTTCCTCGCGGCCGGCGACGTCGCGAGCGCGGCGAGCGAGGTGTGTCAGGCAGGCGGGGGAAGTGCGCGGGAGGTTGAAGTGAAGCTGGGGCGTGAGGCGGAAATATACGGGGATAAAGAGTTTGTTGTTGTAAAGCTTCGGTCAAACAGTTCGTTCTCGCGCGCGGGCTGCGGTGTGGATGGCTCTGTTTCTGTCAATGGCACCGCGCGCCTGAAAGTCAGGAACGAGGGCGGGATAGCCAAGCTAGGCAATGCCTAGCGCCGCCCCGACTTCCCTGGCGTTGAACGGTGGGGCGTTGATGATGGCCGACACGCCAGGCTGGATGACGAACGACACCGCCAGCAGCACGCCCGCGGTGAGGATGGCGACGGCCACGTTCCTTCTCTTCAGCTCTCTCACCTCGTCCATGTCGGCGGTTAGCGTGTCAAGCACCTTGAGCGCGAGGAAGAGCGAGGTGAGCGCCACGAGAAGGCTCCACACCAGTTTTACGAGCGCGAGTACAACCAGCAGGAGGATGAGGGGAGCGCTCAGCCCAGCCTTGAGCTGCGCCTCGAAGTCCATGAACCCTGTCTGGATGATGCCCGCCAGCGCGATGATGATGGCGGCGACAACGATCGCCACAGCGGCGTTTCCCTTCCTCAGCTCCTCCAGCTCATCGATTTCGGGCGTGAGGCGGTCGAACAGCTTAATGCCCAGGTAGATGGCCGAGGTGGCGTACACGAGGCCGAAGAAAAGCTCGAGCGCGCCCGCGGCGATCGCGGCGAGCATCCCGACAGTCGAGGGCATGCCAACACATGCACGTTGTGTTTTAAAAACGTTCAGCCCAAGTTTCACGCATGCTTCAGATGGGTGTGGTGGGCGCGCCCAACAAGGGCAAGAGCACTTTCTTCGCAGCGGCGACGCTTGTCGATGTGCCGATCGCGGACTATCCATTCACCACGATAGAGGCGAACAGGGGTGTTACTTTCGTCAGGGCCGAATGCCCTCACAAGGCGCTGGGGCTGGCGGGCTGCAATGCAAGAAACAGCAGGTGCGTTGATGGCGTGCGCCTCATCCCCACCACGCTCATAGACGTTGCCGGCCTCGTGCCGGGCGCGCACCTCGGCCGGGGCATGGGCAACGCCTTTCTCAGCGACGTCGGCAAGGCGAATGCGCTCATCCAGGTTGTCGATGCCAGCGGCAGGACAGACCTGGAGGGGCGGCCGTGCGAGCGATGCGACCCCGGCGAGGAGGTGCGCATGCTCGAGGGCGAGGTGGCAGCCTGGATTGCGAGCATTCTCAGGCGCGCCTGGCCGAAGATACGCGGGAAGGGGGCGGCCGAGCTTGAGGGAACGCTCAGCGGGCTGGGGATCGCGCGCAGCGACATAGAGAAGGCGGCAGAGGCGTGCCACCTCTCCGTCATGGGCATCAACTGGAGCGAGGCCGACATTCTCGCCTTTGCGGCCGCGCTCAGGCAGGCCAGCAAGCCGGTCATCATAGCGGCAAACAAGATTGACCTCGATGGCGCCGCCGACAACCTGGCCGGGCTCCGCCGCGCCTTTCCCGATAAGAAAATCTTTCCCTGCTTCGCCGAGGGCGAGCTCGCCCTGCGCAGGGCCGCAGAAAAGGGGCTCGTCAAGTACGTTCCGGGAGACCCGGACTTTCGCATCACAGGAAGCGCGAGCGAGAGGCAGGTCGCCGCGCTCGAGAGCATCAGGTCCGTCATGAGGCGGCACGGCGGCACTGGCGTGCAGCCGCTCATCAACGAGGCCGCCTTCTCGCTCCTCAACCTCATCGTAGTCTATCCTGTCGAGGACGAGCACAAGCTTGCCGACCACTTCGGCAGCATCCTGCCCGACGCCCTGCTGCTGCCACGGGGCTCGACAGTGCTCGATCTCGCTGGCAAAATACACTCCGACCTCGCCGCTCACTTCATTCATGCGATTGACTGCAGGACACAGATGCGCGTGGGCAGGGAGCACGTGCTGCGCGATGGCGACGTTATAAAAATAGTCTCAGGCAAAGCCTCAAAATAGCTTTTTAAACTCTATACCCGAATAAGGCTGGGGGTGGTGTTGATGGCTGTAAGGAAAGCAGCGAGACCAGCTAAGCCGGTCAAGCCCGAGGTCGATGTCAGGACGATGAGTTTCGTGGCGTACATACTCGGCTGGCTGACAGGGCTTATCGTGTTCCTCATCGCCAAAGACAATGAGGAGCTGAAGTTCCACGGCATGCAGAGCATCCTGCTCAACGTCGCAACCATCGTGGTGGGCATGGTGCTTTCGATCGTGTTGATCGGAATACTCGTGTTCCCGCTTGGATGGCTGTACGGCATTTACATCGGCTACAAGGCCTACCAGGGAGAGAGGGTGCTCGTGCCGGTGCTTGGAGAGTACGCGGAAAAGTTTGCGAAAGGGGGTTAGGCCCCCTTCAGTTTTCTGACGAGCGCGGAGACCTCCCTCAGCCATTTTTTTTCAGTTCTCTCCGCGAGCGCGAGCTGGATGAAGGCGCTTCCAACGACAGCGCCGTCCGCACCGGCTTTCCTCAGCGCTTCGATGTGCTGTCGCCGGCTTATGCCGAAGCCCACGCACAGGGGAACGCTCGGCGCGGCGGCCTTGGCGCGCTCGACGGCTTCCACGGTGATGCGCTTCAGGCTGCTCCTGGCTCCCGTCACGCCATAGTGCGCCATGAGGTACAGGAAGCCGGTCGTGTGCCCGGCAATTTCCTTAATCCTCTCGCTGGGCGTGTTGGGCGCGATGATGAAACACGTCTTCACCCCTTTTTTTGCGCACGCGCGCTCTAAAGGCCCGCTCTCGTCTATGGGCAGGTCTGCGACCAACAGCGCCTCAGCGCCCGTCTCACTGGCTTTTGCCGCGAACTCCTCGAGCCCCATCTTGTAAATCAGGTTGTAGTATGTGAGCACTAAGCTCGGCGCCTTAATCCGCATTTCCTTCATCGCCCGCAGGCAGGCTCCAGGATTCGCTCCTTTGGACAACGCGGCCTGCCCGGCGGCTTGAATGGTGGGCCCGTCGGCGATTGGGTCTGTGAAGGGAATGCCGAACTCGATGATGTCCGCGCCCGCTCTCTCGAGCGCGGCGATGGCTCTCTTGCTGGCAGGCATGGATGGAAATCCGACCGGCCAGTACGCCACGAGCGCGATGTCGCCCTTCGCCCTTGCTCTCGCGAACGCCTCTTCCAGGCTCATCGCCTCACCAGTCTCTGCATGGCTATGCCCATGTCCTTGTCCCCCCGTCCGCTCAGGCACACGGCAACGATGCCGTCCCTGGGCATGCCGCGCGCGATGCGGACAGCGTGGGCGAGCGCGTGCGCGCTCTCAAGCGCCGGGATGATGCCCTCCGTTTCTGAGAGCAGGGCGAACGCGGCAAGCGCCTGCTTGTCAGTGACCGCCACATAGCTCGCCCTGCGGCTTTCGCGGAGCAGGGCGTGCTCGGGCCCCACGCCAGGATAATCCAGTCCCGCGCTGACGCTGTGCGTGTCGAGAATAAGCCCCCACTTGTCCTGCAGCACGTAGCTGAGCGCGCCGTGCAGCACTCCCTCGCGCCCTGCGCACAGGCTCGCGGCGTGCCGGCCGCTCGCCAGCCCCTCGCCACCCGCCTCCACGCCGTGCAGCGCCACGCTGCCGTCTTCGATGAATGGATGAAAGAATCCAGCGGCGTTGCTGCCTCCTCCCACGCACGCCACGAGCGCGTCAGGCAGCCTTCCCTCCGCCTCGAGAATCTGCTCGCGCGCCTCCCTGCCTATGACGCTCTGGAAGTCCCGCACGATTCTCGGATAAGGATGCGGCCCCACCACCGAGCCGAGCAGGTAGTGCGTGTTGCCGATGTTTGTTATCCAGTCCCTGATGGCCTCGTTTATGGCATCCTTGAGCGTGCGTGCCCCGCTGCCAACGGGCCTCACGGTGGCTCCGAGCAGCTTCATCCTGAACACGTTCAGCTCCTGCCTCTTGACATCCACCTCGCCCATGTAAACGACGCACCGCAGGCCCAGCATG
This sequence comes from Candidatus Micrarchaeia archaeon, assembly GCA_038870455.1. Classification (GTDB taxonomy): domain Archaea; phylum Micrarchaeota; class Micrarchaeia; order Burarchaeales; family JACRGF01; genus JAWAFC01. Next base: position 35,272 of record JAWCPB010000002.1, read on the forward strand.
GCGGCCGCCGCGGCGGTGGCCACGCCATGCTGTCCGGCGCCCGTCTCGGCTATGACGCGCTGCTTGCCCATGTACTTGGCCAGCAGCGCCTGGCCTATGCAGTTGTTGGCTTTGTGCGCGCCCAGATGGCACAGGTCCTCCCTCTTCAAGTAGATGCGCGCCCCGCCGACCTTTTTGGTGAGGTTGGCGGCGTAATAGAGGGGCGTGGGCCTGCCCACCCACTCCCTGAGCGCTGCCTTGAGCGTCCTCTGCTGCGTTTCATCGCGCATGAACTTTGCATACGCTGTCTCAAGCTCCCTGAGCGCTGGAATGAGCACTTCCGGAACGAATTTTCCTCCGTATTTGCCAAATCTTCCCCTGTCGTCAGGCCAGTCGTACGCCATCCAAATCACAGCCGATACACTTGAACGTGCGGCACTCCTTGAATCAGCACAACATCGCTTTTTTTCGCGAGCCCGCTTTCTATAACGAGCGCGACCGACTTTTTCCCAACTGCATTCACGCTCGATGCCCTGCCGAGCTCTGCGCGCGCGGCCTTCTCCTCCCCTCTCTTCCCGTAGAAGCCCGCGAACTTCTTGAGGTCGAGCACCCTCCCCCCTTCCCTGAAAACCATTCCAACAACCTCGTCGTCGCACAGCGCGAGGATGCGCGCTCCTCCCTTTGAATGAACGCGGAAGAGCATGGGAGGAATTGGCTGGGAGGATGTTTAAGCTTTTCGCGCCGGCGCGGTCGCGGCCCTGGCATCTGTGCTCAGGGCGAACACGGCCGCGCTCGAGAAGAGCCAGCCGTACCAGAAAAGCCAGAACCCACCTATCAGGTCAAGCCTGATGAACGAGATGGCCGCGAATAGCAGCAGCACGCCGGACAGCGCGCTCTCCCACTTTGTCTTCGCCACCGCGTCCGCCCAGCTCATGCTGTGCGCCGCCTGCCTCGTCATGACGAACCGCGTGGGCAGGCCGAGCAGCGCGACCGCGATGGCCCTCGCCCTCGTCAGCGCCACTGCGAAGTTTATGAACATCACCATGAGCCCGAGGCGGTAGCTTCCGAAGTAGAGCTTGGCGCCAGCGACCACCATGGCTATGATGGCCACCATGTAGGTGAGCGCGATGAAGTGCGCGAACTCAGGGATGAGCGCGAAGGAAAAGAATATCGTCGTGCTGAGGTTGAGCACCACGAAGGCGAGCGTCAGCAGCGCGTAGAATATGAAGAGGTAGGAGAGGTAGGCGAAGGAAAAGACCTGCGAGGCGTAGTGCAGCTGCTTGGCCAGCGGAATGCGTGCGATGTTTTTGAGGTAAGTCCATACCAGCCAGGTGTTGCCTATCGTGTACCTCCACTGCTGCGCCAGGAAGGTGGCGAAGCTCTCGATGGGCTCGCCGAGCGCGTACGCGCGCGGGTTGAATGCCCCTCCCATGCCCCGCAGGTCGGCCAGGAAGGAGAAGGCCGTGTCCTCAGTTGGCGAGGCCGGGAACCCGCCTATCTTCTCCACCGCGCTCTTCCTTATGACGCCCGCGCTTCCGCAGAACATCCCGCTGCGATCGGCGCCCCTCACGGGCTGGACGAAATTATAGAAAAAGCTGTAGTAGGCGTTCACCGTGTTGGCAAACAGCGAGCCCGGCGCGTACTCCTTCCTCGTCTGCACGCTGGCGAGAGACGGGTCTGCCAGCAGGAAGCCGATGTTCTCCTTGAGGAAGGCCGGGTTGACCAGCACGTCATCAGCATCGAAAAGCGCGATGAACTCTTCCTTTATGCTCGGAAGGAGTTTGTTGAGCGCGTAGCTCTTGAGCTTCACGGGATTGTGGATGAATGCATAGCGGATGCCGTGCCTGCGGCAGAAGCCCGCCAGCGCCGTGTCCGGCCTGTCCGAGTTGTCTATGACATAATACGCAAGTTTTTCCCTCGGCCAATCCACCGCGAGCAGCGAGCGCAGCGTCTTCTCAACAGTTTCTAACTTCTCGTTTCTCGCCGGAACGACGACCGCCACGCGCGGCAGCGAGCGAACGGGCGGGATTCTGACGCGCGCGGCCGAAAAAGAGGCGAGGTAATAATAGCAGCCGGCTATGTTGAACAGCGCATTGACGGCAAGCAGCAGCACAAACACGCCGCCGAGCACCTTCTCGGCAGGCGAGCCCAGCACGAACAGCACGAGGTAGCACCCATAGCCCACCCCAACTAGTGAGATGGCCGTTATCAGGGAAGTGAGTGCATACCTTTTCCAAGCCGGGGTCTCCATGCCGGTTTTTTGGCAGGCTAATTTTATAAAGAGCCCCCTCAGCACACCATTACCTTAGCCCGGCCGCCCATCGCAGCGCGCAGGCCAGAAGCCCCGCATACTCCTTCACGCCCGTGAACAGCGAGGAGGTTTTGCTCGCACTCTTCGGCTCAATGGCGTAACTCACGCTGACCGGCGTGCTCTCAACGCGCAGCCCGCTCTCGAGGGCGTTGAACAGCATGCCCAGATCGGCATCAAAGCCGTCCTCCTCGAACCTCACCCTGTTTTTTCTGAGCGCGCGAAACCCGCACAGCGGGTCCCTGACGTGCGGCGCCCGCAACCCAACGATTGCGCGGATGAGCGCGTTGGCGAGCCTCCTGTGGAGCGGCAGCGCCGCCCTTCTGGCGAACCTGTCCCCGACCACAAGGTCAGCGCCATTCAGTTTCTGCAGCAGGGCCGGTATCTCGTAGGGAGAATGCTGGTTGTCGCCGTCCATGAGCACTATTTTCTCGGTGGGCGCGGTGCGCAGGCCGCTCCTCACCGCGGCTCCTTTTCCGAGGTTCCTCCAGTGCCTGACCACCCTGAAGCCAAATCGCTTTCCAATTTTTGCCGTCCTGTCGGTCGAGCCGTCGTCCACTATGATGACGTTCCGCGTCACCTTCCTCAGCCTCTCCAGGAGAAGCGGGAGGTTGGCGCTCTCGTTGTAGGCCGGAATGACCACGGTGTAATCGAAGGGGTCGCTCCTGTCCTCATTCGCCCTCTCCCTGTGCAGCTCGCTGGGCGGCGCGACAACCACTCTCTCAAGCAGCTCGCCGACAACAGCGCGGGCCCTTTTCCTCCTCATTCACTCACTTCGAAATGCATGCATGAATCCATTGTCGTAAATCCTGTCGAGGCCTGGAAGGTCCCTGCTCTCGTGCAGGTCGTCGAGCACGAGCAGGGTGATGTTGTATGCCGCCAGGGGGCTTATATTCTTTTGCTCGTAGTAATCGGTGGCGGCCCGCCACTTCGCGTAGTCAGCCCACTCGACGTACAGGTCCGCCAGCACAGGCCTCTTGCCGTGGTACGCCGCGAGGTGGCCGAAATAAGGATTGATGGCAACACGCTCATTGCCTGTCGTGTATCGCGCGATGTATCTCATGGGCTGGAGGCAGTAATCATTGGCCTGTCCCCACGTGCACCACCACTTTGTTCCTGAGCTGATGAGCGGCGTGGTGAGGTAGTTCGCGGCGACTATGGCGAGCACGAGCGCGAGCAGGCCGGGCGTCATGATTCTGCGCAGGATGAGGGGCACGCCCGTGGCGATTGCGAAAGCAAACAGCAGGTTCGCCCTGAACGAGATGAACGCGTTCGCGTAGAAGAAGAGGAGTATGGCGAGCGCGGGAAGAAAAACACCCCTCCACAACCCGTAAAGCGCCGCGATGAGCGCGAGCACGAGCACGAACTGGAAGTCGAACTGCAGGCCCTCGAGCCCGAAGGAAAGCAGATAGCCCCACCGCTGGGGGACGATCTCGCTCGGCAGCCCGTTCGCCAGAAAAATGGAGAGCAGGAACGGCGTTGACAGCAGGGCGGCTACTGCGAGCACAACCGCGCTCCTCCTCGCCCACTTCCAGTCGAACCGGTATTCCCTGCTCATGAAAGAAAAGAACGGAAACAGCACGAGCGAGGTCGGATGCGCGATGAGGGACAGCGCGAGCGCGCCAGCCGACAGCGCCGCGTTGCGCTCAAGCAGGAAAACGGCGATGTTGAGGAAACCGTAGGCGTACAGGTGGAGGGTGATGCCTGTCGCGGTGTAGAGCGTCGCCCACTCCGAGAGGAACAGCGCGCTCGCGAGAATCCGCTCGTGCATCCTCCACCTTTCGAACACCGCGTACAGCGTGAGGGCGAAAAAAGCGGCGACCAGGAGATTGAGCGGCAGCTGGATGTCCGCGATGTCGTGCGCGCCGGAGAGCCTCGCGGCTTGGGCGGCGAACTCCATGAAACCCGGCGGGTAGGTGAAGGGCCTTCCCAGGTAGCTGAGCTCGTCGAAGTAGTCCGTCGTGCCGCGCTGCAGCGCGGCCTGCGCCTGCCTGTAATAATAGGAGCCCCACACGTCCTCTTTCCCTACGAGCGCGGTGAGGATGGCGACATAGAGCGCGAACGCGGCGGCGAAGACAAACGCCTGCTTCAACAGGCTCGCCTGCCCGCCCGCGCCCGTTTTTGTTCCCCTCCTCCACTCCCATGCCACGACCGAAAGCGCGGCGCCCGCAGCCACCCACCCGAGCCCCCACCATGCGAGGCGGAAGTGTAGCGTCAGCACGGCCGCAAGGAAAATAAAGAACGCGAACGCTTTTTCAACCGGCTCCCGCCTGCTCACGAAAAGGAAAGCGAATGCCAGCGCTAAAACTGCAAGAAGCGCATAATCGTATTCTCCCGGCACAGTCACGGCAGCGCGCAGCACTTCCCTCTGCAGCAGTTCGACCCTCACCTCCCTTCTTCCGGCCGCAACAGGATACACCCTCTCCTTCAAGGCAAAGCTTCCGTTGAGCCTGACGAGCGGCGTCGCAATCTCCCTGTCATCAACAAAAATCCGCGCGCGCTTCCACCCGTTCGTCCTACCCTCTCCGCTCACCTCAATGAAAATCGTCCCGTTCGCGGCGTACGCGTGCACTTCCCTCACGCTCACCCACTCGCCCGGCTCCCCCTCCGCCACGGCATAGTCAAAGCGCAGGAGGAGGCTTCCGCACTCCACCTCAACTCTCCCGCCGCATTCCTCATAGGAAACGTTGTTCTCCCCCTGCCTCAGCACCGCTTCCCTGCCGCACACCGAGCACTCCATGGGCCTTGATGCATACACCGTGAAGTTTCCGCCGCTCACCGCTTCTTTTCTCTCCAGCAGGAATATCTCCGGAGGGGGCTCGATTCCTGTGGCGAGGTTGAAGTAGATGGAGTGCATTTTCGTGAAGTGATAGGCCGCGAACGCCGCAAAGGACAGGAAGAGGATCGCCGCCAGGGCGAGAGCCTCGCGCTCTCTTTTCATGCCTTCTCCTCGCTCATGAACTCCCTCAGCAGGCTCGTGGCGTAGCAGCCGGCCGGGAGGGAAAAGCGGAACTCCACCATTCCCTTTCCTTCCTCGGCCGCAAACCCAGTGTAGGGCGCGAGAACCACCCTGCGCGCTCCTCGGCTGCTTGCCTCAGGCAGGGAGCGGATGCGGAAGTCGGCCGCGCCCACCCCCTCTTGCTCGAGAATGCTTTTCTCCCTTTCATTTGGCTTGGTGTCAAAGCCTATCACCTTGCCCACGATGAACTTCCCCCTTGCGGATTTTTTTTCAATCTCCGGAAAGCCCATGCTCCCTTCCCCGCAAAAATATTCGCCTCCTTCCCTCCTCACCTCGCCCTCGCTTATTCTCTGGCTCAGCGCGAGGTTGAACAGCCAGGCCTGGTATGCGTGCACGAACATGAGCAGGAGCCCGCGGGGAAGCGCGCGCAGCGCGCCGGCCCAGTCCCTTGGGTTGGAGGCAAGCCTGTGCAGGAGGGCGCGCTCGTACTTGAGGTGGCGGGGAAAATAGGAGAGAGCGCGCGCGAAGTCATTCTCTGCTGAAAGCGTTTTCCTCGCTTCCCTCGCGGCCGCGTCCTCCTCCTCCCCCTGGAAGCACAGGTAGTTGAGCACAGCAGCGCGCAGATTCCCCTTCACGAGCTCCCTGCCGACCAGGTGCGTGTTGCCCCTGAGCGCGCCGAACCTCTGGGCGCCGAAATAGTTTGGGAACAGCCCGCCGAGCTCGTCGTCTATCGCGCGGGTTTTTTCCAACGCGTTTTTCCCGGTTCCCCTTACGACGATGCGAAAGCGGTTTCCCAGCAGCTCGCCCACGCCCACTTTCTCCCCCTTCCACGCCCCGAGTATGTCGATGTCCTTGAGCCGCATCCCAACCAGTTTTTCTGGCTCGACGCCCCACACGCTGCACAGCTGCGTGCTCACGGCCACCCTGTCCTTCGTGCCCGCGCACGAGAAGCGCCGTCTTCCCACACCAAGCCTCCTCGCCATCTCAGCCAGCGCCTGTTCGGTGTTCCAGTTTCTTTTCTGCAGCACGAAGCGCGTGAATTCCCCGGAGCCGTTTTTTTTCACGCGCTTTCCCTCTTCCAGCACCTTCCCTTCTCGCGTTATCTCCTCCACGACAAAGTCTTCCGGCGCTTCCTTAATCCTTCCCCCGATTCCAGGGGTTCTTGAGCGGAATGCCCACACGCGCTTCTTTTCTCGCGGGAGTATGAAAAAGCTTTTTATATCCCTCGCTGCAAGCGCTATGCGTGTGGGGGGTTACGCGCGAGCTGCTGGCGGAGAACAAGCTTTTCTTCCTGCGCCTCGTGCTTTCTGTCACTCTCTGTACGGGCGGCGTGCTCGTGCTCATAGCCTCGTGGTACGCCTCCTCTCAGATAGCCAACGCCTATCCCACCGAGCCCATCTCAGCCCTGCCCATTCCGCAGCTTGTCTATAACGCCGCGCTGCCCGCCGGCTCCGGCCTCGGCCTCTTCCTGCTCGGGCTCATAGCCCGCTTCGCCACGAGGGGCTCCCTGCCATGGCTGGTCATGGCCGCCCTCGTGTGGGCTCTCAGCGGATACAACCTGTACTCCATCGGACTCTACCGCCCGCAGGCTCCCTTCAGCGAGTACCTCTCCCAGACCGTCACCTTCCTCCTGCTCGGCCTCGTGCTCTTCGGCGTGGCGGTGCTCGTGTCGTGGCACGGTGAGGTCGTCGCCCTCGTGGCCCGCCACCGTGCGAGGGAGAAGGAGGCTCCGCGCAGGAAGGAGGAGAAGCCGAAAGCCTCCGAACGCACGCCCGCGCACGCGCGTTCAGAAGAGGAAAACGAGTAAATAACTTGTTCTGCAGAACCACTCCTCATGGCCGTCCTGGTCATAACCGAAAAGCCGCGCGTGGCAGAGCGCATGGCGAGCGCGCTCGCCCAAGGCCCCATCCAGAGGAAGAGCCTTGGCGGGCTTTCCTACTACGTCTGCCGGAGGGGAGGGCAGGAGATCGTCATCGCCCCTGCGGTGGGCCACGTCTATGCGCTGAGGCAGGTCGCGAAGGGCAGCGGCTACCCCGTGTTCGACATAGAGTGGGCGCCCGCCTTTGAGGTGGAGAAGAAGGCCGCCTACACGAAAAGATACATCGCCCTGCTCTCCTCGCTCGCCAAGAAGGCAGACTCCTTTGTCGTGGCGTGCGATTATGACATAGAAGGCTCGCTCATCGGCTTTAACGTGCTGCGCTTCGCCTGCGGCACCCAGCAGGGAAGCCGCATGAAGTTCAGCGCGCTGACTCCCGATGACCTGGTGGCCGCTTGGGAGGGGCGCGGGCCGCTCGACTACCAGAACGCGTGGGCGGGCGAGGCGCGCCACATTCTCGACTGGCTTTGGGGAATCAACCTGTCGCGCGCGCTCATGCACGCCATGAGGAGCGCCGGCGTCTTCAAAGTGCTCAGCATCGGCCGCGTCCAGGGACCGGCGCTCGCCATCCTCGCAGCGCGCGAGAGGGAGATCGCAGCTTTCAAGCCCACTCCCTATTGGGAGGTGAGCGCGGTCATCAAGGACGTGCGCTTCCTGCACGAGCGAGGCCGTTTTATGAGTCTCGAGGAGGCCGAGGGCGCGCTTGAGAGAAGCGACCGCAGCGGGGCGATCACCTCAATCTCGAAAAAAGAGTTTTCCGTTCCGCCCGAGCCGCCGTTCGACCTCACTTCCCTGCAGCTCGCCGCCTATTCCGCATTCGGCTTCGCGCCCGCCCAGACGCTCGAGCTCGCCCAGTCGCTTTACGAGGCCTCGCTCATCTCCTACCCGCGCACGTCCTCGCAGAAGCTTCCGCCGAAGCTCAACCTCCAAAAAATAATGGGGGAGCTTGCCAAACAACCGGCCTACTCCCGGCTCGCGGCCTCCCTCATTCAACAAAAGCGCTTCGTCCCGAGGGAGGGAAAGAAGAGCGACCCGGCTCACCCGGCAATCTATCCCACCGGGCTGGCTCCGGGAAAGCTCGCCGAGCGCGAGGCCAGGCTGTACGACCTCATAGTCAAGCGTTTTCTCGCGTGCTTCGCAGAGCCTGCGGTGCGCGAGAGCCAGAGGATAACCGCGAGGCTGGGAAGCGAGTGCTTCAACGCGGCCGGCACGCGGACTGTTCAAGAGGGCTGGCTTGCGTTCTACGCGCCTTACGCGAAGCTGGAGGAAGCTTCCTTGCCCGAGTTCAAGGAAGGCGAGGCCGTGCAGGCAGAGGGCGTTTCCCTTCAGGAGAAGGCCACGCAGCCGCCCAGGCGTTTCACTCCCGCGAGCATCATCGAGGTGCTCGAGAGGAGGAACCTGGGCACCAAGGCGACGCGCGCGGGCATCATCGAGACGCTGTACGCGCGTGGCTACACTGAGGAAAAGAACATCCGCGTCACTCCGTTCGGCCTCGCCGTGGCGGACGCGCTTGCCAAGAACTGCCCGGAGATTCTCGACGAGAAGCTCACGCGCGGGCTCGAGGAGAAGATGAGCGCCATTCAGGAGGGGAAGGCGAGCGGGGAGGAGGTGATCGCCGAAGGCAAGTCGCTCCTGCGGCACATTCTCGTCGAGTTCAAGGCGCGTGAGGCCGACATCGGCAGGGAGCTCTTCGCCGCGCTCAAGCAGACCGAGGAGCAGCAGAGCCTGCTCGGTCCTTGCCTGGCGTGCAGGGCCGGCAGCCTGCGCGTGCTGCGCTCGCGGGCTGGAAAAATGTTCGTGGGCTGCTCGCGCTATCCCGCCTGCAGGAACGCTTATCCGCTTCCCCAGGGCGCGCGCATCAAGCCCCTCGGCAGGGCGTGCGAGCACTGCGGCACGCCGCTGATAAGGGTTTTCAGAAAGGGAAGGCGGCCTTTCGAGATGTGCCTCCTCCCGACTTGCGAGAGCAAGCAGGGCTGGGGGAAGAAAAGCGAGTGAATGGGATGGTGTACAAGCGCATCAGAAGTTTTTTCCTCAGCGGCTTCTTTGTCGCTAACGCCATCGCCCTGACCGGCACGGCCGCGTTCATGTTCCTCTCCTACCTCTATCACTTCGCTATGGTGAGGCTGCTCGAGCCGGCGACTTACGGCGAGCTCAGCGTGCTCGTGGGCGTCATATCCATTCTCCTCATGCCCGCCCAGACCATTCAGACGGTCTTCGCGCGCGAGGTGGCAAAGCTGGACGCCCAGAGGAGGTTCGCTGAAGGCTTTGCCGTGGCGCGCGCGCACATGCGTGATGTTTTTGTGTGGGGCGCCGCTGCCGCGCTCGCCGGCATCATCCTTTTGGAGCTCGCCAAGCCTTTTTTCGCGAGCGGCTTCGTTTTTTTCCTTCAGCTCATCCTGCTATTCGTTCCCGTGTGGTACGCGCTGTACGTGGCGCGAGGCTTTCTGCAGGGAAAGGAGTGGGTGCTGGCCGTCTCGTCGGTCCTGGTAGCCGAGCCCTTCCTCAAGGTGCTGCTTGCCGTCGTGTTCGTGTGGCTCGGCTGGGGGCTGTTGGGCGCGCTCGTGCCCATCGAGCTCGCGGCGCTCATCCTGCTGCTTCCGCTCGCCTGGTACTTTCTCGCCAGCCATCCGCGCGCCAAGCCCGTTCCCATCCGCTTCGGGCCTTCCTTCAAGCCCGTGCTCGCCACGAACGTCCTGCTCATGAGCCTGCTCTACCTCGACCTCTTCGCGGTCGCCTTTTTCAGGGGAAGCGCCGATGCCGGCTACTATAACGTGGCCGGCATCACCTCGCGCATCCTCTATTTCGTGGCCGGCGGCCTTCTTCTCGTATTCCTGCCCAAGTCCAGCAAGCTCGGCCTTGGCCAGGCCCGCGAGCTCGGCTGGCTCCTGCTCAAGACGCTGGCCTTCCTCGTCCCGGCCTTTCTCGTGTTCATTCTCTTCCCGCAGGAGTTCATTTTCCTCTTTTACACCCCCAAGTACCACCCCGCCGTGCTTCCGTTCGTCATTCTGTCGGTGGGCCTCTTCCTTTTCTCCTCTTTCTATCTCGTGCTCAACCTCCTGTGGAGCCAGCACAGGGAACGCTTCGCTCTTCTCCTGAGCGCCGCCGCCCTGCTCATCGACGCGCTGCTCCTCGGCCTGCTCGTTCCCCCGCTCGGCATGGCCGGCGCAGCCCTCTCGACAACCATAGCCAGCGCCCTGCTCTTCGTTTCCGGCGCGCTGTATCTCGCCGGCCACCTCAGGCAAGGAAAAAACTAATTAATCCCCCGCCCGATACTCACGCATGGCAGAGCTCTTCCTCGCCTTTTCGAACGCGAAGGACCTGCTCCCTCGCGCGAAGTCCATAGACTTCAAGCTCTTCCCGGACGGCGAGAGTTACGTGCGCATTCCGGTAAAGGTTTCTGGGAGGGATGTTCTTCTTGCAGAACGCTGCTGGCCCGAGCAGGACGCCGCCCTCATCCGCCTTCTCCTCGCCCTTTCGCAGCTCAAGGCGATGGGCGCGCGCCGCATCCGCTGCCTCGTTCCCTATCTTCCTTACGCCAGACAGGACAAGCGTTTTCTCGAAGGAGAGGCGCTGAGCGCGCAGACGATCTGCAGGCTCCTCAGGCTCGCCGGCTGCAGCGAGCTCGTCACGTTCGACTGCCACTTCCTGAAAAAAGAGGGGACGTTCGCCTTTGCGGGCCTGCGCATCCGAAACATCTCGCTCGCCAAGCCCCTGCTCGCCCTTTTGAGGAGGAAGGCGGGCAGGCCGGTTGTCATCTCGCCTGACGTGGGCGCGTCCTACATGGTCGAGGAGGAAAAAGAAAAGAGCGTGATGGAAAAAGTTAGAGGGGGCTACACGAAAGGGAGGCTGGCCTACAGGCGGATCGCGCGCATGGAGGCAAAGTCTGATGTGCGCGGGCGCGACGTCATCCTCATCGACGACATGGTAAGCACGGGCAGCACGATGGTCAAGGCCGTGCGGGCGCTCAGGAAAGCCGGCGCCGGGCGCGTGCTCTGCGCAGCCTCGCACGGGCTGTTTTTGGGCGGCTCGCTGCGCAGGCTGCGCGCGGCGGGCGCGGCCGAGGTTGTCGTCAGCGACAGCATCCCGGGCCCTGCGGCGCGGCTGCGCCTGCGGGAGGTGTGGTCTCCATGACAATACATGCCAAGGTAGATGGGCTCATCCAGAAGATTTCAGAGAAATGCAGGAGGATCAGCGCGGAGAGCATGGAGGAGTTCGTCGCGGCGGTCGTCGGCGCGAAACGCGTTTTCGTCATGGGCATGGGCAGGAGCGGGCTCGTGGCGCGTGCTTTCGCCATGCGCCTCATGCACCTGCGCCTCACCGTCTTCGTGGTTGGCGAGACGACCACGCCCGCAATTGGAAAAGGCGACCTGCTGGTCGTTGTCAGTGGCTCGGGCAGCACCAGCAGCGTGGTGGCGATAGCGAAGAAGGCCAGGGAGCTTGGGGCGCGTATCGCCTCCCTAACCTCCTACCCGGATTCTGCGGTGGGCAGGCTGAGCGATGTCATTGTGAAGATAGAGGGCAGGCTTCCCGAAAAACGGCACGACTATCCCTCGCGCCAGCTTGCGGGCGAGCACGAGCCGCTCACTCCCATGGGCACGCTGTTCGAGCTGGCGGCAATGGTTTTCCTGGACACCGTCGTAGAGGAGCTCATGCTCAGGCTGGGAAGAAGCGAGGAGGAAATGAGGCGGACGCACACCCAGCTCGAGTGAAAGGTGCTTCTCTTGCTCGAGCAGTTTGCGGTTGTTTTCCTCACGGTCGCTCTCGCGGAGTTCGGGGACAAGACGCAGCTCGCCGCGCTCGCGCTCGCGGCAAAATACAGGAAGCCCCTTCAAATCGCAGCGGGCTCCGCGCTCGCTTTTCTTGCCGCAACCGCGCTCGCCGTCGCGATAGGCGGGAGCTGGGGCGCCAACCTGCCAGCGCACATCATCAAAAGCGTTTCGGGCCTCGCGTTCATCGCCTTCGGCGTTCATTCCCTGCTGAGCAGGGAGAGGGAGGAGAGGGCAAGCGTTCATGCGGGCGGGAGCGCTTTCCTCGCCTCGCTCTTCCTGATCTTCACCATGGAGATCGGCGACAAGACGAACATCGCCAACATTTTCTTCGCCTCGCTCTACAATCCCATCGTTGTTCTCGCTGCTGCGCTCACCGCGGAAGTCTTCCTCACGCTGCTCGCCGTCTTCCTCGCTCACGCTCTCTCCAAGAAAATCAGCCGCGAAAAGACGCGCGTCGCATCCGCGCTTCTCTTCATTCTCATCGGAGCCGCCGTGCTTATCTTCTAGCCGAACTCGCTGCGCGCGCTCAGCCTTTCGCTTTTTTCATCGCTTCCTTCAAAAACGCGACGAACAGCGGCGCGGGCCTCTCGAGCCTGCTCTTGAACTCGGGGTGCGCCTGCGTGGCGACCCCCCACCCGCTCGGCCATTCAACGAGCTCGACTATGTCCGACTTGCCCTCGTGCGTTCCGCTCACCACGAGCCCGCTCTCCTCCAGCACCCTGACGTAGGCGGGGTTCACCTCGTAGCGATGGCGGTGCCTTTCGGTTATGAGTTCCTTGCCGTATGCCGCGAACGCCCTCGTCCCCCTCTTGAGCCTGCACGGATAGCTGCCGAGGCGCATGGTCGCGCCCTTCTCCGTGATCCGCCTCTGCTCGGGCAGGAGATCGATGACTGGATGCTTCGTGCTGGCATCGAACTCGGTCGAGTTCGCGCCCCGCAGGCCGGCCACGTTCCTCGCCCACTCGACCACGGCGAGCTGGAGCCCCAGGCACAGGCCGAGGAAGGGAAGCCCCTTTTCCCTGGCATAGCGGATGCACTCGATTTTCCCCTCAACGCCCCTCTCGCCGAACCCCCCCGGGACGATAATCCCGTGCGCGTCGTCAAGCGCGTTCAGCCCAATCTTCTTTTCCTCAATGTCCGTGGTCTCCACCCACTTAATCCTCACTCCGCAGTCGAGGTGCGCGCCCGCATGCACGAGCGCTTCCTTGACGCTCACGTACGCGTCGCGCAGCGCGGTGTATTTCCCCGTGAGCGCGACGGTCACGCTCGCCTTCGGCCTGCTTATCCTCTCGGTGAGAGCGCTCCATGCCTTGAGGTCGCTTTCCTTCAGCTTGAGCCCGAGCCTGTCCGCGATGAGCTTCGACACGCCCTGCTTTTCGAACAGCAGCGGCACCTCATAGACCCCCTCCACATCCGCGTCGTCTATGATCGCCTCGGGCGGCACCCCGCAGAAGAGGGATAATTTTTTCCTCGACTCCGCCGTGAGTGGCTGCACTTCCCTGCAGATTATCATCTGCGGGATGATCCCCATGCTGGCCAGCAGCTTGTTGGCGTGCTGCGTTGGCTTTGTCTTCTGCTCACCGAGCGCCTCTATGGTCGGGACGTAGGTGAGCTGGACGAACAGCACCTCCTCCTCGCCCGCGAGCTGCCTCATCGCCTCCAGGAAATAGCCGTTCTCGAGGTCGCCGACCGTGCCCCCCACCTCGACGAGCACCACGTCAGCGTCGAAAGCGTCGCCGACGTCCCTCACCCACTTTTTAATCTCGTTGGTGAGGTGTGGCACGAACTGCACGTCGTACCCGAGGTAGCCGCCTCTCCGCTCCTTCTCGATCACCAGCTTGAATATCTTTCCTCCCGTGAGGTTGTTGCTGTTGTTCAGGTCGATGTTGAGGAACCTCTCGTAAGTCCCCAGGTCCATGTCGCACTCCGTGCCGTCATCGAGCACGAACACCTCGCCGTGCCTGTACGGGTTCATCGTGCCGCAATCCACGTTCAGGTAGCCGTCGAACTTGACGGGCGCGACCCTGAGGCCCTTGCTCTGGAGGATGCGCCCGATGGAGGAGGTGACGATGCCTTTGCCGAGCCCGCTGAGCAGCGAGCCCACGACAACAATGTACTTGCGCTTTTTCGACCCCCCATCGGTCTGCATAGGGGTTTTTATTACAAAGTCCTTAATAAGCTTGTTCGTTCACGTCGTGGTGCGATGGCCGAGGTCTGTCTCTTCGTGTGCCAGAAGAAGAAAAATCCCGCGCTCAGGCTCAAGAAGTTTCCGTTCATCAAGCTCAGCCGCTCGACGCTCGTCTTCCCGGCGGAGGCGAGGAGCGAGCTCGCCGCGCTCTCCTCGCAGGGCTCCTGGGTGCTCGAGGGGAGCTTTCCGGACGAGAAGCTGGAGGAGGCGAACGCGCGGTGGCTGGCCGAGAAGTGCATCACCCTCGAGCTCGAGGGCGAGAGGTTCGTCTCCCCGCTGCTTAAGGAGCTCGCCACGCTCGAGGCCTGGCGCGCGCACGGTGTTGCCGAGGGCGAGGAGCGCGAGTACGCGGCCCGCAGAGCCGGTTTCCTCAGCGAGTGGTCTTCCCTCTCAAAGAGGCTTTTTTCAACAAAATCAGTCGAGCAGCTCTCCTCTCGTGTGAGCTCACTGGCCGAGTTCAGGCCCTCGCCCTCTCCTTTCGCCGGAAAGCGCGACAACCTCACCCACACGATCAGCGAGAGGTTCGAGCGCTTTCGCGAGGAGGCGCTCGCCCTCCTGCGCAGGCCACGCGAGCTGGCTGAAGTCGCTTCGCTGGCGGGGATGAGCAAGAGCAGCGTCAGGCGGTGGCTCAAGCGCATGGAGAGGGCGGGCCTCATCGCGCGGACGAGGAGGCGCCACGGCGTCGGCCGCCCGCGCGACGTCTATTACCGCTCGATGCACATTGTTTAAAAATCATTGGCCACTAATCTGCTTCGATGGGCGAGACCACCAAAATGCTCGTGAACGCCGCACGCGTGCTCGTCGCGATAGGCGCGGGCATCCTGCTGGCCTGGTCGTGGCAGGAGTACCGCCCCATGGACAGGGAGAACTGGGGCATGCTCTTTGTGGTCTGGCTCGTGGCAACCATCGTGGTCTATCTGCTTCTGCACAAGCTGGCGAAAACCGGCCCTGACTAGACCTCCTCGCATTCGGCGAGCCAGCCCAGCGCCTTCGCCCTCATCGCCGCATTCACTTCAACGAGCACCACGCCCTCGTTGGGCTGGCCGTAAATCACAATGGTCTCATCGGGCGCGCGCGCGAGCGCGACGAGCGCGGCCAAGTCCTCCTCCCCCTTCACGAAAATATTCCCCCTCCTATCTTTGAGCGCGGAAAGCAGCGCCCTCTCCATCTCCCCGCTTATCGTGCCCGCCTCGTTCCTCACCCGCTTTGCCTTCCTCACGTGCCTCTCGATTTCCCCCCTCACCTCCTCGCTGACCGGCACGCGCAGGTTCTTGTAGTCGTAGACAAAAACGTCAGGCCGCAGGCCGTTCTTGAACAGCATGTAGCCCACGGTGTCCCCAACGGCGACAACCAGTTTGGGCTTTCTCGCCCTGAGCCTCTCCAGTGCTGCCCTTTCTGTCAGCAGCTCGCCCACTGGTTTGTGCAGCAGCTCCCTAAGGCTCTCGGGAAGCTTCTTTGCCTTCACGCGTGCCTTTCTCAACCCGATTAAATAGCTTTTGTCTTACAGGAAATCGGAGAGCTTTGCCTGTCCCCTCTTCACCGGCCTTGCTTCCCTCGCCGCGCCCGCCTGCAGCCTCCTCATTATTCTCCTCATTTTTCTTTCCTTGCTTCGCGCGCTCCACCAGAACGCCTCGTCCCTCGTCCCCTTGGTCAGCAGCACGATCACCTCGCCCGCCTTCGCCCTGCCGGCTCTTCCCCTCCTCTGAATGCTTCTTATCTCGCTGGGGATGGGTTCGTAGAACACGACCGCATCGACGCTCGGGATGTCCAGCCCCTCCTCTCCGATCGAGCTCGCCACCAGCACACTGTGCTCGCCCGCCCTGAACCGCTCGATGGTTTCCCGCTGCTCTTTTTCGCCGACCCCCTCGCGCTTTCCCACAAAAGGCGCGGCATTCACCCCAACCCCGCGCAGTTCCTCGACTATCCTCTTCACCTGGTCTCTGTACTGCGTGAACACGATGAGCGTCTTTCCCTGCCCGGCCCTGTCTGCAACAATTTCCTTGAGCCTGGCCATCTTCGGGTGCTCGCCGAGCTCTCCGGCCCTCTCGACCGCCCTCCTCACCCTGGCGTCGGCGAGCAGCCTGGCCACGGCCTTGCTCTTGCTCTCCCGCTCGGCCATTTTCCTGAAGAATTCCTTGAACGCGAAAGGGCTCTGCGTCTCGAGCAGCTCGAGCGCGAGCACGAGGTTGAACAGCATCGCCACCGCAGACAGCGCCTGGAACCTCCGCCCGCTGTCGTCCTTAAGTATTTTTTCCCGCAGCTCGAGCAGCTCTTTTTTCGAAGGGCATTTTTTCCTCGCGTGCCAGTAGCCGAGCCTCTTGAGCTTGGCCACGCCTTCAGCGACAACCCCCTCGAGATCCTCCCTCGCGGCCTCGAACGCTTTGGGCAGCTCCACCTCGACCACGCTCACCTCAAGCGGCTTCACGTAAGGCGCGACATCAGCGTCCGCCTCCGTTCTTATTTCAAAGTGCTCCGCCCCGAGCGCGGCCGCCACCTCCCTTATCTTCTCCTCCCGTCCGCCTGGCGATGCCGTGAGCCCGAGCGCGCGCACTCCCGCTCTCCTGCACTCCTGGGCCAGCGTGGTGTATGCATAGTCGCCCACCGTCCTGTGCGCCTCATCAAACACCACGATGGCAAAATCCTCCACCCTCATCCTGCCCGCCCGTAGGTCGTTGTGGGCCGTCTGCGGAGTCGCGGCGATGACCCTCCCGCTCTCCCAGCTTCTCTTCTCAGCCCCTTTTTCCCCAGTCAGCAGCACAACCTCGTCCTGCCCGAGCGTGGTCAGCTCCAGCATTGTCCTCGCATGCTGCTCGGCCAGCGGCCGCGTGGGCGCAAGGATGAGCGCCCGCCCTCTCTCCCCCAAAACCTTTTCCATAACCAGAATGGCTATCAGCGTCTTTCCCAATCCGGTGGGCAGCACGACGAGCGAGCTTCCCCTCTCAGCCACTTTTCCCGCAATCGCCCGCTGGTACTCCCTGGGCTCGATTTTGTCTCTTCTCAAGAGCCACGCCACGCTCTTCTTTTCCCTTCCTCCCCTATTTATTCCCAGCCCCTCGGGTGCAGCAAGCTATTTAAATGTGCGGAACCCAAGGAGAGAACCTTTTTCGTGGGTGGTGTGTATGCCTGAACTCCCCTTAGCTCCCGTAGAACGCCTGATCAGGAAGGCCGGCGCCGACAGGGTTTCCGAGGATGCCGCGGCCGCACTCGCCAGCATTCTCGAGGACTATGCCGCGGTCATCAGCGCGCGCGCCGTAAAGCTCTGCAAGCACGCAGGCCGCAAGACAGTCACGGCGGACGACATCAAGCTCGCCAAGTGAGTCAAAAGAAAAGGTCCCTCTCGCCCGCCTCAATGCGCTTGAGCCTTTTCAAAAACTCTTCCCGCTTCGTCTCTTCCACCTCTGAGGTCATCCTCCTGATGAGTTCCTCGCCCTCTTCCTTCAGCTCTGGCGTGGCGTAGTCCATCAGGAATTCTTTGAAAGTCAGCAGCGCGTTGGGCGTGCACAGCCTGTTTATCTGGCCTGTCTTGGCGAGTTTCATGAAAGCCTGTCCTGTTCTCTTGCTCCTGTAGCACGCCGTGCAGAAGGAGGGCAGAAAGCCCTTGGCGCACACATCGGCCAGCACCTCGTGCAGGCTGCGGTGGTCGCTCAATGCAAACTGCTCGCCCACCATGCTCTTCTTACTGTAGCCGCCTGGCGATGTCCTCGAGCCGGCGCTCGCCTGGCTTATGCCAATCGCAAAAGCCTTCTCCCTGACCTCAGGCCTCTCTCTCGTGGAGATGATCATGCCGGTGTAGGGCACGGCGATGCGGTACACAGCGATGATCTTCAGGAAATCTCTGTCGCTCACCGGAAAAGGCGGTTCGAAAGAGATTCCTGCGGCCGGCCTTATCCTCGGCACGCTTATGGTGTGCGGCCCCACACCGTACTTCTCATCCATCCACTGCGCGTGCGCGATGAGCGCGAGCACATCAAACTTGTAGTCGTACAGCCCGAGCAGCACGCCCACACCATAGTCGTCTATGCCGGCCTCGAACGCCCTGCAGTGTGCGGTGAGCTGCCTCTCATAGTCCCTCTTCAATCCCTTGTGCACTCTCTCATAAGTCGGCCGGTGGTATGTCTCCTGAAAGAGCTGGTATGTGCCAATGCCGGCCGCCTTCAGCTTTCTGTAATTCTCTGTTGTCGTGGCCGCGATGTTCACGTTCACCCTGCGTATCTCCCCCTTCCTTTCCTTCGTTGCATAAACCGTTCGAATCGCATCCACGATGTAGTCGATAGGTGCTTTCTCGGCGTCCTCGCCAGACTCGAGCAGGAGCCTTTTGTGCCCCATGCGGATGAGCGCGCGCGTTTCCTCGGCGATTTCCTCTAGCGACAGCCGCTTTCTCTCAATGCTGGTGTTCAACGCGCTGAATCCGCAGTACGCGCACGCGTTCTTGCAGTAGTTGCTGAGATAGAGCGGAGCAAACCACACCAGCCTGTTGCCATAAATCCCGCGCTTTATTTTTGAGGACAACGCGAACATCTTGGCAAGCCCGGCCTCGCTCTCTACATTGAGCAGCCTGGCCACCTCATACAGCTCCAGGCCATTTTTCTCAGCCCCTTTTGCCAGTATTTCCTGCAGCTCGCGCTCGCTGGGCTCGCCCGCAGCCTCCTCCAGTATTCCGGTTATTCTCTGCTCGCTCACAGCCTCAAACAAATTCATGGCCATCACGCGCACACTGGCGCGGCGAACTTCGGCATCAGGTCTTTGGCGTATCCCCGGCACACCCTGCGCCCGATCCGCTCAACAAAAGCGAGCGCCTCGCCCGTCAACCTTTCGATATCTTCCTGCGCCCCAAACCTGTTGGGGTAAATCGCGTAGTCCGCGCTGTATTCCCTCGGGGTTATGTTTATCATCAGAGAGTTCGCCCCAGCGAACAGCGCCTTTCTCCTCGCGCCCGCATCCAGCGTCTCGAACGCGGTGGTCACGGGAATCCTCACCCTCTTGTAGAGCAGCCTTGCCACGGCAATCGTCCTCAGTGCCAGCCCAACATCCCCGCCCCGCTCGCCGGCCAGCGGGGTTGGCGGCGATGGCACGAAAGGCCCCACGCTCACCATGTTTGCCCCGAATTCGCCGAGCGCCAGCACATCGCGCGCCAGCCCGCCAATGCTCTGGCCGGGCAGCCCGATCATGAATCCCGTCGCAATCAGGTAGCGCAGTCGCCTCATGAACTTCAGATGCTCAATCCTCCTATCAAAGCTCGTTCCCGGCCTCATCTTTTCGAAAAGCGCGCGCGCCGTTGTCTCGAACCTGTACAGCACGCCGGCAGCGCCCGCCCGCTTGAGCTCGGCGTACTCGCTCTCGCTCCTGTCCCCGATGCTGTAGAAAAGGATGACGTTGCAGCGTTTTTTTATCCCATGCGCGATGTCGCACAGCGTGCCGATGTCATAGCTCGGGTCCTCGCCCGACTGCAGCACGACCATCTTGTACCCGAGTTCCTTGACGGCCCAAACGACGTGCTCAATGATGTCCTCGGCTTTCATGCGATACCTTCTCACGCGCGACTCCCTCCTTATGCCGCAGTAGAGGCAGTTGTTCCTGCACCAGTTGCTGAACTCGAGCACTCCATGCACGCACGTGGCCTTACCGACGAACTTTTCTCTCGCCGCGTCAGCGCGCGCGAACAGCTCGCCAGCCTCGCGCTCGTCGGCAGCGAGCAGCCTTGCCACAGCCTCCGGGCTCCGTTCCCCGCGCTCGAGCGACTCGAGGGCTTCGAGAAAACGCATGCAGCTACAATGGCACAGCGCCTATAAAACTCTTTCTCGCCCAGTTCATTTTTGCCGGCTTTTCTCCAGCAGAATCCGAAACGATTTCCATGCCTTTGCGTGCGGGCAGGAGAACAGCACGACCTCATCCTCGCGCTCGACCCGCATCAGCCTTTTCACCGCATTCACCTCCTTTTCGGAAAACCCGTAGCGGGGCGCGTTTTTGAGAAGCATGAAGCTCGTCATCCCGGTTTTTTCGCGCACGACTTCCAGCAACGCCTTCCAAGATTCTTCGTCCAACCTTCTGGCTCCCGCAAGCACCCAGCGTAAGCCACCCATTATTGCCCTTGATGATTCTGCACCTTGTTCCGTTGAACTCGAGCTTTTCGAGCCCGCGCACCGTAACCCCGCGCACGAGCGAACACGTTTTGTACGCCGCCGGCCTGCTTCTCCTCTCGTGCTCCCTCATGAACGTCCTTTGCTGCTCGAGCCACCGTTCCCCCACCGCGCGGGCGTCCACGCAGTGTTTTGGTCTCAGCCAAAGCGTTTTCACAATCGTTTTTTGTCCCCGTTTATTAAATCATGCCTTACTCGGCGTTCTTCACCACAAACCAGATGCGCTGGAGCACGGTGATGCACGCCAGCAGCGATGCGGCAGCCAACGCATACGTGAGATAGATCGGCTGCACGAACCATGCAGCCATTCCAGCAAAAACCAGAATCAGCCTCTCGGGCCTCTCGAGCACGCCACCCATCCTCCCCAGCTTTTTCTCATCCGTGACCGCCCTTCGGTGGTGCGCGTAAGCCCGCACATAGCTCGTCATGGCAGTTCCAGCAAAAAGGAGGATGGCAATCCATGCATGCGCCGGCAGCATCCAATCGGCCACGAGGTTGGAGAACATCAATCCAAAAAGCAAGAGGGCCTCAACCACCCTGTCCATGAGCCCATCCAGAAATGCGCCCAGCCTTGTGACCGCACCGCTCATGCGCGCCACCCCGCCGTCAATCGCATCGATGACTGCAGAAAGAGCAAACAGCACGATGCCTGCGGCCAGCTGGCCATAGACCAGCGCAATAAAGCCCGCCAGCGCAGGCACCACACTCAGCAGCGTCCACTGGTTTGGCGTGAGCGGCCAGCCCGCAAAGAATATGCCCAGCCTGTTTGAAATGCGTTCAACGAAGTCAGGCAGTTCTGTTTTCACACCCACACAATCGCCTCATCGCTCGCGCAGGCCGGCGATGAACTCCTCAAGCCTCTCCCTCGCCTCTGTGTCAGTGAATTGCTGCGGGGGATGTTTCATGAAGTAAGAAGAGGCCGAAATGAGAGCGCCGCCTATTCCCCTCTCAAGCGCCAGCTTTGCGCACCTTATCGCATCAACAACGATTCCCGCGCTGTTCGGCGAATCCTCCACGTCGAGCCTGCACTCGAGGCTGATGGGCACGTCTCCAAACTTTCTTCCCTCAATGCGAATAAAAGCCAATTTCTTGTCCTTGAGCCAAGGCACGTAATCGCTGGGGCCGATGTGAATGTCCTCGGAGTCAAGAGGCACTGGAAACTGGCTCTGCACCGCGCTTGTCTTGCTTATCTTCTTGCTCTTCAGCCTCTGCCTCTCTAGCATGTTGAGGAAGTCGGTGTTGCCCCCCACATTCAGCTGGTAGGTGCGTTCAACTTTCACGCCCCTCTCAAGGAAGAGGCGAGCGAGCGTGCGATGCAGGATTGTCGCACCCACCTGGCTCTTAATGTCGTCGCCAACAACCGGCAGCCCTTTTTCCTCAAACCTCTTCGCCCACGCCTCATCGCTTGCTATAAACACGGGCATGCAGTTGATGAACGCGCACCCTGCATCCAGTGCGGCCCGCGCATAGTACCGCACGGCCTCCTCACTGCCCACAGGCAGGTAATTGATGAGCATGTCGGCTTCAGCCTCGCGCAGCGCCTCGGCCACATCAACGGGCTTCTGGGCCGGGTCGACCAAGAAGCTGCCTCTCGTTGTTTCCGCAACGCCATCCAGCACGGGCCCCTTCTGCACAATCACGCCAGTCTTTGGGATGTTTTTGCAGAAGATCTGCGTGCAGTTCGGGGGAGAAAAAATCGCCTCACTCACGTCCCTGCCGACCTTCCGCTTGTCCACATCGAAAGCCGCCACAACCCGTATGTCGCCTATGCGGTACCCCCCGAGCACATTGTGCATGAGGCCCGGCACGCTCTCGTCGTTGCTGCTCACGTGCCTGTAATAGGTCAGCCCCTGCACGAGCGAGCTCGCGCAGTTCCCCAGACCCGCAATGGCTATCCTGATATTCCTCCTTGTCATATTTAATCCCTGTTAAACATTATTTAATAAGAATTAAATAAAAAGCTTTGCATGGCAGACAAAACGCTCCCTGAGAAAAGGCTGGCGCGCGCCCTGACCACGGAGAACCTTTGGCTTTACGTGCTCTCCCTCCTGCGAAGGCGGGAGAGGTACGCCTATACCCTGAGGGACGACATCGAAAGCGAGTTCGGCTGGAAGCCGGGCCTCATTCTGAGCTATGTTGTTCTCTACAAGCTGCAGGCAGAGGGGCTCATCGCGGGCAGGCAGAGGGGCAGGAGGAAGTATTACATGATTACGGAAAAGGGACGGGCTGCACTCTCGCGCGCAAAGCGCGCGCTCTCATCACTTTCAAAAGGCTTATAATTCATTCCGCCGAAAGCGCTTCATGAAGGCGCAGGCGGCCATGGAGTACCTCATGTCCTATGGCTGGGCCATCGTCATCATTGTCGTCGCGCTGGCCGTGCTCGTCTATCTCGGCGTTTTCAGCGCGGGCGGAAAGACGCCCGACATCTGCTCTTTTCCGCCGGGCATTCAGTGCAGGAGCTTCAGGCTCGAGGTGGATGGTTCGCTCAACACAACAATCTACAATGGCCTCAGCGACAAAATCATCGTCACGGGCGTGGCCTGCACGGCCGAGCAGCCCACCGCCCAGGGCGAGCCACCGGTCTGGGAGAGCACCAATGCGAGCATCGATGCCGGCTACGCCGGCCCTGTGAATTTCGCTGCCTGCAGACTCGGCGACGGCACGACAGCGACAGGCAAGCTGGGCGATACCTATAGAGGGCGGCTTTACATCCGCTACCATCTCCAAAGCGAGGGAAGCGCCTCCCCCCGGGTGATTAGGGGCGACATCAGCGCGGGCATGCAGCCGGCGACCTAGCCTCTGGTGCGCGTCAGGCATCCTCTCGCTATCTCCTCATACTTGCTCTTGGGAGCCACGCGCGCGATGGTTGCGGCCGCCTCTTCAAGAAACCGCTTGAGGAAAGCATCCTTCTCAGCGTCCATGCCGATTTTTGTGGCGGCGATGACGCACTCGAGCGCGAGCGCGGGCGCGCGCGAGAGCAGGGTGGGCTTGCCAACGCCATCCACAACGTCTGCCGTTATCGTTCCCCGTCCGCTGCCGTCCTCCTTGAACGCGAGCACCTTGCACTGCCAGTAGGATGGCGCGCAGGAGAGCGCGGGCGCGTCGATGTCTGTCTTGCGGAATCGCTCTTTCCCGGCCTTGTCCGTGTCGAAAATGTGCGTATAGAATTCCTCAACGTCTTCGACAAAATTCAGCACGAAACATCTTCTTGCTTGAATGTTGGCGTAGGTCTGCGTCTCCCTGTAGGGGCGCACGACTATCGTCTTCAAGTCGCTCGAGTGAAAGCCCATGGGCGCGGCGTTCGCCAGCCCTTCTGGCGAGTAGGTGCTCACAATTCCCTCATAAATCCAGTCCCTTTCCATGCCGGCTTGCTTGAGGTCAACCCTCATCCACTCTTCCTCACGAACTTCACTGCCTCACGCATTTTTCTCCTCGCCTCTTCCGCTGCCCGCAGCACGCGCGCCTCCATCGCGCTCTTCTCCCCCGGCTCTTCTTCTCCAGCCAATTTTTTAATTTTCGTATAGGCGCTTTCGCGGAACCTCGGCAGAAGAGGAACCGCGCGCCCGTCAAGCAGGAGCCGGCATTCTTTTCCCGCCGCTTTTCCAACAACAGCCGCCTTCACCCCGGCCCGCTTGAGCCTTTCGAGCGCAAGCTCCGGCTTTCGCGTAAATGCAAGAAGCGAGTCCAGCGACACACCAAGGTAATCAATGCCCTGTTCCTCCAAAAGGGCGAGCACCCGCGCGTTCACCATTTCCCTCACCTGCTTCTCTTCCAACATAAGCCCCACGCCGCTCGCCCTGCACACCTCAGCCGCATCGCCCCTCAGCCCCCCGTTCGTCACATCGAGCATGGCGTGAATGCCGGGACAGCCGGCGAGCGCTCTGCAGGCCCTGATGAAGTTGATGTTGAGCGTCTTGGCGACAACATCGTGGTGCCCCGAGAAAATCGCCGCCGTGCACACCGTGCCGCCACCCGCGCCCTCCGTCATCACAATGGCATCGCCGGGCTTCACGTTTGCTCTCGCAAACAGGTTTCTGCCCGCCACCCCAACCGCCCCCACGCACGACACCATCCTGTCTCCTATGACCATGTCGCCGCCAACGCGGAGCGTGCTGCCCGCAACGAGCGGCACGCCCGTCAGCTCGCTCACCGTCCCGATGCCTGCTGAAAAATCGAACAGCTTGCCGACATCGCCGTCATCGGCCAGATGCAGGTCTGTGAAGAGCGCGACCGGCCTTGCCCCCTTCACGAGCACATCGCGCAGGGCGGCCCTCGTGACGTGAAAGCCTGCCAGAAAGGGCCATTCGCTGAGGCGCGAGTGCGTTCCATCCACCGACACGACAATCGTGTTGCGGCCGGCCTTCACCGCTCCCGCGTCATCCAGCGCGCCCGGTCCGAGCGCCGTTTTTCCGCTGGCGAATCCAGCGAGCAGCCTGTGCACGAAAAAATCGCCCGTTCCCCTGCTGCCCACGCCCATCGCGCCCATGCTGACTCCGCTCCTCGGGCAGGAGAGCAGGCGTGCGAGCCAGGAGCTGCGCGGTTTTTTGTTCGACAGCACCACTTCGTCAAACACGGCCGCCGCAATGGCACTCGCCCGCGCGCGGTCGATGCCCTTTATCGCTGCGATGAGCCTGGCCATGCCGGCCTCCGCCTTCGCCCTCTCCTCCCCTTTCGCGAGGGCCCTTCTCGCAAAACCCTCAAGATCCACGCACACACCTCACAAAACCCTTCCACCCGCGCCGCGTTGCCAGATTGAATACATCAGCCCTCTCCCTTCTCAGCAGGCCGATGAGCCTCCTCGCCACGCCGTGCTTTGTGCCCCTGAAGTCAATCCCGACAAAACCGATGGGGCTCGCGCCAAAAGCCCGTGCCAGGAAGACGCACCTGTCCCCGTCAGTGAATCCACCAAAGTTGTACACGCGCCCTTTTGGTTCCACCTGCGTTGTGCCGATGAGCTTGCACCCTCGCAATAACCGCAGCGCCCCACTCAGTTTGCCGATGTTGTCACCGTGTGCGTGAATCACTATAACAGCGCCTCTCTCGCCCGCCTCCCTTATTGCCTCCATCCTTCCGTCCAAGTCCGTGCATACAACATCTGGAACAATGCCATTTTCCAGCAGCGTTTGGGTCGCGCCGTCCGCGGCAATCACCACGCAGGGATGGACGAGCATTATGCTGTTTCTCATTCCGCGCGCGTTCCCAAAAACGATTGCCGGCTTGCCTTGAAGGAACAGCAACAACTCCTTCCCACCTCTCACCATCTTTGTAAGCGCATCGCGCGCCCTCTCATCCCTATCGAAATTCAGGCGAAGGGGAGCGAGCTGCCTCTTTATCCTCTCATATTCCTTCATCCATGCACCGAGCTCCATAGATTCCCCACTCCATCGGCTCGTCCTGCACATAGCTCTTGCGCAGCAGGAGACACAGCTCCGCCTTCGCCAGCTCCCTGCCAAGATAAACCGCGTGTTCTTTGGAGATTTTCACCCTCCCGTCCCTAGCGATTGCGATTCCAACCTCCCTCGCGTTTTTCCCAGTAAAGAGAATCCTCCGCCCGCCTTCTTCCCACACCGCGTTTATTCTGTCCGAGAGGAATATTCTGAAGCTTCCTCTGTCGTACTTCGGCCTGGCCTCCTCCGCCTCGACAACTTCGTCGGCGGAAATCGCCACGCTCGGCAGCTCTCTCTTTTCCTTGAGCGCCAGCACGCTGAACCCCAAGTCTTTCGGAACCGCTCTTCTCTCCCTCGCCACGCACAGCAGCCTCGCCGCAGCAGCCAGCTCCCTCACACTCCCTCTTGCCTTTGGGCTTTTCTCAGGCGCAAACAGAAACTCAACGCCAATCTCGCTGGCAAAGCCCGCAAGCAGCGCGTTCATCCCCACGCTGTCCGCATCGAATAGTTCAACGACATTTCCAACGCCCATCATGAGCGGCACGCCCGGATTCCTCTGTCTGAAATGATGATAGGCGAGCAGCGAGTCGGCAAAGCCCGCGCCCACGGGCTCGAGAATGGAGTCGGCGATGAACTTCTCGAAACCCATCTTCTTCAGCTTCTGCCCGGCCTCCTCAAGCCACTCCACTTTTTCCCAAATTCCTTTCGCAATCCTCCCGCCTTTTCCCGGAATCACCACGCACGGGATGCCGAGCGAGGGCGCGAGCTCTATGCTGTCGAGCGTGAGGCTGAGGAGAAGGTCCGCCCCCGCATCCGCCGCAGCCGCAAGCTCCTTCTCGTGCATCGAATCCACGCTCACCGGAAGCCCGCTTTTCCCAGCCGCTTTCACCAGCCTTTCAATCTCCCCGGAATTATCCTCGTTGGCAACCATCCCGATGTCTATCACGCTCGCGCCCTCCCGTTTGAAGTACTCGGCCCGCGCGGCCACCTCCTCATCGCTCATTCTCGGGGCGTCGACGATCTCGCCGATCACGCGCATTGTTCCTCCAATCCGCAGCCTGCCCCACACATTCCCTTTTCTCTCGGCCTCTGCGACAACCCGCGCGGCTTCCTCGGCCATCTCCCTTGCGTGCAGCTTCTCTGCCGGAACATCTTTGGACAGCGCGAGCCCTCTCGCAATCACCCACGGCAGGTCGCCGATGTGTGTGGGACCACGGAAGCATGGAATTCCCACGCGCCTCTCAAGCTCGCGCACATCAAAATTCACTCCGCCCGGCAGAATCACGCGCTCGTAGTTACTCAAATCAATCAGTCTGAGCTGTTCCTCAACGAGCGCCAGCGGAAGCAGCGCCGCCACTCCCCACTCGCACACAAGGTAATCAACGCCCGGAACGGGCCTGGCCGCGCGCGCGGCGTCCCTGGCGGTCACGGCGAGCGTCCTTCCCATGCCCCCCCACAAACTCTTTATTCGTGCTTTATTCTATTAATCTTGTGGGAGTGGTTGTCAGGACCGGCAGCAGGCTGCACTTCGGCTTGTTTGACCTGAACGGCGAGCGCGGGCGCTGCGACGGCGGCGCGGGCGTTTATCTGGAGAAGCCTGGGGTGGAGGTTGAGGCCGAGGAAAGCAAGCGCACCGAAGTCATTGCGGAGGAAAGGGTTGCAGAGATACTCGCGGCCGCACGCGCATTTGCCCCTCACCGCATCATCGTCCGCCGCTCCATTCCTCCTCACGTCGGCCTCGGCTCAACCACTCAGCTCCTGCTCGCTGTGGCAAAAGCCTGCGCGCCACACAGGCGCGCGCCAGAGCTTGCGCGAGTGGTCGGCAGGGGGGGCACGAGCGGCATCGGCACATGGGGCTTTGCCAAAGGAGGCCTCATTTTCGATGCCGGCCATGCCTTTCCAAGTGAAAAAAAGTCGTTTCTACCCTCGGCCGCCTCGCGCGCCCCTCCTCCCCCCCTGCTGGCGCGCATTCCCCTTCCCCGAAACTGGCTTTTTGTATGCAGCGTTCCTTCACCAAAACGCATTCACGGGAAGCTGGAGAAAAAAATTTTCGCGCGCTACTGCCCGATTCCAAGCAGGGAGGTTGAGCGCGCTTTTGCAGCCGCTTTTTCCCAAATTGCTCCAGGCGCGCTCGAGCGAGACATCAGTTTGTTCGGCGAAGGCATCGTCGCGCTTCAATCCATCGGCTTCAAGAAAATAGAGTGGAGGTTTCAAGAGAAAGCAACACGCGAAGCTTTTACCTTGCTGCAGAAAGAATGCGCGGGCGCAGGCCTCTCCTCCTTCGGCCCCCTCGTTTTCGGCGTGACCGACTCGGCGAAGCAGGCCAGAGGGCTTGCTTCTTTCCTGCCAAACGCCTTCGTCTCGAGGGTGAGGAACAAGGGCGCATCCATCGCACACTTCAGCAGCTCTCCTGCTTAAGCCAACCCGCTCTCTGCGAGAAGGCGCTCGATGCGCTCGGCCAGCGCGCGCAGTGCCTTCGCCTTCGGTTCCAGCCCAATCCTCTCCACCGCACCCTGCGCCTCGATGGAGCCGAGCGCTGTGCGCGCATCGTAATACAGCGCGCGCATCAGCTCGTATGCTTTCTCGCCAACCTCATCCTCCCTGCCGAGAAATTGCGAGGCTTCGTCTGCAACCCTCTCCATGAGCGCCGCATCCTCCTTGTAATCAACTTTGGCGAGTGCGTCGAGAATGTGGAAAGGGGAGCGGGACAGCCCCTGGAGGAGAGCCTCCACAGAGCTTTTGTGCGCGCTCTTGGCCACCTGCAGGCCGAGGACGGTTTTGCCTCTCTCCAGTATGCTGGGAAATTCTGCCGGCCGTCCGCCCCCCAGCCTCTGCACACCTTTCTTCATCTTTCACACCACAAAATCAAGTATGCTGCCGCTCGCGCCATCAATCTCCATGCAATCAAATAATGGATGGAATTCCCCACCGGCGATGCCGTCCGCCAGCATGGCCGCACCGATCGCCGCAGGCTTTCTTCCATGCCAATAACCTTGGAGGTCGAAGAAGGAAAAGCCTGCCCCAAGCACCTCGAGCTTCTCCTTTGCTTTGCCCGCGAGCGCGCCTGAGAGAACGACTTCCTTTGCATCGAGGGCAACGCGCAATCTCGCAAGGTCCTTGAGCACCCCCTCCCAGTAGGCCCTCTCTGCATCGCGGCAGGCTCGCCTCGCATCAATCACGCCGCCGGAGAAAACAAATCGTTTGCCCGCCATCCGCCCGCCAGCCATTTTCCCAACCAGCTCCGAATCAACCGCGCCCCTCGCTCGCCAGCCCATGCTCGCGCAACTTCCTCCAACCCCGTCGATTATCCTGCCTTCCTCCACCGTAAGAAACGCGTTGAAAAAGCTCCCGAGCTCGGCGAAAAGGAAAGTCGTCTCGTCGAATCTGATGCTTTTTTTGCGGGCAAGGGTAGCGATCGCACAAGCGCACGCCGCCACCTTGTCCGGCGTCCCCAAGTCGAGCTTGTTTATTTTCCTCCAATCGGGCACT
The DNA here is from genome assembly GCA_038870455.1 of Candidatus Micrarchaeia archaeon. GTDB lineage: Archaea > Micrarchaeota > Micrarchaeia > Burarchaeales > JACRGF01 > JAWAFC01. The sequence continues at coordinate 64,364 of JAWCPB010000002.1, forward strand.
GTGGGGAGATGCTTGGCCCCCGGCAGCACGTATGCATTGATCCCTCTCTGCTTCAGCTCGCGCAACAGCGCGGTGAGCCCGAGAATGCTCTCGCGCTCTCTCTTGAAGGCGAGGAGGCGAAAGTCGCGGGCGGTGAGCTTGCTCACATGGGTGAGGGGAAGCCCATAACCGGAAGGGGCAGCAACGACATCAGCAGCGGCAACGAGGTCAGCGATTCGTCGTGTTCTCCTCTTTGCCTCGGCGCTCCCCATCTCCCTATAGGCAGATAGTTTGCCATCTGTGAGGAAAGCAATCGACCACCGCGAGCTTCCGGCATCAATGCCTGCCGACAACACGGTTTAAGTAATTGCGCTCCCGATTTAAATACCTGTGAGAGACACAGAGTCCATGCAGGCGTTGCCCGATATTCACGCTTGGCCCCCTGCCTTCAGGGTGCCGCTCACGCGCGCCGGCGTGACGGGCATAAAGAAGGCGCTCGTGCAGGAGAACGAGGAAGGGAAAAAAACAGTTCTGTACGCCAGCATCGACGCTTTTGTCGACGTGGTGGGCGGGCAGAGGGGCGCGCACTTCAGCCGGCACAACGAGGTCATCAACGAGTGCGTCGAGCGCGCAGCTTCGGAGAATGTCGCCGATGTTGAGACGCTGTGCTCCGAGATATCAAAGAGGCTGTTGGAGAGGAACGAGCACGCCACGCGCGCCGAAGTGCGCCTGGCCGCCGACCTCATCCTGCCGAGGCAGGCGCCGGCCAGCGGCTCACCCGTCCAGGAGAACTACCGCATTCTCGCGAAAGCCGTTTCGTGGGCGGAGGACGGGGCAGTCAGGACGAGGAAATCAATCGGCATAGAAGCCACCGGCATGACCGTGTGCCCGTGCGGCCTCGAGCTGGCCAGAGAGCACGCGCGCGGCAAGCTCCTCAAGGAGGGTTTTGATGAGAAACAAGCGGAGCTGGCGCTCGCGTCCATCCCGCTCGCGAGCCACAACCAGAGGTGCAGGGCGACGCTCATCGTTGAGACGGGCGAGGGCGAGCGCGTTGATGCCCAAGACCTCGTGGAAATCGCCGAGGCCAGCATGTCTTCGCCCGCGTTCGACGTGCTCAAGAGGGAGGACGAGCTCAAGGTCATAGTCGAGGCGCACGCCAGGCCTGCCTTTGTTGAAGATGTTGTTCGCAACATGCTCAGCGGCCTGCTCGCGGCCTATCCGAACCTGGCGCCTGACGCGCTGGTCACAGCCCGGTGCGAGAGCGCCGAGAGCATTCACGCGCACAACGCGTTTGCAGAAAAAATCGTTTCGCTCGGAGAGCTGAGGGAAGGGACGTGAGGGTTGTCGTCTCAGGCGTTTATTTCAGCGCGGCGCACTTCGTGATGACGGCCGGCGAGCGCGAGGCCATCCACGGGCACAACTATGAAATAGAGGCGGAAGTCGAGGGGAAAATGGGCAGAGAGGGTTACGTCGTTGACTTCCGCGAGCTCAGGCGCCTGCTGCGCGAGGCCGCAGCGCCGCTCGACCACAAGTTCCTGCTGCCGGAGAAAAGCAGGAGCGTAAAGGCGAGGAGGAAAAGCGGCGAGGTTGAGGTGGCCGCGTGCGGAAAAAGATTCGTTTTCCCAGAGGGTGACGTGGCCTTCCTGCCGCTCAGCGCGATCACTGCCGAGCAGCTCGCGAGGTTTTTTTACGGGAGAATAAAGGGGAAGGTGGGCGGGGCGCTCTCAATCCGCGTCTTCGAAAGCCCTCACGCGAGCGCAGTCTATCCATAGCCTTAAATACCGCCTTTGCCAAAAGAACACTATGGTGCTCTCTTGCTGCAATCCGGTATTAAAAAAGAGAAGTTCCGCGCGCTGTGCGTGAGGTTGGGCCTCACGCACACCCGCCACAAGGAAACGTCTCTGTGGTCTCCTTTCGAAAAATACCTTCTAGAGGACATCAGCCTCCCCCCTGCCGCTGCGGTTTTCGCGCCGCTCGGAAGCAAAGCCGTTGAAAAAGCGGCGAAGGAAAACCACCGCCGCGGAGTGATTCTCCTGCGCGAGGACACCACGCGCGTGCTCGCCGTGCACACCCACGGGGTTGTGGAGGAAAACCTCCTCTTGGCGCGCGGCAGGAGCGTGCCGTACATTCAGCATCGCGCGCTCGCCTGCTCCGTGCTGGAGCACCACGCGGTCCTCCAGCGCGCGCACAGGTGGCTTCTCGCCCGCTCGATGGCAAAGCGCACTGCCGTGCCGCCGGAGTTCTGCAACGAGCTCATCACCGGCTCGGGCACACTCTACTCCTACGGGCTTCTGATCCTCGGCAACAAGGCCAGCGTTTTGCTTGAAGAGGGGCTGGCGGAATTCTCCACCGAGCTGCGGCACCTCGCGCTCGTCAAGCTCGTGGCGAAAATTGTCGGAGAGCGGACGGCGGGCGAGCCGGTCGCTGCGCGCTTGTGGTGGCGCAAGAAGGATACGATAACCGACCTCGACTACATGGGAAAGGAAACGGATGCCTTCCTCGCAGGCGCTAGCCCCTGAGAATCTTCTCGAGCACCCCCCTCAGCCTCTTTATGACAGGCGTCTCCTCTTCCTCGACGACCACGGGCGGAGCCCTCTCTTCCCTGAGCGCCTCGGCGACGAGCGCAGAGCACGGGGGGCAGTAAACCTCGCCCTTTTCCGTCACGAACCGCGCCACCGTGCTCTTGCCGCACCTCACGCACACTTTCGCCGCCAGCCGCATGGCGCCCATTTCCTTGTGATAGCACTCGACGCACATGGCCTCGCCGGTTGGCGTGATGCGCTTTTCGTTCGGGTCTATTATCCAGCGGCCGCACACCTTGCACATGGCCTCGCGCCTCCTCGCCTCCTCTTTCTGGGCGCAGGACGCGCACAGCGTGCGCCCAAAGCGCGTGCTCACCTCGCTCTTCTTAAAGTGTCCGTAGCAGCTTGTGCATATCTCGCTGCGCTCCCTCTCCTTCATCTTCTCTCCGTAGCAGTAAGAGCACAGGAAGGAGCCGTAGTAGAGCCCCATCTCCCAGGGCTCGATGGCACGCCCGCACCGTATGCAGTTAGGCATCAGAATCCAGCCCTCTCTATCCTGTAATAAGATACGCCGCCTCGCCTCACGAGCGCCCACACCAGCCTCTTGCGCGCGTTGTGAGCTCTCTCCGCCTCCCCGACGACTTCCTTCGCGCTCGCCCTCTCGCCTTCCCTCACCACCCTGACAAGAAACTTGGAGGGCGCCTCACCAGGCCTCTTTCCCCTTTCATAAACGCGCAGCCAGCGCTCGCCCTCGGCGATGCGCACGGCACACCCTTTCCTCCTCAGGTCGGCCAGCACGGCGTATTTTTCAAGGGCAAGCGCATCGCTCTTTTTTGCAAGAGCGAGCAGCTCGCGCTCGCCCAGTTTTCTTCCCCTGCTCACCACCTTTATCTTGTCGATGGAGACGAGGTAAGCCGCCTCGAGTGGATGAAGCAATACGCTCTCGCCAAACATTCTGCCGAATCCCCTCTTGAAAATCCCGTCCGCCAGCGCGGGGTTTTCCTCGACGATTTTTCCGGCGTGCAGCGTGGCCATCAGCATGTATTTAAAATACAACAACTTAAAGGCTTGCAAGGTGTTGCGGTGGCTGAAGAAGAGAAGGTGGCGGCCGAGGAGGCTGCGGGCGAGGAGATTCCTGAAGAGGAGGAGGCCAAGCTGCCTTTTCCAACCGCCCGCGTTGTCAGAATAATAAAGGAGAACCTGCAGAAGGAGCATCAGCTGAAGAGCGACGTCAAGATTGCCGCGAACAAGCTCCTCGGAGACATACTGACCGACATCGCGCGGGCGATGGACAAGGAGGAGTTTTACACGCTCTCCATAGAGCACTTCAACAAAGCCGCACGCAAATACAGGGCGGTCGACCTGCAGGCCAAGCGCATCGAGCGCATTCGAAAGCTTCTGGAAAAACAGAGGAGCGAGCTCGAGGAGGCGCTGCTCCAGCTCGAGCTCAGCGAGGAATACTGACCGCCGTTTTCCCTCCCGTGAGCTCGGCAGCCGTTTTTTCGAGCGCTGCTTTTTTTGCCTCGATTTCTTTTTCAATTTCCTTCGCTCTCGCCCGCGCCCGCTCAGCCTCTCCCTCCGCGCTCGCGACATCGGCGCGCGCCCGCTCGAGCCTCCTCTGCGCTTCTGCGAGAGGGCCGATCGCGGCCTCGGCCTCTGCGGCCTCCTCCTCGGCCTGTCTCACCGCGGACCACATGGCGTCCGACTGTCGGGCGAGCTCCCTCAGTCCGGCGGCCACCCGCTCCTTCCCGGCAGCCCGCGCGGCCTCTGCCGCCACGCGCGCCACGATCGCTCTTTTTTCCACGTTCGCGAAAACTCCCGTGGGATCGGCGAGAAACTCCTCCACCGCGGCCAAGTCTTTTTTGGCTCCGGCGTGCGCGGCCTTGCGCAGTTCCCTGGCGGCGAGCGCGGCGAGGCGCGCTATCCTCCCGCGCGCGGCCTCAAGAGCCGCGGCGGCCTGCGCGGCTCTTTCCCTCGCCCTCTCCGCCTCTTCCTTCCTGTGGCTTGCGGCGAGCGCCGCGAGCGCTTCCCTCGCCCGCCCGGCCTTCTCGGCCGCCGCCGCGGCCCTGTCCTCCGCTCTCTTCTTTTCCTCGTGGAGTGCCGCGAGCGCGCCGCACGCCCGCGCGAGCGCCTCCCACTTCCCGCCCGCTTCCCTCGCCCGCGCGAGCGCGTCCTCCATGCGCTTCAGCGCGCCGAATGCCGCCTTCATCTCTCCAGCGATTCGCTCCATCTCGGCCTTGTGGAGCGCGAACAGGTACCTGTTGTCGTTGTTCGCCTTGTGGATGCCGGCCAGCCTGGCCGCGAGCTCGGCGCGCGCTGCCTCGAGGCCTTCGAACGAACCGTCCTGCCCGCCAGCCTCAACGAGCTTTTTTACCCTCTGAATGTAGTTGGCCTTCATCTCCCTGGCTATCCTCGCCGCCACTTCGCCTTCCCTGTCCGGCGCGCGCTCGAGCTCGGCGAGCGCGCCCTCAATCGCCGCGAGGGCGGCGCGCGCGGCCCCCAAGGCGCTTGCCGCGCCCGGCAGGAAAGGCTCGCGCGCCCTCGCCACGCCTTCTTCAGCAGTTTTTTCCAGCTCTGCGAGAGTCACCTCCCTGCTTCCTCTTTCGAAAAGCGCGCGCACGCTCTCGATGAAACCCATGCAAAACAACCGCTATTATTTAATAGGGGAATATTTATAGCATGGCGACCTATGGCATGACCCTGCGCGTGTTTTTTGTGAGCTTGCTTCTCCACTTAGCTGCGGCTGCGGAAGTCGCTTTCAACTATACCGAGGAGGTGCCCGGCTTTGCGCTCTATTCGTCGTGCTCCCCGCGCAGCATGGGTTCCTATCCCTGCTCCTATTTGGACAATGCGGTGAAGGTCTTCACTTCGGGCAGAGTGTGTTCTAAGGATGTGTACGACAACATCTTCCTCGTGACCAGGCCAGCCTTCACCTTCACCCTCCCATCGCCTGCTGATGGCACGATATCGCTCTCCATCCTCGAATGCTATTACGGGATTCCAAAAGTTACCGTTTCGATAAACGGCAGGTGTGCGGCCGACATTCAGAATTCCTGTTACCACAAATGCGCGGGTGGCCAGCACGGGAAAAGCGTCTCCTTCCCTGCGAGCTGCTTCAATGCCGGTGCCAACACCCTGTCCATAACCGGGGAGAGCGGCGCTTTCCTGGCTCAAGGGAGCGGCGGTTGCCCAGCTCTCTCCTGCAGGTCAGTCCCGCTGTATGCTCGCATGAGCTTTTCCCCCACAACAGCGCTCGCGCAGGCTTGGGCCTCATTCGAGCTGCTGGCGGATAGCGTGCGCTACACCCTGCCCTTGCTCGGCAGCTCGAACGCAAGCGTGCTGCGCGTCAGCCTGCCCGCGCGCGCTAGCAACGTCTCATGCGGCAACTGCTCGCTTGAGAACGGCGTGCTGCGCGTGGCCGGCGCCTCCAACGTCTCCTACCTCACTCCAGCCATCGCCCTCACACCCTCCCTCCTCGACGGCCACCCGCGCGACGCCTACTTTCCGGGGGAGATGGCGCGCGTTCTCGCCAGCGCGAGCATAAACGGCACCGCGTCCGCCGGCATCACCATCTCGGAGACAAACGGCTCGTCCTCCTGCCTAACAGCAGACAACGGCTCCTGCGTCCTCGAACTGCCGATTGCTGACAGCGAGCCTCTCGGCCTCAAGACGCTCTTGCTGAGCGCGTTTGAATCCCCGTTGGGAAGCAGGGGGGCAGCCAGCGTGGCCATACTCATTGAAGCCAACACTACCGACATGCAGAACGCTGAGGGGATTGAAGAGAACACGCTCACGGTCTTCTTTACTGCGATAAACAACAAGCACACGCCCTTCAGTGGCACGATAAGTTATTCCCTGCCCGCCGACTTCGACGGCTCGCTCGAGGCCGAGGCCGGCGGCTCTCCTGTCCCGGTCTCGCTGAACGGCTCGCTGGCAGCCTTCAACGCCTCGTGCCCCGAGTACGCCAACTGTTCCTTTTCCCTGCGCTTCAGGGTAAAAGGCATTGACAAAGCCCTGCTGGAAGAGCTTCTGCCTGAAGAGGCGCGCGTGGGCCAGCCGCTGCGCGCCACCCTCAAATTCATTTTCAACAACACCAATCCCGTCAGGAGGATCAGGCAGACCTTCGCGAACGCGAGCGAGGGCGCGTGGATTCTGGATGCGGCCTTCGGGGTTGTCGAGCTCGAGCCAAACGCCTCCTCGCTTCTCTCCGCTAACGCCTCGATGCCGGGCCCGAGCGAGTGCGCGGCCCCGGCCTTTTCCGCGCCGTCCCAGACTCGCAGGGAGCTGCGCGCGTGCATCCGCGTGCCTGAGAACAACCTCACCCCGAGCCTGCGCATCCGCTATGCTTTCGCCAAAGACCTCTTGGCGGACTGGGCGAGCGCGGTGGGCGGAAGCGCCGGAGTGGCCATCGACGGAAGTAGCCGGGATGTGGCGTGGTCTGAAAACGCGAGCGCGATTGAAATCGTTGTGGGGACAAACCACACGAACTCCTCGCTTCACGAGGGCGACCACCGGGTTGTTTTCTACTACGACGTTCCGGCCCCGCCCGCGGGAGGCGGCGGTGGTGGCGGAGGCAGCGGGGGAGGCGGCTCTTACTACGGCTCGGACAGCGGCTCCGGCGACTCAGGCTCTTACTACTCCAGCCCCCCTCCCAGCACTTTCATTCCAGAGACCACGCCCCAAGCGGCGCCAACGCAATCTCAGCTCGCAGAGCCGGATGCGACGCCTGCGGGCGGTGAGCAGTCGACGCCCCAAGCGGCGCCAACGCAATCTCAGCTCGCAGAGCCGGATGCGACGCCTGCTGGCGGTGTGCAGTCGAATCAATCGCAAGCGTCCGAGGGCGGGCCTGCTGTCGAGCTGTTCTTTCCAGCAACCGCGCTCATCAACGAGCCGGTTTCGATTGCCGTGCTGAGGCAAGGCGCTCCTGTCGGAGGATGGCTGTCGATAACCTCGCCGGCCGGAAGGGTTTTCGTCAAGCAGCTGTCGGGCGGCCGTGTCTCGTTCGTTTTTGACGAGGTTGGTGATTGGAGCGTTTCCTACGGCAACGTCTCGAAGGCGATAAGCGTGGCCGAGCCAGAGGATGCCCTGTCCCAGGCAACGAAGCCGCTCTCGAACACGCTGTCCCAGCGGTTCTCGCTGCCGGACTATGCCTGGATTCTCGCGCTCGCCCTGCTGCTGCCTCTTCCGGTGCTCGCGCTGCTGATTTACGCTGTGGCTTTCAAGCCCAGGCTCGAGCTCGTCAAGAGCGTTGAGGGCGATACAGTGAGGCTGCGGCTCGAGAACGCCGGCCTAGAGCTGTGGAACGCCGCGCTGCTCGACATCGTCCAGGAGGGCGAGCTTCTTGACGCCGGTGAGGCGAAAGTCTCTGACACGATTTTCGGCAGGGTGCTGCGGTGGGAGCGCGGCATCGTGCGGGCCGGCGAGGGCTGGGAGGTCTCCTACCGCATTAGCGGGGTGGCGAATCACGCGGCCGCCGAGCTCAACGCGAGGACGGAAAAGGGGGAAATAAAACTTAAGAGCCGCCTCGCCCATGTGGCCACCAAGCCGGGCTCAGGCGCGCCAGCGCCCGCATCGCAATCTATTTAACCCGCGCCGCTGTTTTTTCTGCATGCGCTTTCTTTTACTGCTCGCGCTGGTCTTCCTGCTCGGCTGCGCGGGCGGGGGCCCGCAGCCCGACGTCCTTGCGCGTGCGTCCTCGCTCGCGGATGGCACGAGGGATGCGGCTTTCCTCCAGCGGTTCGACAGGCTTTATGCCAGAGCCGCGAACTGTTCGGCTGACGAGCTCGCCGCGCTTCCCCTGCCGGCCGGGGCGAACCGCTCTTTCATCTCCGGCCAGATTCAGGCCATCAACGCGTGCGGGCAGAGGCTTGAAAAGAGCGTGAGGCCGCTGGGCACCGACTCCGCGCTCGTCACCTACTCCTTCTCCTACAGGAACCCCTCGTGCGGCGCGCCGTACGAGGCGCTGCGCGTGAGCTTCAACGCCACAACCGGCGCGCTGTCGAGCGCGTGGGTGGACGTCAGCCTCACGCGAGGCGACCTCAACAGGCTTTCGAGCCTGCTCGCGCAGGCAGAGGCCGCCGGGGACTGCGGCCTGGCGCTGTTCTTCTTTGCTTGAGTTGGTCGCATGCTCTGGTGCATCAAACACGCGCCCACGCTTGAAGAGTTCGCCGGAAACCGCGAGGCAGTCGAGGCGGCGAGAAAATGGGCGCTGGGCTGGAAGAGGAGCCAGCGGGCGAGGCCGCTTCTCTTCCACGGGCCGGCAGGGTGCGGGAAGACCGCGCTCGCGCACGCGCTGGCAGCGGCCATGGGCTGGGAAGTGCTTGAGCTGAACGCCAGCGACCTTCGGACGAGAGAGCAGATTGAGAAGAGGGCTGGCTTGGCCGGCGCGGCCGGCACGCTCGCCGCGTCGGAGCGCCTCATCCTCATCGACGAGATCGACGGCTTGCAGAGCGCGGACAGGGGAGGGGCGGCCGCCGCGCTCGCCCTCGCCAACACCGCGCGCCATCCCGTCGTCTTCGCCGCAAACGACTTGTGGAGCCCGGTGCTCTCCCACCTGAGGACCGCCTGCACCGAAATAGAATTCAAGCGGGTGAATGCGGCCGACATCACCAGGGCGCTCAAGCGCATTGCCGAAAAAGAGGGTGCCGAGGTCAGCGCGGACGTCATCGCTTCCATAGCGCGCGAGGCCGGCGGCGACCTGCGCGCCGCCATCAACGACCTGCAGGCCGCGTGCGAGGGAGGCGCGCCCTCGGCCGCCCCTCTCGGCCAGCGGGACAGGGAAAAGAAGGTGTTCGGCGCGCTGCGCGAGCTTTTCAAGAGCACTTCGTTCGCCGAAGCGCGCCGGGCGGCTGACGGGCTGGACATCGACCACGACCTTTTCAAGAAGTGGGTCGAGGAGAACATTCCTGTCGAGTACGAGGACGCCGGCGACGTGGCGCGCGCGCTCGACCGCCTTTCGCGCGCCGACGTTTTCGACGGGAGGATCATCCGCAGGCAGCACTGGGGCTTCCTGCGCTATTCGAACGACCTGCTCACGGCCGGCGTGGCGCTCGCCAAGAGCAGGCCCTACCACAAGTTCGCGGCCTACTCTTTTCCGCGCTTCATCCGCGCGCTGTCTGCGAGCAAGCGCGAGCGGAGCCTGGCCAAGCGCGTTGGGCTGAAGGTGGCGCGCGCCCTCCACTGCTCCTCCAAGGACGCAGCCGAGTATTTCCCGCTGCTTCGCGCGCTGGCCGGAAAAAAAGGGACCGCCGCGGTCGCCGCGCTCTTCGGCCTTGACGAGGAAGAGGCAGCATTTTTCGCCGAAGAAAAGAGGAGGAGAAAATGAGGCCGGCCACGGCCGATGCCGTCGTCATCCACGCGGGAAGCGTGCTGCTGGTGCGCAGGGCGCGCCCTCCTTTCGCCGGGCGGTGGGCGCTGCCGGGCGGCTTCGTTGACGAGGGCGAAACCGCCGAGCAGGCGGCCGCCAGGGAGTGCCTTGAAGAGACGGGCGTGAGGGTCAGGGCAGCGCGCCTCATCGGAGTGTACTCCTCCCCGGCGCGCGACCCGAGGAAGACCGTCACTGCGGCCTTTCTCTGCAGGCCCGCCGGGCCGCTCGAGCCCAGGGGAGGGGACGACGCTGCCGCCGCGAGATGGTTTCCGCTCGTCCGCCTTCCGCCGCTCGCTTTCGACCACCGCGAGATACTCGCCGACGCAATAAGGCTGTCTCGGAAACGACGATAGCTTCCTCCCACCCGGAAGGAAAGTCACGCAGCCCTCCTCGGAAATTTTTTGCCAGCGTCGGAAGCGAAAAGGGCGCGACAAAAGCCTTAAAAAAAAATTGCGGGCTGCCGGAACTTTCTTTCCTGAAAAAAAAGGCCGCGCGCGCCCGCCCGGTTTTTTTTTACGACGGAACCGGACAAGTTTTAAATAAGTTGTTTTTCCACCCATTCCCGCGCGTGTGGGAGCGCGCTTTTTTGAGGCGAGGAGGTTATGGCCGTACTTCCGCGAGTGGAGCTGGAGAGGATAATCAGGAGGGCGGGCGCGGACAGAGTGGGCCTCGACGCGCCCGACGCCATGGCCGAGATTCTCGAGGACAAGGCGATAGCGATTGTCGAGCGCGCGCTCGCCATAGCCAGGCACGCGAGGGGAAACGGCAGGAAAAAAAACGGGAAGAGGCGCCGTACCCCGCTCGTTCTAAAGAAGGAAGACATCCTTCTCGCGGTCTCGTGAAGCCCGCGCCCCAAAACCCGCATTTTTTAAATCAGTAATCCAATCTCATTCCCGTGCCAGGGGAAAAGCTCGCCGAGGGGGTGAAGGCGGCCGAGGCCAAGGCAAAGCCGCAGCCCAAGCCGCCCGAGCCCAGGCCGCGCTCGCTGAGGGGGGAGAAGCTCAAGGCTCTGCTGCTGAGCCTGCAACAGAACGAGTCACTGCTTGCGGCGCTGCTCGTGGCCGCGGGCGCGCTGTTTCTGTTCCTCGCGTTCAGGTTCTACCCCATTTACGTAGTTCCGCTGCTCGTGCTCGGCGTTTTCGCCGTCGCCTACCGCACGCCTCCCTTCGGCACGATTGCGGGCGTGCTGCTCGCCTTTCCGGCCGTGCTGCACCAGTCGCCCGTCCTCGCGTGGTTCTTCCTGCTCATCGTCACCGCCACGCTGTTCGAGGCCTTTGCCTACTGGTACATCATCGCGTTCCTCGAGATCGTCGTGCTCGCGCCCTTCGCCCCGGAGCCCGTGCGCCCGGTGGGCGGCGTCGTCATCCCGCTGCTGACGCTCGCCGCGCTCATGCTCGGCAGCAGGCGCAGCACGCTCATGACCCTTCCCTGCGTCTTCCTCATCCTCCTCCTATCTGCCCTGTGGCAGACGCCAAACGGCGCGTTCATGCCGCTCAAGGGCCCCGCGGGCGTTTACGCCAGCGCGCCCTACCTGCAGCCGGGCGCTCCCGAGGTCGGGCTGTTCGAAGTCGTCCCATCGATGACGGCGGGCTTTTCCGCCCTGCTCGGCGGCGACACAGTCAGGAACATGAACGAGGGCATCGGCCTCATGGCCGGCGCCACGCTGCAGCTCTTGTTTGCGGACTCTGGCCTCATCCAGATTCTCGCCTGGACTCTCATCGTGTATGCGGTCGGGTTCGTGCCCGGAGCGATCCGCCACCGCTACGAGCAGACCATCGCCAGCGCGGTGTTCGTCCTGGTCATTCCCGCGTATTACCTCGCCGCTGTGGTCAGCGAGGCGGCCTTCGACCCGCTCATCCTCCTCTTCGTTGGCTTGAACACCGGCTTCCTCCTCCTCCTCGACCGCTTCGGCATCTACGTCGCTGGCGAGGAACGCGTGCGGACCGAGGAGCGCATGGCCAAGTTCGGAAAGTTCGGCATACAGGACCTGAGCCTCAGCGCAGGCGTCAGCGGCCTGGCCGACATCGGCGGCTACGAGGATGTCAAAAAGGAGCTCTACGAGGCTATCGTGTGGCCGCTCAGGCAGAAGGAGCTGGCCATCGCCTACGGCATAAGGCCGCCCACGGGCGTGCTGCTGTTCGGCCCTCCTGGAACGGGCAAGACCATGCTCATGCGCGGCCTCGCCAAGGAGCTCGGCTTCGGCGTGTATTACGTCAAGTGC
>JAWCPB010000003.1:0-50076 GCA_038870455.1 Candidatus Micrarchaeia archaeon
AGGTAGGGCTGGATGGGAAGTACGGCAGGACGGAGGAGGAGAGGGCGGGGCAGAGGGAGTGTTTCGAGGCGTTCGTCGAAAAAGCGCTGGAAAAAAACCTGCCGCTCGTGATTCACTCCAGGCAGGCCGAGCGGGAAGTGCTGGAAGTGCTGGCCGAGAGGAGAGCGGAGAGGGTGCTCCTCCACTGCTTTTCCGGAAAGGCGGAGCAGGCGCTGGAGGCGGCGGAGAGGGGATTCCTGTTCTCCATACCACCCGTGTCAAGCAAGGAAAGAAGGAAAATCGCGAGGGAGATTCCGCTCGAAAAACTTCTGCTCGAGAGCGACGCGCCCTATCTCGGCAGGGAGCCGACAGATATATTAAAGAGCGCGCAGATTATCGCGGGAGAAAAAGGGCTGGAGGTTGAGACGGTGGTCGCCGCCACCGCGGAAAACGCGCGGAGGTTCTACGGGCTGTGAGGTGTTGCTCTGGTCATAGAGAGGCTCAAGCGAATGTTTTTGAGGAGGGAGGAGAGGAACATCGCCCTGCTCGTCGACGGGCCGAACATAATAAGGAAGGAAATGAACATCGACCTCCTCGATGTCAAGAGGAAGGTGGAGAAGCACGGGAGGATAAAGGTGTGCAAGATTTTCCTTGACCAGTACGCGAGCGACAAGCTCATCGAGGCGATGGCGAACCAGGGGTTCGAGCCGGTCATAACAACGGGCGACGTGGATGTGACGATGGCCGTCGAGGCCATGGCGTGCGTGTTCAACCCGAACATCCATGCGCTCGCGCTCATGACGAGAGACATCGACTTCAGGCCCGTGCTCGTGAGGGCCAAGGAAGCCGGAAAGGAGACGATAATAATAGGCGCCGAGCCTGGCTTCAGCGTCGCGCTCCGCAACACCGCGGACATCGTGATCATGGCGAGCCAGAGGTAGCATTTTAAACCTCGCCCGAGGAGATGTTGGCGTTTGTTTTTGGAGGTGCGTGCATGGCGGAGAAGAGACCTTTTGACGTGCTGGGGAACGCGCTGAACAACAACGTGCTCATTCGCCTCAAGGGAGGCGTCGAGGTGCGGGGGCGCATGGTCTCCTACGACGTGCACATGAACATAGTGCTGGAGGATGCAGAGCACCTAGAGAACGGTGAAGTCAAGAGAAAGCTCGGGACGATGCTCGTGCGCGGAGACAACCTCGTGTTCATATCGCCCGCGTAAGCTCACTGCGCGACGGAAGGAGGAGGCGGGGGAGAGCGGGCCCTCTCGGCTTTTTCCGGCTTCACGTACTCCACGAGCGCGCCCTTCTCAAAAGCGCCCTCAATGAGCTTGAACGAGCTGTCGCGGTCGTCCCAGTCAACGAGAATGGTGAGCGAGTCGTAGGAAGAGGAGACGCCGAGGATGTTGATGAACTTCTTGGCGAGCGGCTCGGTGAGGCGCACGAGCACGCCCGGCTGCTCGGCGACCTCGTCGCCCGTGATGGTTATCATGGCGACGTTCTCACGCATGGTCACGGCGTCGAACGCGCAGTCCTTGATGATGACGTGAGAGAGCGCCTCGTGCGCGCGCTTGCCATCCGCCTGGTCGACCGCGAACGTGACGCTGTACTCGCCGGTGCCAACGCTGTAGATGTTAATCATCCTGTCGGCGAGAGCCTGCGAGAGACGCGCGAGCACGCCGGGCACGATGCGCACCTTCTCGCCCGTCACGGTGATGAGCGCGATGGGGCGCTTGTACATCTTCAAGTCCATGCAGTTTTTTAGGTGAAACAAGTTATTTAAGTTTGCGAAAGCCAGGTTTGCCTCGCATACGGCAGCAAACTACGAGCTCACAAAGAAATAAATGGCTTGGCCGCCAAAATGTTTTTTGCTATGGGCTCGTAGCTCAGTGGTAAACCCTTTTGCGCTGAGGCGCAAAAGCGTTTACGGAAAATGGTTCACTATAGAGCGCCCGCTTGGCGTGCGGGAGGCCAGGGGTTCGAAGCAAACTGCGACATTTCACAGTTTGTGAAAATCCCCTCGAGTCCATAAGACAAAGGGGGAAGTATCCCCCCTTCGTCCTAGACCTTCCCTAGACAAAGGGGGGAAGTATCCCCCCTTCGTCCTGGACCTTCCCCCCTCGGATAAAGCATTGATGGAAAAGGGAGGGGTCAGGAGGAACCTCAAACCTAGGGGGAACCGAAGGTGCCCCCTGGGTTCGGAGCGGTTCGGAGGGCTCGTAGTCGAATGGTAAGACGTCACCCTGACACGGTGAAGATTCGGTGTTCGATTCACCGCGAGCCCATCAGGAATACGCAATGTCCAGCAGGGCTGTTTTTCCGCGCACGGCGCAGGCGGGCGTGGGAGGCGAGGCGGAGTAGTTCAGGGTGAGCAGGCGCACGCTCACTCCCTCGGCGAGAGGCAACATCCCTCCCTCGGCGAGGCGAGCTTCCCTCAGCGTTCCGGAAAAGTTCGTGCGCACGACGGCAGAGGGGGCGGAGACCACGCACTCGCCATCCCGCAGCGCGAGGGTCGCGTTCGCCGCGACGAACTCGAGTGAGAAGTCCGAAGAGATGCTTGCCGAAGAGCCAGCGGGCAAGGCGAGCGTGTTTGTCTGCGGGGCGCTGAGCTCGAGATGGGCGGAGGTGTTGACAACAGTGCAGGAGCCGAGCGTGGGAGGAGAGGTTTCCACGCGGATTTCCCTCACAAGAGCCGAGAGCGGGCCGACTGAGAGGGATTGCCCCTCAGCGAGCACTTGGGCGCGCCTCTCGAGCGGAGTGGCCAGCTGGAGGAGAACGCTTTTTTCAGAAACAGGGCAGGCCGAGGCCGGCGCGGTTATTTCGAGGGAAATTGACTGGGGAGAAGAGATGCACGCGCCAGTCGAGTGGTTGAGGAAAAACACTTGGTCGAGGTCGGCAACGTGCAGCGCGTGGCCTGGCCCCAGCTCGAGCCACTGCCCTTTTTCAACTGGGTAGGCGGTGGTCATCCTGCCGAAAGGCGTCACCTCGAGGGTGGCGCGCTCGCTGGCGTGGGAGCACGGGGCTGTTGAGGAATAGGTCAGCTCAACGCTCTCGCCCGTGGTCGTGCAGCCCCGCTGGTCCGGATTCACCGTCTCGCTGATTTTATTTACATAGATGAAAGCGCCTTCCGGGGAAACATAAGCCTGCTTCTCGCGCAGCGTGACCTCGCTTGTGCCGTACGGCGAGTGGATGGAGAGGGTCACTTCCTCATCCAACACGTTGCACGACCAAGAGGGGTAGAGGGGGGTGGTGAGCGTGATGTCGAAGCCTGTCACCTTAATGGACTCGGAGCCGACCGAGACCGAGTCGCCCTCGCGCAGGGTCGAGCGCGAGAGCGATACCGCGAGCGCGTGCGAGATGTTCTGGGGAGGGAGATAAACGCGGTAAGAGCCGTTCGAGACAGAATAGGAAGAGCCGGCCGCGAGCGTCGTCTTCGTCATAACTGGAGCGGCGAGGCCGACCGTCTTACGAATTGACAGCACCGCCACAGAGCCACCGTCAAGCGAGAGCGCCGCGCCCTCGGCTAGAGAGGCGTTGCGCGGAAACCGCGCGGTGACGTTGAACACGGCACTCTCGGCGGAAAGAGAACACTCTCCAGTCCGCTCGGGAACCGCGTCGAGCGCCACCCCGCGCAGGGTGATCGAAGCGCGGCCGAACAACGCAGTCTGGCCCTCGGCAAGCTGCAGGTCGGCCGGCCCGAGGCCCGGGGCTGTCGCCTGAAGCAGCATGCTCCCGCCCACCGCGGTGCAGGTGCGGTTGTCAGGTGAGAGCGATGGGGTTGCGCTGATGCGCACGGCCCTCAGCAGAAGGTCGCCCACCATGAGCGTGCCGCCCTCGCTGAGGTTGGCGCTCTGGAAAAGCGGGAAAGAATAGTTGGCTGAAGGGGGCGCAGGAGGGGCCGCGCAGCCGAAGAAGAGAGCTACAATGAAAGCAAGCCAAAGGCCACGCATGAAGAAAGATTTCCCTAGGGGTTTAAGAAACTGTTGGCTGAAACAAGAGCATGCTCCTGGTTTTCGTCTCATTCGCAAGCGAAATGGAGGCGAGGAGGATTTGCGAGGCGCTCGTGAAGGAAAAACTGTGCGCGTGCGCCAGCCTCTACCCGGTTCGCTCGATTTACGGGTGGAAAGGCAAACTGGTCAAGGAAGGAGAGTGGGAGGCCGCGCTCAAGTGCAGCGAGAGAAAGTGGGGGAGGCTGCAGAGGCGCATCAAGGAACTGCACTCCTATGAAGTGCCGCAGATCATCGCGGTGAAAGCGCGCGCTAATGCGGAGTATGCCCGGTGGGTTGAGGGGGCTAGCCCTCCTTTTCCCTCGCCTCTTCCGGTATGAGCGCCTGTAACATTTTCTTCAGCGAGAGGCCCAGCAGCGAGCCTTCGACGGATTCGACCGCGGCAGACGCTGTGCCCGCGATTTCTTCATCGGCCATGAGAAGGCTATGGCAAAAGGGAGTAATAAAGCTATCGCAGCAGGCCGGCGAACCAGATGTCGAGCAGGAAGAGAATGAGCCCGAACACGAGAAGGGTAGTGAAGATAAAGACGGGCAGGAGCTTGAAGCCCGCGCGCTTGCTGCCAGTCTGAATGATTGAGATGATGAGGGCTGCGCTCAGCGAGGTGAGCAGCGAGGCCGCGATCGCGAACACGAGGAAGTCGCCCGAGGAGATCGTGGGGGCCGAGGGGGTGAGCAGGCCGACGCTCGGAAGGCCCTTGAGAGGCGGAAGCTGAGCCCAAATAAACTCGAGCACCGAGACGAGCTTGTAGGAAACGGCGTACAGGAAGGGCGCGCCGGCCAGGCTGGCGAATGCTATGAAGATGATGTACATGAGCATCGAGGCGGAAACCTCCTTGTAGAGAATCTGCAGGTTCTTGATGTCGATACCTGTGCGCTCGAGAATCTCGCCCATCTCGCCGCCGCTCGCCATGCCCTGCTTTATGAGCACAATGGTGCGCGTGAGGTACTTGGAGTTGAAGCGCGCTGCGAGCTTGTCGAGCGAGGCGGCGAAGGGCTCGCCCCCGAAAGTCCTCTTGGCCGCCAGCTCAACCTCCTGCGACAGCAGGCCGAACTCAGGACGCGCGGCGTACCATAGCGACTGGTCGACGGGCATGCCGGCGCGCACGTTCGCGGCCGCGAGCTGCAGGAAGTCCGGCAGGTAGAGTTCGACGACGCGTTTGCGTGCATCGATGCGCAGCAGCAGAAATACATAGGCGAGAAGAATGATGATGCCGGAGAAGATGAGCAGGCAGGCGAGCAGGAGAATAACCACCGAGAGCGTGCCCGCGGTGGCCGAGAGCGACGGTGAGAGGGCCATGAGCAGGCGGCCGAGCTCCGGAACCGTTCGGGGAAGGAACTGCAGGATGGAGAAGAACGCGAGGACCGAGACGAGGATGCTTGAGAGCATGACGAAGCCCGCCGCGCTCTCGGCCGGCACATCGAGGCCGGCCGCGCCCAGCGCCTCCTCTATCTGCCTCACGCGGCTTCTCGGAAGCAGCCGCCCGACAGCGGCGAAGGCGCCTGTCATGTTACACCTCAAACCTCGGCCTCGAGCTCTCTATCATCGACATGAAGATGAACTGCACGAGGCCCAGCAGCACGAAAGCGGCCGCGAGAATCTTCGCGTCGGCCGGCACACTCAGGAAGGAGATGAGGATGATGGCAAGCGCCACGCCGAGGCTCGGGATGATGATGCCGAAAATCATGTAGAACATGGCGAGCGGGTTGAGCTTTTGGCCGTAGGACTTGATCTCGATGACCTGCTCGCGTGAAAGCTGGTCGAGGATGTTCTCGAGCGCGGCGGCCACGTCGCTGCCCGAGCGCAGCGAATTCACGAGCTGGAGGATGACGCGCCGCATGGCCGCTGACGGAACCTCCTCGCTGACGTCGTGCATGGCGACATCGGCCGGAACGCCCACGTTAATGCGCTCGAGAATGCGCGAGAAAATCCTGCTCACCTCGCCATAGTCTTTTGTTATGTGCAGCATGGCGTCGAAAAGAGGGACGCCAGCGTGCAGCTCGATGAGCAGGTGCCTGCCGGCGAACACCAGGTCCTTGTCGATCTCGCGCGCCTTCTGCTCCACCCTAACTCTCGGAACCTGAAGGCCGTACCAGAAGAACAGCGGAAAGGCGACAACTACGACAGGCAGGAGTAGCAGCGTGCTGACGTTCGCGGTGACGAACACCATGAAAAGCAATACTATCACTATGGCGGTCAAAATGACAGCAGACGTGAAGGTCTTGGCGACAAAGGAAACGGGCTCGTCGGCCATGTCTGCCTGGCGCAGCCTCCTCTTCAGGTCGGGAAACCTCGCCGCAATGGAGGCGAGGAAAACGCGAAACGCGCTCGGCCCCTCGGCGGGAGCGAGCTTCGGGGGCGCGTGAGGCTCTCTCGCGAGGGCAGAGGGCCTGCGCTCTGGCTCAATCCGCTCCTTCCTCGGTTCAGCCATGCCCAGCGCCTCGCTAATACCTCTTTTCCACGGTTTTTATTTCTTTGCGTTTGACGCGCCATTTCCCCCCTTGTCCTCTGTTCCCTTTAGACTCTTCTGCAGCGCCTTGAAGCCCTCTGCCCCCAGCCTAGGGCCGGCCAGCTCGGGCTTGGGCTTTCCCGCGCCGTAAACCGCCTCGGCAAGCCGCAGCGCCCGCACCTTGTTTATCTTGGCTATCTCGTTGAGAGCGTCCCAGTAGCTCATTCCGGCTATGTCAGGCGGAGAAGGATCGACGAAGCGCAGCTCGCCCGCCACGGCGAGCACAGCGGGCTTCGGCGGAAGCGCCTTCCGCTCAAGACCCCTCACCTCCTTGACAAGGTCAAGAAAAGACTTCGCGGCCGGTCTGGCAGCCTCAGGCTTGGCTTCGGGCTTGGCGGGCTCAGGCATTTTCATCCCTCGAAAGGCTTATCGGCGCGCACGAGCTCCAGAATCTCCTGCGTGGAGGAGTAGTAGCGCGCGACGACCGCGCCCACGGCATCCACATCCTTGATGCCGTGCCTCACCATCCAGGCCAGCACGCTGGCCTTCTCGGCGATGTCGTCTTCCACTTCCTTGGCGGTCATGCCGGCGTACAGGGTGAGCGTATCCACGAGCGAGCTCATGGCGTTCACCTCCCTCAGCGCGTCGGCCTTGACGTCCCACCTGTACAGCACGCTGGCATCGCCGCTCTTCAGCACCTCGGCGAACTCGAGCGTGCGGCGTATGCCGAGCTTGCGGTTGCGGTACTGGACGACGATGGCCGAGAGCGCGGACAGCACTGACTTGGGCATGTCGATGGGAGGGGAGGTGAGGCGCGTGATGGTCTCGGCCGCGTTGTCGGCGTGAAGCGTGGCGTACACGGCGTGGCCCGTGTGCATGGCCTCGAAAAGGATCTCGGCCTCGCGCTGCTTCCTCACCTCGCCGACCACTATGCGGTCCGGCCTCATCCTCAGGCTGTTCACCATGAGGTCGAGCATGGTCACCTCGCCCTTGCCCTCGGGATTCGGCTCGCGCGTGGAGAGCGCCACCCACTGCAGGAACCTGGGCAGGGTGATCTCCCGCGTGTCCTCGATGCTGATGACCCTCTGGGTGGGCGGGAAAAAGCAGGCGATGGCGTTGAGGAAGGAGGTCTTGCCCGAGCCCGAGCCGCCGCTGATGAGCAGGGACAGCTCGTTCTGGATGCACGTCCAGATGAGGCCGGCGACGCGCGTGTCGATCGTCTTCAGCTCGATGAGCGTGGGAATCGTCCAGGGGTTGCGCGAGAATTTGCGGATGGTGAGCGTGTTGCCGAATGAGGATATGGGGAACAGCGTGGCGTTCACGCGGTCGCCAGTGGCGAGGTGGGCGTCCATGAGGGGGTTGAGGATGTTGAGCTGCTTGCCCACCCTCCTGCCGATCATGCTGGAATAATCGAACACCGCGTCATCCGTCTTGAGGTTGATGTTGGTCTTGCACCAGCCAAAGCTCTTGTGATAAACCCACACGGGCTCCTTGCCCGAATTCACCACGACCTCCTCAAGGTTCTCGTCGTGCATGGGCGCCTCGAGCTCGCCGAGCCCCAGCGTGTTCATGAGAAGGTACGACGCGAGCACGCGGCGCGAGGCCGCGTCGAGGGTGGGAAAGTGCCGCTCGAGCAGGCGGGCGCTCTTCTCCTCAAATTTTTTCTTCACCGCCAGCGCCTGCTTGGGGTCCACTATCTCGCTGATGTCGAGCTTGACTTCGGTGATGAGCTCGCCCCTTATCTGGGTGTTGAGCACGAGCTTGGTGCCCTCGGCGAGACCGGGAATGCTCACATCGTAGAGCGGCACGAACTCGCCCGGCCTCCGCACGATGCGCACGTTGACCGGCATGCCCTCTGCATCGAATGAATAGGTTGCAAGCGTTTGCTCTTGCATGATGCTCACTTCTCGCTCATCCTCCTGATGAGTTCCCTCAGCTCCTGTTTCTTTCTTTCGAAAGCCTCTTCCTCGGCCTTGAGCGCGAGCAGCCTCGCTTTGGCGGCCTCGATTTTCTTCCCGGCTTCGGGAAGCGCGGCCTCAGGCAGGGCGGCCGGCAGGGCTTCGATGTCGGCCTTCAGTAGAATGCTCTTCTGCTCGAGCTCCTTCTGCAGCCTGGCCAGGCCGTCGAGCTCCTTCTGGAGCGCCGCAATCTCGTCGAGCTTCTTTCCCACGGGCGCGGCTTTCAGCGCCTCCTCGGCGCTCGCCAGCGCCTGCTTAAGGTCGGTGCGCGAGGACTCGAGCTCGGCCGCGATGCGCTTGCCCGCCAGCTCGAGCGCGGCGAGATTCTCCTCGTAAGCCTTGGAGAGCTTCTCAAAATCTGCCTTCATGCCCTTGAGCGAGGCCGCGAAAGCCGCTTTCTTCTCCGTAACGTCCTTGAGCGAGCTCTCGTCCTGAGAGAGCTGCTTCGAGAAGGCCGAAACAGATTCCCTCGCCTCTGCCTGCGCCTTCCTCAGGTCGGCCAGCAGCTCTGCCAGCTTGCCCGATTCCTTCTCGGCCGCGGCCAACGAGGCCGCGATGTCCTCAACCTCCTTCTTCAGCTCCACGAATTTCGGGAAGGAGGCGTTCAGGCGCTCTTCAACCGCGGCGAGCGAGGCAGTCAGCTCCTTGGACCTTCCCCTCGCCTTTTCGACCTCGCCTCCGAGGGAAGCAAGGCCCTCTTTTATCCTGCCGAT
This sequence comes from Candidatus Micrarchaeia archaeon, assembly GCA_038870455.1. GTDB lineage: Archaea > Micrarchaeota > Micrarchaeia > Burarchaeales > JACRGF01 > JAWAFC01. The sequence continues at coordinate 9,101 of JAWCPB010000003.1, forward strand.
GGACTGGGCGTAGCGGCCGAAAAGCTTTTCGCTCTCCCTCTCGATGGCCTGCATGCGCTCGAACCTCTGCTTGACGAGCGCGGCCTGCTGGCTGATGAGGGCGGGAAGCTTTTCAAGGCCGGCCTTGGTGGCTTCAATCTCAAGACCCTTTTCCCTGGCGCGCCCGAGAAGAAGCTCCACCTCATCAGCGAGCGAGGCCCTCTTCTCTAGAAGCTCCTCCCTCTTCTCGGTCACTTCCTCCTTGGGAGTGCCGGCCCACACGAGGAAAACGGTTGTCAGCTGGTACTCGAGGCGGATGATGCCCTCTTCCTCGAGCACGCGCGCCCACTCCTCGAGCGCCGTTGCGGGAATGCCCAACTCCCTGGCCGCGTCGGCCAGGCTCACCCGCCCCTTTGAATAAACGAGGCGCAGCAGGTTGTCCACGCCAGTGCTGATGAGCGACTCGTCAACGACCACGCTGGGGTTTCCAATCACAGGAATATAAACATAGCGAAGAAGCGGAGATGAGAGTTTTAAATAGCAAAGCGAATACTCCCGCATGGCCGAGGAGTTGGATATCACCAAGAAGGAAGTTTCCCCTGTCGAGGCGTTCAAGTTCCAGAACATGCTGTTCCAGCAGTTCGGAGAAGACGGCGTCAAGGTGTACGGCGCGCTGGGAGAGCACCGGAACGTGGGCGACCTCATGAACCTCACTGGGGTCAGCGAGAGCAGGCTGCTCGAGATACTCGACTTCATGGACAAGAATGGCATGATTGCCATGACAAAGGCCGCGGCGCCGGCCGCGCCGCCTGAGAAGGTGCTCACCGAGGAGGAAATCGAGGAGAAAAAGAGGATGGAGAAGGCGGGCAGGGAGAGGGTGCTGGAGATAAGAGAGGAGAAGCCTCCCGAGGAAGAGATGTCGCCTTTTGAGAAAGTGGTGTTCGACAAGTTCGGCAAGATTGGCCTGCGCGTGTACTCGCTCATCGACGGAGAGAAGACGGCTGAGGAGATCCTCGCCGAGACGGGCATCAGCGAGGTGCAGCTTGTCGAGATGCTCGAGTTCATGGACAAGCAGGGAATCATCAAGCTCGAAAAGCCAGAGGAGGAGAAAGAGGAAGAAGAAAAGGAAGAGGGTGAAGAAGAGGAGAAGCCCGAGGAGGAGTTTCCCGCGCCGCTCATTGAGGAAAAAGGCCTCCCGCCGGCCGCGCCCGCCGCGGCGCCGCCTGAGGAAATAAGCGAGGAGGCGATTCCAATCGATGTTCCCATAAAACAGGCGCTGGGGGCGGTGAATCGCATCGCGCTCGACGCCGAGCTCGTGGCGAGGTTCGGCGGGCGAGCAAAGAGGCTTTATGACGCCATTGACAACAGGAAGGACACCGTGCGCCTGGCCCGCGAGACCGGAATGAGCCTGGAGGAAATGGATGAGGCGCTCGCCTTCCTCGGGCAGCGGGGCGCGCTCGTCTTCGCCACGCTCAGCAGCGATGACGTGAGGGAAAGGTACGGGCTGGAGGGGGAGAGGATTTACAACAAGTACGGCAGGGACGGCGTGCTGCTCTATGAGCTCATCGGAGTGGTCAAGAGCTTCCGCGACATGGTGGCGCTGTCGAGGCTGCAGCCTGACAAGGCCGCGGACATCTTCCTGTACATTCACGACGTGCTCGCCATAGAGACGCCGCTCACAAAAGAAATGCTGTTCAAGGAACTCGGGAAATAGGGGTTACGGAGGAATCTCAGCGCTCGAGTTCCAGCAGGGCTATTTTCTCCAGCAGAAGCTCCTCGAGCGAGCGCGCCGCGGCGCGCACGCCGAAAAGCCTTTCGATGTGAGAGATTTTTTTGGGAGTTGGTTTTGGGAAAACGATTTTTTTCGCGCCGAGCGCGGCGAGGATGCTTTTTGCATTCGGCCGTTTCCCTGCGATGCCGAGAACAATGCGCGCCGGGTCTTTGACCCCAATCCTCTTTATCGCCTCCTCCATGCTGCGCGTGGCTGCCGCGCGCAGCAGCCACTCGTTGGCGAGAGAGCGGCTGAACGCCCGGCCGGCCTCAAAAGCTTTAAAAGCTTGAAAGAAGGAAAAAACAACGTGGCGCGCTGACAGCACCGCGCCCGGGTCGAACGCCTGAAGCACGGCGCGCCTGGCTTTTGAAACTCTCCTGAGTTCCCTCAAGAGCTCTTCCGCGGACGCGAACGCGGTCGACGCGCACACGATGACGGGCTTCACGCTGGGATTAATCGATTGAGATAAAAAAGGCATTGCGATGGAAAACTTTCACGGGCGAAGCAGGACCAAGGGAAGCGGCAGCGGCGGAAAGAGGAAAAAGTTCAGGGATGTGAGCCTCTCTGAAGTGGGTGGACCCTTCACAGCGACGAAAGTCGGCGAGGCGGAGGTTCGGGAGGCGAAGAGGACGAGGGGAGGCGGCGTGAAAACAAAGCTCAAGCGAGCCGCTTTCGTGAATGTTGTCGTAAAGCCGGGGGAGACGAAGCGCGCGAGAATACGCACGGTGCTCGAGTCGCCCGCCAACAGGCACTATGCGCGGCAGAACATAATCGTCAAGGGAACGCTCATCGACACCGAGATCGGGAGGGTGCGGGTGACAAACCGCGTGGGGCAGGACGGCGTGGTGAACGGCGTGCTGGCCGAGGAGAAAAAGGCCTCTTAGGTGAAGACGATGGTGCTTGAGGTAACCGGCAGGAATTTCGAGAAGGAAGTGCTGCAGGCAAAGACGCCGGTGCTCGTGGATTTCTGGGCGGCCTGGTGCGGGCCGTGCAGAATGCTCTCGCCCACCGTCGAAGAGCTCTCAAAGGAATACGAGGGAAGGGTCAAGTTCGCCAAAGTCAACGTCGATGAGGAGAGGGAGCTGAGCGCGCGCTTCGGCATAATGAGCATTCCCACGCTCATCCTGTTCAAGAACGGCAAGCCTGCCGATTCCAGCATAGGCGCGAGGCCCAAGGCAGCGCTCAAGGCATGGCTGGATGAGAGGTTAAAAGCTTAAATAATCCCACGGACATAATATTCGCAGGGAAGAAGATGAGGTGCTGGCTTCACACGCAGTGAGCCTGTTTCTGTTTTCGCTAGTCAGCGCCTCAAAAAATTGTTTTTAAGCTTTCAAGCCCTAGCCGTAGGTGAGTCCGATGGCCGCTAGTTTCCAGCCTCCGCGCGGAATGCGGGACTTTCTCCCGAAGGAAATGATTGCGCGAGAAGAGATGCTTGAGAAGATAACCGCGGTGTTCCGGGCGTTCGGCTTCGAGCCGCTCGAGACGCCGGCGCTCGAGAGCATGGAGGTGCTGCGGGCCAAGGCGGGCGACGTAAGCGGGCAGATCTTCCCCATCGAAGGAGGCGAGCTCGGCCTCAGGTTCGACTTGACCGTGCCGCTGGCGAGAGTGGTTGCTGGCAACCCGGCGCTGCCCAAGCCGTTCAAGCGCTACTGCATCGCGAGAGTGTGGAGGAGGGAGGAGCCGCAGAAGGGAAGGCTCCGCGAGTTCCTCCAAGCCGACATAGACATCGTGGGAAGCGCGGAAAAGAGCTGCGAGGCCGAGCTCCTGGCGTGCGCGAGCAAAGCGCTCGAGGCAACCGGCTTCGACGAATACAGGATACGGCTCAACAACAGGAGGATACTCGAGAGGGTGCTGGCCGGACAGGGAATAGAGGCAGGCGTGTTTTCTGCAGTCATGCGCTCGCTGGACAAGACCGAGAAGATAGGCGATGACGGGGTTGTGAAAGAGCTTGAGGCGAAGGGCGTGAGCGGGGAGACTGCAAGGGCGCTCCTGCGCGCGCTGAGGATGGGGGGAGGGAATGCGGAAAAGCTGGCGCGCATGGGAGAGATTGCGGGCGAGGGCGTGAGGGAGCTCCGCGACATTCTCGAGCTGGCAAAGGCTTACGGCATTGAAAAGCGCATTCAAGTCGATTTCCTGCTTGTCAGGGGGCTGGATTACTATACGGGCCCCGTTTTTGAAATTGATGCGGGTGGAGGCGTGGGCAGCATAGCAGGCGGGGGAAGGTACGACAACCTCATCCAAGCCTACGGAGGCGAGCCCACGCCAGCAGTTGGCATATCGCTCGGAGTGGAGAGGATGATGGCGCTGCGCGCTGGAGAGGGAAAGAGCACGAGGACAAGAGTGTTTGTGGCGAACGCGAAGCCCGAGTTCCTTGCCAAAGCGGTTGCGGTTGCACAGTCGCTCCGCGAGAGAGGCATCACCGCGCAGGCTGATGTCATGGGAAGAAACCTGAGAAGGCAGTTTGAGTGGGCGACCGGAGCGGGCATTCCGTTCATTGCAGTCGTTGGAGAGAGGGAAGTGAAAGAAAAGAAAATCACGCTCAGGGACCTTGCCAAGAGAGAAGAGAGGATGGTCACGCTCGCAGAAGCCGCGAAGATTCTGAGGGAAAGAAAATGAGAGTGATTGCCTTTGCAGAGAAAGAAAAGGTGTGCGGGCTGCTTGCCAGGAGGACGAGCGGGAGCTGGGAAGCGAAGGAAAAAGTGGCTGCCATCCTCAGGGCCGTGCGGGCGGAGGGCGACAAGGCGGTCAGGGAATACACGAGGGTGTTCGATGGAGTGGAGCTGGCCGAGCTTGAGGTTTCGGGAAGAGAGTTGCGCGCCGCGGGTGAAGAGGCGGGTGAAGAGGTCATCACCGCGCTCAAGAGAATGAAGAAAAACCTCGAGAGAGTGGCAAGGGCGCAGAAGCCAAGGGATGTCAGCGTGAAGCTGCCGTGGGGCGAGGTCGGGGTGAGATGGACCCCCATAGAACGGGTGGGCGTGTACGCGCCCGGCGGGCGGGCGGCCTATCCGAGCACGGTGCTCATGGCGTGCGTGCCTGCCCAAGTTGCTGGCGTGAAGGAAATCATTCTCTGCACGCCCCCGCAGAAAGACGGTCGGGCCTCGCCGCTCGTGCTCGCGGCGGCGCAAGTCTGCGGCGTGCGCAGGGTGTTCAAGATTGGGGGGGCGCAGGCGATCGCCGCGATGGCCTTCGGGACAAAGAGCGTGCCGCGGGCGAACAAGATAGTCGGGCCCGGAAACGTTTTCGTGACGACCGCGAAAATGATGGCCAGAAGCGAGAGCACAGACATCGATGTGCCGGCAGGGCCCAGCGAGGTCTTCGTCATCGCGGACGAGCGCGCGGATGCTGAAGTCATCGCGCTTGAGCTGCTGGCGCAGGCCGAGCACGACCCGAGCGCGGCCGCCATTCTCGCAACCCCAAGCAGGCGACTGGCCGAGCGCGTGAATGCCGCGCTTGAGAGGGCGCTGGAGGGGTTTCCGCGGGAAGACATCGCGCGCGCTGCGCTCGAGAAAAACAGCGCAATCGTCGTCGGGTCGCTCGACAAGGCGGTTGCCTTCGCCAACGAATGGGCGCCCGAGCACCTGGAAATAATTGCGGAAAACGCCGAGGGAATCGCGAGGAAAGTAAAGAACGCCGGCTCAATTTTTATCGGGCCGTTTTCGGCAGTGCCATTCGGGGACTATAACGCGGGAAGCAACCACATCCTGCCGACATCGGGCGCGGCGAGGGTGTTCTCCGGAGTAGGCGTTTGGAGCTTCCTGAAGGCGAGCTATACGACAAGGATGACAAGAAATGGAGCGGGAATGCTTGCCCGAGACGCTGCGCTGCTGGCGAGAAAAGAAGGCTTTGAAGGGCACGCGCGAGCGATGGAAAGGAGATTGAGATGAGAAAGAAAATTGCTGGGCTTGCGAGAAAAGAAGTGATGGCCATCGCCCCCTACGCCACGCCTCCTGTTACGGGAGCGAAGGTGAAGCTCAACCAGAACGAGTCGCCCTTCGACGTTCCCCCGCAGCTCAAGGCGCTGCTGCAGGAGGAGGTCGCGCGCACCGAGCTCAACCGCTACCCGGACGCCGCGAGCGAGGAGCTGAGGGTGGAGCTCGCGAGCTATGCCGGAAGCGAGCCCGAGAACATAGTCGTGGGCAACGGGGCGGACGAGCTCATCTACTACATCGCGCTCGCGTTTTTCGACAGGGGGGAGAGCGTTGTCTTTCCGGCGCCCTCGTTCGCGATGTACGAAATAGCCGTGAAGCTCATGGGGTGCAGGGCAAAGCCGGTGCTGCTTGAGAAGGACTTCAGCCTGCCTGAGAGGTTTTTCAGCGAGGCGAGAAACGCGAAGGTGGTTTTCCTGTGCTCGCCCAACAATCCTACGGGAAACTCGGTTCCGAACAAGCAAATTAAGGAAATCGCCGCGGGCTGCAGGGGGCTGGTGGTCGTGGATGAGGCGTACGCCGAGTTCGCGCCACAGAGCTGCCTGCCGCTGGTGAAAAAATTCGACAACCTGGTCGTGCTGAGGACGTTCTCGAAAGCTTTCAGCGCGGCGGGCATACGCGTCGGGTATGCGGTTGCGTCCGAAGAAGCAGCGGGCCTGCTCAACAGAGTGAGGCTGCCCTGGAACGTGAGCGCGTTCTCGCAGAGAGCCGCGCTCACCCTGCTCAGGCACAGGCAGCTCTTCGTCAAGAACATCGAGCGCATCGTCAGGGAAAGGGATAGGGTGGCGCAGGAACTGACAAAAATAAGAGGAGTGCGGGTTTTCCCGAGCGACGCCAACTTCTACCTCTTCAGCACGCCGGCCAGCGCGCAGAAGACGTTCACTTCGCTCTGGGAAAGGGGGATTCTCGTAAGGGATGTTTCGACTCTGCCGCTTCTGGCCAAGTGCCTGCGCGCCAACGTGGGGACTGAGGACGAGAACGACGAGTTCGTCGATGCGCTGAGGGAAGTAGCGGAAGGAGAGAGCTGGGCAATCGAGGAAAGATAGTGGGGCGAGAGGAATGGGCTTCAAAGGGATAAAGGCGGTCATCTTCGATGTGGATGGCGTGCTCGTGGATACGAGGAGAAGCTACAGGAAGGCCGTCATTGAGAGCGTGCGCTGGTTCCTGAAGAAACAGGGGATGGCGGAGAGGCCGAGGATGCGGCTTGCCGATATTGCGGAGTTCAAGTCCATTCGGGGGTTCAACAGCGACTGGGACATCGCCTACGCGCTCGCGCTGTTCTACCTGGTGAGGCAGCGCGGGAAAAAACTGGGGCTCGCCGGATGGTGCAGGAGGATAGAGAGGGAAGGGGGAGGCGTCGGGGGGGCGAGGAAGGTGCTGGAGGGCTTGGGGAAGGCTAGGGAAATCGCGGCAGTGTGGAGCGACAGGAACGAGCTGTCCAACCCGATATACAGGTTCTTTCAGGAAAGGTATCTCGGGGGAAAGAGATTCGAGGATGTTTATGGGGAAAAGGCGGCTTACTGGAAGGGAAGGGGGTTGATTGAAAGCGAGAGGCTGCTCGTGAAAGCGGACAGGCTCAAGAGGCTTGCCAGACTCTACGCGCTCGCGTTGGTCACCGGAAGGCCGAAGTACGACCTGGAGTTTGCTGTGGAAAAATGGGGGCTGAGGAAAATCTTTCCCGTGAGGGTGGCGATGGAGGACACCAGGAGTGCAAAGCCGCACCCTGAGCCCATTCTTCTGGCGCTGCGGCTGCTTGGCAGAAGTGCGGGCGAGACCCTCTATGTGGGCGACGGGGTTGACGACGCGCTCGCGGCAAGGGCTGCTGGCGTGCGCTTCGCCGGAGTCAGGTTCGCGGGCGCGGGGCGGGCGCTTGGAAAAAGCGCCTTCCGCAGCACGGCAGAGCTCGTCAGGAGGCTGGCGAAAGTTAAAAAGGCGCGATGAGAAGAGGGGAACATGGTGAGAAAAGCAAGCATCGAGAGAAAGACGAGGGAAACGAGCATACGGCTGGAGCTCAACCTTGATGGAAGGGGAAACGCGAGCATAGCCACGGGCATTCGGTTCATGGACCACATGCTCGAGAGCCTCGCGCGTCACGCGCTGTTCGACCTCAGAATAAAGGCCAAGGGGGACATTGACGTGGATGAGCACCACCTCGTCGAAGACCTGGGCATATGCCTGGGCAAATGCCTAGCCAAGGCGCTCGGCGAGAAGAAGGGAATACGCCGGTTCGGCAATGCCATAGTTCCGATGGACGAGGCTGTTGCAACTGTGGGCTTGGACGCGAGCGGACGTGGGTATCTCGTGCTAGATTTTGGAAGCGCGCCCTGGCCCAGAGCGCCGTGGGGCGGCCCCATGACGCTCCCGCTCTACAAACCGACGGCTGAAAAGATGATTATTCGAAGGTTGGCGCGGCCGAGGGGAGTGAGAGTCGGCGACGTCGCGGTCGAGAACATAGAGCACTTCCTCGACACCCTGGCCAGAAACGCTGGACTCAACATAAACGCGAGAGTCGAAGGAAAAAACGCCCACCACATGGCCGAGGCGCTGTTCAAGGCGCTCGCGCTTTCCCTCCGCGAGGCTGTGCGAGTGGAGGGGGAGGACATTCCGAGCACGAAAGGGAGGTTGGGTGATTGAGATGGTGCGCTTGGCCATTCCAAACAAGGGAAGGCTTTTCGAGCCCACGCTCGAGCTGCTGCGCAAAGCCGGAGTGGATATAATAGACTCCGGCGAGCGCGCGCTGTTCGGAACCACCAGCAACCCAGACATTCAGGCGCTGTTCGTGAGGGCGGACGACATTCCGCGCTACGTTGAGGTGGGTGCGGCCGATGCGGGCATAACCGGCTATGACCTCATCGAAGAAGAGGCGGCGGACGTGGCGATACTGGCGAGGCTGCCTTACGGGGTATGCAGGCTGTCGCTCGCCGCGCCTGCCGGGAGCGGGATAAACAACGCGCGGGACTTGCAGGGAAAGAGGGTGGCGACAAAGTACGTGCAGAGCGCCAAGAGGTTCCTGCAAAAAAAGGGCGTGAGGTGCGAGGTCATCGAAATAGCCGGCGCTGCCGAGATAGCGCCCTTCCTCGGCATCAGCGACGCGATAATAGACCTGGTGAGCACAGGCACGACACTCGCTGTGCACAAGATGAAGGAAGTCGAGGTGCTGCTGGAGAGCAGCGCGTGCTTTGTGGCAAACAAGAAGAGTTTAAAGGAGGCGAGGAAAGCGGAGTTGCTCAAAGAGCTCGCGCTGTCATTCGAGGGAAGCAGGCTCGCCGAAAGCAGGAGGTACCTCATGGTCAACGCCCCGAGCCAGGCGGTGCTCGACAAGGTGGTGAGGATAATACCGAGCATGGAGTCGCCCACAGTGCTCAAGCTCGCCAGGGAAGGCGAGTACGCGGTGCACGCCGTGGTGGAGGAAAAACGGGTTCCTGCTGTGATAAGGAGGCTCAAGGAAGCCGGCGCCAAAGACATCCTCGTGCTGCACATGGAGAGGGTAGTGCCGTAAAGGGAGAGCATGCCCCCCACCATCGCCCTCGTCGATTATGGTGCAGGAAACCTGCTCAGCATAGCGAATGCTGTGAAAAGGGTTGGAGGAAAGGCGAGGCTGGCCCGCGGCGCGAGCGGGCTCGGCAAATGCGATGCGCTCATACTCCCTGGGGTGGGGAGTTTCGCGCTTGTGAAAAGGCTTGCCGGAATGCGCGGGGAATTGCTGAAGCAAGTCGAGAGCGGCAAGCCCTACCTCGGAATCTGCCTGGGGATGCAGGTCCTGTTCGAGCAGAGCGAGGAGGCGCGGGGAATGGGATTCGCGGTGTTCGAGGGAAGAGTGGAGAGGCTGCCGCGCGGAGTCAAGATGCCGCACATCGGCTGGAACCAAGTCGAGAAAACAGGCTCATGCGCGCTGTTCAAGGGCATTCCGGACAATTCATTTTTCTACTTCGACCACTCGTACTATGCGAAGCCGAAGGACAAGAGCATCGTCGTTGGGAGAACGGGCTATGGGGTCAGGTTTGCCTCCGCCATTGCCTGCAAAAACGTTTTCGGCGTGCAGTTCCACCCTGAGAGAAGCGGGGTAGTGGGGCTGCGCGTGATGAAAAACTTCATCGAGCTGGCGAGATGAAAAAATGATCGTCATACCCGCGGTAGACATTCTGGAAGGAAAATGCGTGAGGCTCGCTGGCGGGGACTTTGGCCGAAGCGAGGTTTTCCTCGACGACCCTGTCATGGCGGCGAAAGGCTGGGCGAGGCAGGGAGCCGAGCTCCTGCACGTGGTTGATCTGGACGGCGCGAGAAGCGGCCGCATGGCGAACTACGAGATCGTGAAAAGAATTGCCCAAGAGGCCGGCGTTCCCGTGCAGGTCGGGGGAGGGATAAGGAGCGGCGAGGATGCGAGGAGAATACTCGGGCTGGGGGACGATGTGAGAGTGGTTCTCGGAACCGCCGCGATAGAAAAGCCCGGCCTTGCGAGCGAGCTTGCGGGCGAGTTCGGCGGCGACAGGGTGGTCATCGCGCTGGACTGCCGGGGCGGCGAAGTCGTGCTCAGGGGATGGCTGGCGAGCGCGAGCATCGGGCTGACTGATGCGCTTCGGAAGTTTGAGCCGGAATGGGGGGCGGGTTTCCTGCTGGTCACGGCGGTTGAGAGGGACGGGATGCTCGGCGGGCCCGATGCAGGACTGGTGGAGGAAGTTGCCAGGGCAACAAAAATGAAAGTCATTGCGAGCGGTGGCATAACAAGGCTTGAGGATGTCGTGGCGGTAAAGCAGACGGGCGCGTGGGGGTGCATCATAGGCAAGGCGCTTTACAAGGGGCTGCTGCGCTTCCGCGACGTGGCCGCGGCGGCGAGGTAGAACATGCTGGCAAAAAGAATCATTCCCTGCCTCGACTGCGACCTTTCGGTTCCACAGGGCAGGGTGGTCAAGGGCGTGCGGTTCAAGCAAATCAGGTACGCGGGCGTTCCGTGGGAGCTCGCAGCAAAGTACAGTAGGCAGGGCGCGGACGAAATCGTTTTCCTCGACATCACCGCGAGCGCGGAGAAGCGGGAGACGATGGTCGAGGTCATCAGGAGGACGTGCGAGGAGGTTTTCGTTCCGCTCACTGTGGGCGGAGGGATAAGGAACGTTGAGGATGCCTCCAGGGTGTTCCGCGCAGGCGCGGACAAGGTGAGCATAAACACCGCCGCGATAAGGAGGCCGCGGCTCATCACCGAGATAAGCGCGCACTTCGGCGCGCAGGCGTGCGTGCTGGCGATAGACTGCACGAGGAGAAAAAGTGGGAGAGGAAAAAGGTGGGTAGAAACAAGCGAGGGAAAGGTCTGGTTTGAATGCTCGATTTACGGGGGAAGGCAATTCACTGGCATCGATGCGCTCGCTTGGGCAGAAAGAGGCGCCGAGCTGGGCGCCGGCGAGATTCTGCTCACGAGCATGGACAGGGACGGAACCAACTTGGGGTACGACATTGAGCTCACGAGGGCGGTCAGCGAGGCGGTTGGCATTCCCGTGATCGCGAGCGGCGGGCTGGGGAGGGCGGAGCACGCGCTCGAAGTGCTCACGAGGGGAAAGGCGGACGCCGCGCTGCTGGCGGGACAGCTGCACTTCGGAAGGCTGAGCATCAGGGAGATAAAACAGTTGCTTGCAAAAAACAACGTGCCGGTGAGGCTGTGAAACTGAACAGAAAAGAGGCAGAAAAGTTCGCCCGCTCGCTCGACTACCGCAAGGGAGGCGGGCTCGTGGCCGCAATCGCCCAGAGCGAGGAGGGCGAGGTGCTCATGCAGGCCTTCCAGAACCGCGAGGCTGTGGCGAGGACGCTAGAAAGCGGGAAAATGCACTACTACTCGAGGGAAATGGCGAGGCTGTGGAGGAAAGGCGAGGAAAGCGGCAACGAGCAGACGCTGCTCGCATTCTACCCGGACTGCGACCGCGATGCCGTGCTGTACGTGGTCAGTCAGAAGGGAGTGGCCTGCCACACGGGCGCGCGCACGTGCTTCCGCCAGCCCGCCAGGTTCGGGCTGAGGCAGCTGTTCAGGGTAATACAGGAAAGAAAGAAAAAAGCGCCGGCCGGCTCCTACACGAGAAAGCTGCTGCGGAACAAGCGGCTCGCACTGGCCAAGCTCAGGGAAGAGGCGGAGGAATTTGCCGAAGCCGTTGAGAGGAAAGGAAAGCGGGCTGTTGTATGGGAGGCGGCGGACCTTGCCTATCACGTTCTTGTCGGCTTGGCCTCAAGGGGGCTGTCGCTGGAGGACGTGGAAAAAGAGCTTGCGAGGAGGAGGAAGTAGGGATTTAATTAATTTGAATGAGAAACGATGACATGCCGATAACGAGCGACGACATGATAAAGAACTGCGCGGCGTGCTTTCAGGAAAAAGGGTGGGCGGTGAGGCTCGAGGCCGACGGGCCTTTCTTCGTGTGCCCGCGCGACAAGAGCCACAGGTACGTCATACACCGGGGGTATTTGAGGAGAGTGTGATGGCAACAGATGTAAAGAGGGACATACAGAAGCTCACTGACGAGACCATTGCGGAAGGCGGGGTGCTGGCGCTCCTCTACTTTGACGTGCACGGCGCGAGCGCAGAGGAGGTGAGGAACAAGATGGTCGAGTTCGTTTCGCGCATAAACATGGAACCTGGCGTGGTCACCTGCTACGGGGAGATAAAGGAGCCCATCCAGAGCGAGGACATGTATTCGACTGCCGCTGAAGTGAAGGTACTCACCAAGGACTTCAACACGCTGCTCACGCTCGGCATGCGTTACGGACCCATCAGCGCGGAAATCCTCAGGCCTGAAGTGCTCAAGATCAGGATGGGAGAGGCGGCGACGATGATCACGAACGTGGCAAACACGAGCCACCAGTTCTCCACGTTCATACTCAACAGAGTGCTTTCGAAGGAAGAGCTCGCCAAGTTCCAGAAGACGATGAAGCAGAGGGAAGAGATCGGCAAGAAGCTGATTGAAGAAAAAAAGTGATGGGCGTGTTCCCGAGAATCAGGATAAGCAAGGTGGAGAAGGCCAAGACGGGCATCCCTGGCCTCGACGAGCTCATTGAGGGCGGAATCAACCGGGGCAGCGTCGTCAGCGTGACGGGCGAGACGGGCACTGGCAAGACCACTTTTGCCACGCAGTTCCTGTACAAGGGCGCGGCGGAATACGGCGAGCCGGGGCTGTTCATCTCGTTTGAAGAAAGCAAGGGAATCCTGTACAGGAACATGGCGCGCTTCGGCTGGGACCTTGACGAGCTCGAGAGAAAGAGGAAGTTCGTGTTCATCGAATACCCGCTGACCGAAGTCGAGCAGTTCGCCGCGCAGGAGAACGTCATCAGGAATCTGGTGGATACCATTGGGGTGGAGCGCATCGCAATCGATTCCATTTCCGCGCTCGCGCTCACGTGGGAAAGCGAGAAGGACAGGAGGCAGGGGCTGTTGAAGATAATGGACAGGCTCAGGAAATGGGGCTGCACGAGCATCGTAACGGCGGAGAGCGAGGGGGAGGTGGCCACGGGCACGCCCAGGACAAAGCACGGCGCGGAGTGGCTCAGCGATGGCCTCATTCACCTTTACAACATAAGAAAGGGGAACTACAGGGAGAGAGCGCTCGAAGTCGTCAAGCTCCGCGGGGTGAGCCACGAGTGCAAGATAATTCCGATGAGCTTTACTTCCAAGGGCCTCGCGCTGCACCCCACGAAACTGTTTTACAGCGAGTGAGCACATGCGCATGGACCCTTGGGGAAACGAGCTGCTCGAAGACTACGAGCACCTGTTCAGCGAGTTCGGCATGCAGAGAGTGGATGACGGCCTGCTCGCGAGGATGAAGAATCCGGGCAGGCTGTTCAGCAGGGGGATAATTTTCGGGCACAGGGACTTCGACAAGTGGCTGGCGGACTGGCAGGAGAAAAAGCCCGTGGCCGTGATGAGCGGCATAAAGCCCACGGGAGACTTTCACTTGGGAAGCAAGCTGACCGCCGAAGAGCTCGTCTTTTTCCAGAAAGAGTTCGGCGCGAAAGTATTCTACTCCATAGCCGACTTGGAGGCGTGGGCGGACAACGGCGTACCGCTCGCCCAGAGCCACGCCATCGCGGTGAGCAACGTGGCCGACCTGCTCGCGCTCGGGCTGGACGAGAAGAACGCGTACATCTACAAGCAGAGCGAGGAGAAGAGGGTGATGAACCTCGCGTACGTGTTTGCGAGGAAAACAACGCACGCCACGCTGGAAGCGCTGTATGGAGAGAGGAACATCGGCCTCTACTTTTCAGTGCTCACCCAGGCGGGCGACATCCTGCTGCCCCAGCTGGAGGAGTTCGGCGGGCCCAAGCGGGTGCTCGTGCCTGTCGGCGCTGACCAGGATCCGCACATTCGCTTCGCGCGGGACATCGCCCAGAAGTTCAACCCGGAGTACGGCTTTATCGAGCCCGCGGCGACTTTCCACAAGTTCTTCAGGAGCCTCAGCGGGCAGAGCAAGATGAGCAAGCGCGAGCCCATGGACGTGCTGACGCTCGCGGACGCGCCCGAGCTTGTGAAGGAAAAAATAAGCCGCTGCCTCACCGGAGGCAGGGCGACCGTGGAGGAGCAGAAGAAGCTGGGCGCGGAGTGGTGGAAGTGCGTGAATTACGAGCTGGCCCTGTTCCACTTCGAGAAAGGGGAAAAAGAGCTGGCGAGGAGAAGGGAGGCATGCCAGAGCGGCAAGCTGTTGTGCGGGCCGTGCAAAGAGGAGGTCATCGCGCTCGCGCAGAAGCTCGTCAAAGAACACCAGGAGAAGAAAAAGAGGATGATGTCCAAGGCCGCAAAGCTCCTTTCCAGGGCATAGCGCGCGCAATTCTTGGAACGAAAGCCATTTCCATGGCCTGCGCGACCATGTCGGGCCGGGCGGCGAGGCCTCCTGAAATCCTTCCCAAAACCCCCTCCCGCCTGCCGATGTGTTTTTCGCCGGTCATCTTCTCAAACGCCTCGCTCAAGTCCATCCCTTTTTTTGCGAGCCCCGCCAACTCCCCCGGAATCTCGAAGCCCATGCTGCACCCGAAGGAGGAGGTCCTGCCATCGAACACACAGCACCACAGCAAGTCGTAGAGCCTGCCGCCAAAACGGAAGAGCCCGCTCTCCAGCCCGATGCCGTAATCGCAGCCCCTCGTCCTTGCGAAAGCAAGCCGCGCGCGCTCTTCCGCCCAGGCAATCGTCTGTTTTCCAAAAGGCTGTTTGGGGGCGTTTTTTTTCACAGGAACGGTGGAAACGCGCAGCGGAATTTTCCCGAAGATTTTTTCTGCGGTTGGTTGAATCGGCTTGAGCTTGGCGGGATTGCTCGTGCCGACCGCGAGCAGCAGAGGCGTGATGCGCTTTCCATTCAGGTCGATTTTTCCCTGCCTTATCCTCTCGCAGGAAATGGGCTGGAGGTCCTGGGCGAAAATGGTCGGGATGATGATGAGGCGCAGGGGCTTGAGCCTTCTGCGCCTGCGAATCGCGTTGATGCGCTGTGCTGCTGGTTTTGTTTCCTCGCTCGCCACGAGCGCGTCGAGCCCCCTCATCGAGGCGGCCGGTTCAGTCGCAGACTCGAGCCGGAACACCTCGCACTTTCCGTTCCTGTGGGCGAGAAGGGCGGAGAGAAGCCGCTTTCTTTCCTCGAAGGGCGCGACGCTGGCGTGCCTGCGCTTTTTCGCGAACTCATCCGAGCTCAGCCCTATCAGCACGCGTCGTCCGCTCGCCAGCGCGGCCGCCAGCAACCTAGCGTGGCCCCTGTGAAGACAGTCGAAAGTCCCGGCGACCAGCACGGTGCCAAAGGGCTTCATCCAATCTCCCTTCACCTGTAGTGCTCGATGAAGTTTTCGAGAATCTGCTTGCCCGCCTTTGTGAGCACGCTCTCTGGGTGGAACTGCACGCCCTCAATCGGGGAATTCCTGTGGCGCACGGCCATGACGGTTCCGCGCTCGTCCGGGCTGAGCTCCGTGGCGCTGACCTCAAGGGGAGGCCTGACGTCCTCGACAACGAGCGAATGGTAGCGCGTTGCCGGAAAAGGATTGGGGATGCCCTTGAAAATTGTCTTGCCGTCGTGCTGGATGGAGCCGAGCTTGCCGTGCATTATTTTTTTTGCGCGCACTACTTTTGCTCCGAAGGCTAAGCCGATGGCCTGGTGGCCAAGGCAGACTCCAAAAATGGGGGTGCGCGCGCCAAACTCCTGAATGACCGGAACGAAGTTTGCGTCCTCGGGCCTGCCGGGCCCGGGCGACAGCACGATGTAGTCCGGATCGAAGGAGTGGATGTCCTGAAGGGAAAATGCGTTGCACCTCGCAACCTTGAGGGACGCGCCCATCGCCCCCAGGTACTGGTAGAGCATATACACGAAAGAGTCGAACGCGTCGATGACGAAAACTTTCATGCTATGCCTCCTCGAGCTCGCTGCCGGTGAGCGCCTTGACGCACGCGTTGGCCTTCCTCCTGGTCTCAATCCATTCTCCTCTGGGAGTGGAGTCGAGCACGATGCCCGCGCCAGCCTGGACGAACGCCCTGCCTTTTTTCATGAGCACAGCCCGGATGGCGATGCACGTGTCCATGTTTCCCTTGAGGTCGAAGTACCCCACCGCGCCGCCGTAAGGCCCCCTCCTCTTTTTTTCCAGTTCCTCTATTATCTCCATCGCCCTGACTTTCGGCGCGCCCGTGACGGTGCCGGCTGGGAAAGTCGCCCTGAAGACATCGAACGTGTCGGTTTCCTCGCGCAGCCTCCCTGTGACGTGCGAGACGAGGTGCTGCACGTGCGAGTACTTCTCGACGACGAGCAGGTCCGGCACGCGCACGCTGCCGAACTTCGCAACCCTGCCAACGTCGTTCCGGCACAGGTCGACGAGCATGATGTGCTCGGCCAGCTCCTTCTCGTTCCGCGACAGCTCGAGCGCGATGCGTGCCTCCTCGGCGGCGTCCCTGCCCCTCCCGCGCGTGCCCGCGATCGGCCTCATCTCAATCAAGCCGTTCTCGAGCCTCACGTGAACTTCTGGAGAGGCGCCCAGGAAATGAAAATCGCCGAAATCGAGGTAGAACAGATAGGGGGAGGGGTTGATTTCGCGCAGGTCGAAGTAAACGGCGAGCGGATCACGCGCCGTGGTCACCTCCATCCTGCGCGATAGGACGACCTGGAATATGTCGCCCGCCCTGATGCGCTCCTGCGCGCGGGCGATCGCCCGCGCGAACTCGCCTTCGGAGACGTTGCTGCGTGCGATTGATTTCGGGATGGAGGCATCGAGCGCGAGCTCCCTGCCGCTCCTCAGCACGCCAACCAGCTTTTCCAGCGAACCGCCCTTTCCCCCGCCGGAGTGCGACACGACGTGCACGCGGTTGGCCTCGTGGTCGAAAATCACGGCATTGCGGTGGATGACAAAAAAAGTGTCCGGCAGGCGCAGGTCGTCAGGAAGCTTTTCGGGCAGCTTTTCCAAAAAGCGCACGAAATCGTATGCCACATAGCCGATGGGGCCGAAGGAAAAGCGCGAGACGCCGGCCTCAACAGAAAGACAGGACATGACTGCCTTGAGGAAGTGAAGAGGGTCTTTTCCTTTGGGCAGGAGAAAAGCGCGCCCGCTTTCCTTGAATTCCCTTCCAACGCGCTTTTCCACCTCGGCGACAACCGCGCGTTCGCCAGCGATTTCGCATCTCCTTCCCCTGCTCTTTACTGCCAGGATGGGCTCGCACACGATGATGGAGAGGCGCGAGAAGCGCTTGCTGAGCTCGGTGGCCCTTGGGTCGAAAATGGATTCGAGGAAGAAGGTGTACTTCCGGCCGAAGGCCTCGGCTATGCGCAGGAAAGCCTGCGTGGGCGCCAGCCCGTCCGCGGGAAATTCGGTGACGTGAGCGCTGAACTCCACAATAAAACCACTTCTCCAAATGATTTAAATCAAAACAAATTTAATAGGTGGGCATGGCCGGCAAGAGCGAGAGACAACGCATCCTCAGCGACATCAGGGAATTCGAGGAGAATGCAGAACGCGTTGCCGAAACTTCTGAAAACGCGGGCGTGCTCGACCTGGCCAAGAGGTACGCGCACGACGCGGAGTACTTTCTCGCCAAGGGCGATGCTTTCACTGCATGGGGATGCATCAACTACGCGCATGGCCTGATTGACGCCTTGAGGAATTTGAGATCACGCCAGAAGCGCGGGTAGCTTTTCGCCACGCACTCGGCTCCGCGGATGGTTGTTTTTCCTTGCGCGCGCAGGGCGGCGACCGCCAGGCTCATTGCGATGCGGTGGTCGGCGTGGGAATCGACGACCGCGCCGTGAAGAGCACACGGCCCTTTCACGACAAGGCCGTCTCTGGTTTCCCTAATGCCCGCGCCCATTTTCGACAGCTCGGTCGCCATGGCCGCCAGGCGGTTGCTTTCCTTCAAGCGAAGACGCCCTGCGTGGGTTATGCGCGTCGTGCCCTCTGCGAAACATGCGAGCACAGCGAGGATGGGAACGAGGTCCGGGATGTTGGCCGCGTTGATTGTTGCCGCGCGCAGGGCAGAGGGAAGGGCGAGCAAGGCTTTTCCCTTCCAGAAAACTTCTCCCCCCATTCTTTTGATAACGTCGTAGATCGCGCTGTCTCCTTGTTTTGTTTTTTTCTCGAGCCCCAGCACGCGCACTCCCTTCTTTCCTCCAGCGAGTGTTCCGGCGGCCAACAGGAAGGCGGCGTTCGACCAGTCTCCTTCGACAACAAACCTGGCCGGCCTGTACTGCTGTGGGGAAACGCGGAAACTCCGGAAGTCCCTGCTCGCCTTCACCCTGACGCCGAATTTGCGCATTGCTTCAAGCGTCAGCTCCACGTAAGGCTTTGACTCGAGCGGGGTTGTGAGAGTGATGGCGGTCGGCGAGGCCGCGAGCGGTGCTGCAAACAACAGGCCGCTCACGAACTGGCTGCTCACATCACCCCTCAGCGCACATTTCCCACCGGGAATGCTGCCGAAGCCGCGCACGGTGACAGGCGGAAATCCCCCAGTCGTCTCGCACGAGACTCCGAGCTGGTGAAGCGCGTGGGCGAGCTCGCCCATCGGCCTCCGCAGCAGGGAGCCCTCTCCGGTGAGGGTGACGCGCCCGTCCGCGAGCGCGGCGAGGGGAATGATAAAGCGGATGGTCGAGCCCGAGAGGCCGCAGTTGATGGGAGCGGAGGGAACCCGGAGGGGGAGGGTGGCTCCCCTTATCTCGACCGCGCCCTGTTTTCTCGTTATGCGTGCTCCAAAGGCCTTGAGCGCCTCGGCCGTGGCGTTTGTATCATCGCTGTCGAGAAAATTCCTGACGGTGCTTTTCCCTCCTGCGAGTGCGGCGCACACGAGCGCGCGGTGCGAAATGGCCTTGGAGGAGGGCGCGCGCACAGAGCCCGTGACGACAGAGGGCAGTATGCCAACGTTCATGCGCCTGCTTTGTCTGCCCACCCTTTTTATTCTTATTCAAGCCGAATGAAAGAGCATGATGGTGCGGGAGGGCGCAGCATGCATCTCGCTCGGCAAAAGAGTTTTCTTCAACCCGGAGATGGAGCTCTGCAGGGACGTGAGCTCGCTCGCTGTGGGCACGCTCGAAGGGAAGCTGAACCTCCTTGACGGGCTGTGTGCGACAGGAGTTCGGGGAATCAGATACGCGCTCGAGAATGAGAACGTGTGGCGCGTTCATTTCGTTGATTCGAGCGAGGAGGCGATCGCGCTCGCCAGAAAGAATGCCGAGGCGAACAAAATCAAGCGCGCTTCCTTCACAACCGCCGATTTCAACAAGTTCGTTTTCTCTCGCTCTTTCGACTTTGTTGAGCTCGACCCATTCGGCTCGCCCGTTCCTTTCCTGTATCACGCGCTCCGTTCTTTCCGGGCAAAGAAAGCCGGCTTTCTGTCCGTCACCGCCACCGACACGGCCGTGCTGTGCGGCGCCGAGTTCACGGCCTGCATCAAAAACTATGGCGCGCGGCCTCTGCACAACGAGCTCTGCCACGAAGCCGGAGCGCGCATTCTTCTCGGCAAAATAGCCCGAACCGCAAGCGAATTCAATCTGGGGACAACCCCCCTCTTTACTCTCTCGAGGCAACACTTCATCAAAGTACTGGTGAGGCTTGAGCAGGGCGCTGAGGTCGCAGTCGATAGCGCCAAGAGCGCGCTTGCCTTTCTATTCTATTGCCCCAAGTGCCTGCATTCCGAGAGCGCGCGCCGCCCGCTCGCCTCCGCTTGCCCTTCCTGCGGCTTCAAGGAGAGAGAATGGTCTGGTCCTCTGTGGGTTGGCGAGCTGCATGACAGACAAATGCTCGAGCGCATGCGGGAACTGAACGGGCAGCGCGCTTACAGGAAACGCAGGGAAATTGACGCGCTTCTGTCGCTCATGCTCGGCGAGGTTGGCTTTCCACCCGGCTTCATTGACCTGCATGTGCTCGGGAAAATAAGAGGGGAGGGGCCCAAAAAAGTTGAGGAGTTCATTCGCGAGATGGAGGCTGAGTGCTGGCGGGCGGCCAGAACGCACTTCAGGAGCACTGGGGTGAAACTGGCAAAATCCGATGTGCATTAAATTCTTCGGAGCACAAACAGTTCTCCTGCTCCATGCCTGACTCGAGGAAAAGTATGTATTTGGGCTTTTAAGAGATAGCGCGAGGCTGGAATGCGTTTGGAGAAGAAATAGGCATCAGCCAAAAAGGGTACAGCGAAAGTCGTCTCGTTTTCTTTTGTGTGTGCGCTGACGTACGCTGCTTCCTCAAGCAGAACTGGCGACGCATCCACCCCGGGAACCAATAGAGCCGCAGCCAAAAGCCCGGTGAGAAACAGCGGGCTGAAGACGACGCACCCTGCCACAACCCCTTGGAGGATGGGCGCGCGCGACAGCGTGGTGTGCGGTGCCCGAACGAGCATAGGCGCGGCCATAGCCTTGAGGGGGCTGGTTGATGACGCGCACCCCGAGCTTTCTGGCGATGTGTGGCGTGCGGTCCGTGCTCGAGTCACAGATCACTATTTCTGCGGATGGAGCGACGCGTCGGATGGCACGCACGACAAGGGGGAGAGCCTTCTCTTCGTTTCGAGTGGCCATACAACGGACAGTTTTGGCGCCACAACAGAAAATGATAATCGAAGTTTTAAAGCGCTATTTTCAGCCCCAGTTCTTTCTTGAGCTCCCTGTACCGGTTGCGTATGGTGACTTCGGTCACTCCAGCTACGTCCGCAACTTCCTTCTGCGTTCTTCTTTCTCCGACCATCGCGCTCGCGATGTACACCGCGGCCGCGGCGACGCCCGTGGGCCCCCTGCCCGAGATGAGGCCCTTGCTGATCGCCTTCTTGAGCAGCTCGATGGCCTTCTCCTGAACCTCGCCGCTGAGCTTGAGCGCGGTCGAAAAGCGTGGCACGTAGTGCGTGGGATCGGTGAGCGGAACGCGCAGGCCCAGCTCGTGCGCGATGAAGCGGTAGGTGCGGCCGATTTCCTTTTTCTCGATGCCGCTCTGCTCGGATATCTCGTCGAGCGTGCGCGGGATGCCGTAGTCCCTGCAGATCGCGTACAGCACGGCGGCCACGACGTTCTCGATGAGCCTGCCCCTGATGAGGCCCTTCTCGATGCACTTGCGGTAGAGCAGGGCGGCCGACTCGCGGATGTTCTCGGGCAGGCCCAGGTAGGAGGCGATGCGGTCGAGCTCGCTGAGCGCAATGGCCAGGTTCCTCTCCATCGAGGAGGCTATGGACGCGCGCTTGTGCCACTTGCGCATGCGGAAGAGCTGCGCCTGTTTCTTGCTGGGGATCTTGGCCCCCCTGATGTCGCGGTTATACTGGTCGATCTCGGTCACGAGCCCCTTGTTGGGCCTCATGTACTTGATGGGCGCTCCTCCCCGCACACGCTTCTCCCTCTGCTCGGCGTCGAAAGCGCGCCACTCGGGGCCCGAGTCGAGGATGTTCTCGGCCACAATGAGCCCGCACTCGTTGCAGATGAGCTCGCCGCGCTCATAATCGCGCGTGAGTTTTTTGTTTCCACATTCGGGACATTTTTCGCCCATGACACCACTCCTCGGAGGACAAGAAGGTTTTTAAACAGAACGTGGGGAGGGTATTTAAATTTTTTCCTAGCGCATGAGATTATGGAGTGGTGGAAGCGGGAGGGCACCTGGTTAGTCACGCTGGTCCTCACAGCGTTCGTTTTCCGCTACCCGTTCATCTACACCCTACCGCTCAGGATGGACGAGCCGCTTTACGCCGAGCACATCGAGGAGTTCATAGAAAAGCCCGGCCTCGTCCCTGTTTTCTACAACACACTCGCGACCTGGAAGCCCATCCTCGCCTTCGCCGCGTACGCGCCGTTTGTGCTCCTGTTCAAAAGCCTAGGCGTGAGCGAGCCTGACGTGCTTTACAGGCTTCCGGCGGTTTTCTTCGGCGTGCTGAATGCGGTTGTGATGTATTTCCTGTTGATGAGGATTGATTTTGAAAAACCGCGGCGGGAAGTCGCGTTCCTCGGCGCGCTGATATACGCGACCATGCCGCTGTCCATGGAGACGGAGAGGTTGCTGCTCACGGACGCGTTCTTCGTTTTCCTCATAAACCTCGCCATGCTCTCATACACAAACGCGAAGAGCCTGAAGTGGCTGGCGGCAGCGGCGTTCCTCTCGTTCCTTGCCGCATGGACAAAGACCCTCGCAGCGCTGATGATTCCCCTTCTGGCAGTTGCGTACTGGCTCTGGAGGGAGAAAAATTTCGTGAAAAACCCGCTTTTTCTGGCGTCGCTGGCTGGCGCCCCGCTGGGAATCGCCTCCTATCTGGCGCTCACATGGAATATCCAAGGAATGCGTGGGCAGGTCGTTTACGACGTCGTGGGGAGGCTCGCCTCATATGGGGGGATGGCCCCGCTCACCGCTATGCAGTTTGTCTCGCTGACTCTCCCTTGGAACGCGTTCGGCGCGCTCGGGGCTTGGAGGTTCTGGAGAAAAAACGCGTTCTGCTCGCTCTGGCTCGCGCTCGCGGCGCCGCTCTCGCTGCTGGCCTACTTCATGCACTGGTACTTTCTGCCTGTCATTCCGGCCGTGGCTTGGTTCGCCGCGAAATACCTGGCGCACCCGCGCGTTGATCGGCTAACCGGTTTCGTGGTGGTGTTGTTGGCGTGCGTGATTTTCCTAGCGGCCACGGTCAACACGCTGATTCCAAACAGGGTCTTTGAGGAACAGAAGGAGATCGGCGTCTACCTGCAGGGAAAAAACAAGCTGCTCTACTTCGGCGACTACGCCTCCACGCTCGTGTTCTACGCGCTGCTGGAAAACAAGTCAAAGGATTACAGGATAGTCTATGCGAGAAGCCAGCAGCTCAACGAGAGCTTGGTGGGGAACGTGACGCGCGGAAACGAGTACCAGTCGGTGGGGATGAACGAGGGGTGGTTCTCGAAAAGCCCGGTCTCCTGGGGAACGTGGAGGGGCGCTTACGAGTACATCGCTACCCAGCCGGCGGTGTGGGGGAACTACTCCAAATTCTTCGGGGAATACGAGCTCGCCAAGAACTCTTCTGAAGGTTCATACCAGGTGTTCAGGCGCACGCATGCTTAAAAAATGCCGCGAGAAAAAAAAGCCTGATGGCCGAAAAAGTCACGCTGGTGCTGCCGGTCTATAACGAGGAGCACGCGCTCGAGCACGCGGTGAAGAGCCTAAAGAAGGAGGCTCGGAAGCTGGGCAGACCCTTTGAGATAATAATCGCTGAGGACGGCTCGGTGGATGGAACATATGGGGTGGCGAAGAGACTGACCCAAGGAAACGTCAGGATGCTGCACTCAAGAAAGAGGCTGGGAAGAGGCGCGGCACTATCCAGGGCGATTGAAAAAGCGGACTCCGACATAGTCGCCTACATCGACGTGGATCTGGCCTCCAGCCTAGCAGGCCTGCGCAGACTGGTGAGGAGCGTAGAGAAAGGCGAGGCTATATCGACCGGCTCGAGGATGCTCCCAGGCGCGGCGGTGAAGCGGAGCGCCATGCGGGAAATCGCGAGCAGGGCGTATAATCTCCTCGTTCGCCTGCTGTTCGGCTCCCGCATTCACGACCACCAGTGCGGTTTCAAGGCTTTTCGCAGAAGCGCTGTGCTGCCCCTGCTCGAAGAAGTTGAGGACAGGCACTGGTTCTGGGACACGGAGCTACTCGTGCGCGCGCAGGCGAACGGCCTGCGGGTGAATGAATTCCCAATCACATGGAAGGAGGGGGAGGGCTCGAAGGTGAGGCTGTGGGCGGACGCCACGTACATGCTCGGCAGGCTCATCGCTCTCTGCTTCAAGAAACTGAAGTCGGAAAAAATCAAAGCGGGAAGAAGATTTCCTTCGCCGAGGGCCTTCCGCGAGTGGAACGAACAGATGTTCAAAAAGTTTAACACCGAGAGGCTCTATCGCCATCCAAACCCGTTTGTGGCGTGGGTGGAGAATGAAAGGGTGAGGAGAGTGGCCGCGGAAGTTGCCGGAGAGGGAAGCGTGCTCGATGTGGGCTGCGGTGGGGGGGTGATTTTAGAGAAAATTGGTGCCGAGAAAGCGGTAGGGCTGGATTTATCGAGAGAGGCACTTAGACAGGCGAGGGCAAGGGTGCCAGAAGCAAGGCTGACTTACGGCGACGCGCAAAGGCTCCCCTTCAGGGATAGCTCGTTCGACGCCGTGGTGTGCTCGGAAATAATCGAACACGTGCCGAGGCCGCGAAGAGTGTTGGAGGAAGCGGCGAGGGTGGCAAAGCCGAACGGGAGGGTGATCGTGACGATTCCGGAGGAAAAAAACATCAACAGGGTGAAGGGTTTCCTCAAGCGTCTTGGGCTGTTCAACCTCCTGCTCCCGAATGTGCCGGAAAGGATGGAGAGCGAGTGGCACCTCCATGCGTTCAGTCTTGAGCTGTTAAAGAAAATCCTGCCGGGAGAGTTGCGTGTAGAAAAAATATTGGACATTCCTCCCCTTTATCCCATCCGAAGAGTTGTGGTTTTCCGAGTGCGAAAAGCTTTTAAATGGAGTGGATGTAATCCTGTTGCCAGAGGTGGTGTTGGATGAGTCGGAATACCAGACTGCTTGTCTTGGTGTGCCTGCTGGTGTTCACCCAGGTGGCGGCAGCGCAAATTGTTTCAGCGCTGCAAAACATGTGCCAGACGATCAAAGCGATCGTGCCCATGGTGGCCCTGCTGATGTTCATTATTGCAGGAGCAGTGTACGCTGCGGGCCAGGTCATGGGCGCCGAGACGAGGGCGAGGGCGAACGTGTGGAGCACTGCCATGCTTGTTGGAGGCATTATCGGCCTCATCATAGCAGCGAGCGCGCCGTACTTTGTCCAGATTTTCAGCCAGTTCTCGCTGGGAAGCACGGCGACGAGTTTCTCCTCAGTGTCCTGCTGAGTTTTTTCTTTCCCTCTTTTTTTCTTTCACAGCCCCCAGCGGGCTTCTTCTCTGAGTTATGTTTAAAAAGGAGCGCAGCGAAGTAGGCTCGAGAGCATGGCCGTCGAGATTCCAACAAAATACTGGGCTTTCGGCTGCATGGGCGCGGGCCTCATGGCGCTCCTCGTGGGATTTACGAACTCCGGCACGAGCGCAGCGCTCGCGGCCATAGGAGCCGGCTTTTTCTTCTTCCTCAGCTTTGCATTCTACAAGTGGGGATACATCCTCGTGCCGCTCATCACGACAGGCTCTAGAGTGGTTGAGGTGCATGAGGGAGGGTACGAGATTCCGCCCACGCAGGACGCCGTGCTGCGCGAGATAAAGGGCATCTACTACGCCAGCAAGTTCCTGCTCGTGAGAATATACGAGAGCATGACGGAGAAGAGCGAGGAGGAGAAGGCGCAGTACACCGAGTTCTTCGAGAGGGCCATCACATCGGTCAAGTACGTGACCAAGTTCTGCATGCTCGTTTATGTGAAGGACCTCACCAAGTACAGGGAACAAATCGAGACAAAGAGAATGGAGGCGCAGCTCCGCCTCTCAAGGGAAATGGAGAAGCCCGAGCCGGACGTGCTGAAGGTGGACAGGTACGAGAGGGAAAAGGGAATGTGGGACGCCATGCTCCAGAGGCTCATGA
Source organism: Candidatus Micrarchaeia archaeon (assembly GCA_038870455.1). Classification (GTDB taxonomy): domain Archaea; phylum Micrarchaeota; class Micrarchaeia; order Burarchaeales; family JACRGF01; genus JAWAFC01. The sequence continues at coordinate 34,717 of JAWCPB010000003.1, forward strand.
GTGGAGTCAGGCCAATGGGAAGCGTCTGCTACGTCATGACGACAGCGACGGGCGTGACGAAAGACGCCGCGCTGGCGGCCGCGCGCGCGCAGGCGAACGAGCTGCGGGCGACGATTGCCAACGCGCTGAACGTTGAGGTGGTGCCGCTCACCGGCGAGGACATGAAGAGGTGCTTTGACTGGGAATTCACGCTGCCGCCGACAGTGAAGGAGCTTGAGGAACAGATTTCCTAGGTGAAGGGATGGGCAGAATAAAGATTACAGACATTCACAGCGACAAGCTGGCGGCCAGAAACATTTTCGTCAGGCCCCCTGAGCCGCCTGAGGAGTACCTCATGGGAAACCCGGCGGACAGCATCTACATCGGCAAGACGAAGATTTTTCACGTGCCGTTTCACTGGAGCTTCCGCAACATCACAAACCCGCACATCTGCGTCATCGGCATAACGGGATCCGGCAAGAGCTACTTCGTCAAGACCTTCCTCACGAGAGCGAGTTTTGTGTGGGGCACCAACGCGTTCATCATTGATTGGGCGGGCGAGTACAGGGATTGGGTGAAGCAGACGGGCGGCCGGGTCATTGCGCTCGGCAAGGGAAGCTACATCAACCTGCTGGACACGGCTGGCATGAAGCCCATCGACAGGATAAAGCAGATAATCAGGACGCTCGAGATACTCACGGACATCGGCCAGTACCCAGAGCAGAGGAGGCTCACCGAAATAGCGATTGAAGAGGCGTACGTGCGGGCCGGCTTCAAGATGGCTGAAAAGATTCAGAGGGATGCGCTGGGAAACCCGCTCAAGCCCCCGACGCTCAAGGACGTGCAGAGAATACTAGAGGAAAAGCTCGCTGCTGGCACGTACGAGTTTCCGGCAGAGCTCGAGAACGCGATATACAGGATAAAGAAATTCACCAGAGAGGGCGAGGACTTCTTTGCCGAGCAGAGCACGGTCAATCTCGAGGAGCTGACCAAGGCGGGCCTGGTCGACCTGGACCTCAGCGGGCTGCCGGACGAGGTTTTCAGAGGCCTCGCAGGTCTGTCCATGCTGCAGTTCCTGAAGGAAAAAATGAGGGAGGAAGGCTGGTCGCCTACAAAGGGGCTCAAACTGCTCGTTGTGCTTGACGAGGCGTGGAAAATAGCCAAGGACGACAACTCCGATGCCGTGATGATTGTCAGGGAGGGCAGAAAGTACCAGTTCGGGCTCATCGTGGCCAGCCAGAACCCCACTGACATCAGTGAGGCCATCTTCAGCAACGTGGGCACGACTTTCATTCTCCGCATCAAATTCGAGAGGTTCCTGGACTATGTGCAGGCGAGCCTGAACTTCAGCGACTATATGAGGAATGAGATAAGCAGGTTCGGGGTCGGGCAGGCGGCGGTGAACATGGCATTCCAGACCGCCACGCCCTTCGCCGAGACGTTCCTGCTGGAGAAGGTGGAGGGCGAGGAGCCTCTCGTGGAATATTTCCTGGACATGGAGAGCGTGACAGGACCGGGGGAGGTGGAGGGCGTGGCGAAGACCTACTCGTTCGAGAAAAACGACCTCAAGAGGAGGCTGAGGAACTTCGGGCTCGAGGACGCGAGAGTTGAGGAGATCACGACGCTGTTTGACAAGAAGAACCGCCACATCGACGTGGTGTCCTTCGTTGTGCTGCTGGAGAGGTACGGCGTGATTCGCACGCACATCACGCAGTTCCTCAAAGACATTGGCATGGACGACCCGACCATAATAACGGTGTTCAGCAAGGCGGACTTCAAGAAGCTCGGGCTCGAGGACAGGGACATAACCGAGGTCATACTGCAGGAGTGATGACATGCCCAAAACGGTTTGCATAATCTGTGGCCGGCGGAGGGCGGGCGCGCCCGTGGTGGACGATGCGGTGATACGGACCATCCGGTGGGCCAAGCGCAAGCTCGGCGTGGCGCAGGGAAACAAGCTTGTGGTATGCCCCGAGGACATGGAGGAGCACCTGAAGAGAAGGCAACGGTTCGAGAAGCGCCTGATCCAGTACGGCGCGCTGTTCTTTGTGCTGGCGGTCGCCATGCTCCTGCTGTCCGGCTCGCTGGCGGGCGTGCTGGTGATTGTGCTCATGGCCGCCTTCATCATGGCGCTGGTGATCGCTGTGAACTACACCCCGCATGTTAGAAAGACAGGGAGGGAAAGGCGTGGCTGAGGAAAAAACGCCGGAAGCGCTCGAGCCGAGAGTTGACGGCTTCCGCTTCGCCGCGAAGAGGAAGAAGGGGGTGGAGGAGGTTACCAAGGCGCTCTCGCCGCTTTCGTTCCTGGAAGTCGCCCCGGAGGGGGACGTGGTCGCGCTCATCAACGTCGAGTCAAGGGATATTTCGAAAAACCCGTACTCTTTCACGCTCACTTACCTCAAGCCCGAGAGCATAGAGCTCATGTACACGATACCCCCGGGCACGAGCCCGCGCAAGAGGCGCGTGGATGTCTTCCGCTTCCTCCTCAACCTCCTCACGCTGCTCGACGAGTGCTATGAGGTCGACCGCAAGGAGTTCTACCAGCTCATCGACGCGGCGTTTAAGGGAGTCGGCGAGTACGTGTCCTCGTCGTACGACGAGATTTTCGCGAAGTACGATGCGTGCAGGAGCGAGAACGAGATTCTCAGGAAGAGGGTGGAGAGCCTGCAGTCCACCAACGACCGCCTCGGAAAGGACAACATGGAGCTCAAGGAAAAGAACGACGCCCTCGCCCTCAGGCTGCGCGAGCTCGAGAGCTACAGCGACGACGTGCTCATGCTCAAGATACAGGAGTGGCTGCTGGAGCACAAGAACGAGATAAACATAGGCGAGTTCAGCAAAGTGCATAAGGTGCGCGAGCAGAGGGTGGAGCAGGTGCTGAACAGGATGGTGACCGAGGGGCTGCTAGCGGTCCGGGAGTAGGTGACATGCCCCGGAGGAATGAGAGGGACATCCTGAGCGCGAAGCCGGCCAAGAAGTCCTTCGTATTCGAGGTCAGGAAGAGGTTCGCGCACGTGAGAAAGTTCATCCCGGCCGCGCCCCCGAAGCTCGACGCATCCACGATAGCCGGCCTGCTCGGCGCGTACCTGAGGCGGAGGCGGGGCGACAGGCAGGCTGAGGAGGAGTTCCGCCACCGCACTGCGCCCATGACGAAAGTGCTGCTGGGGCGGCTCATGTTCATCCTCATCGCGCTCTTCGTCATAGCCCTGCTCCTCGTGGGGGCTTTCTTCTTCATCGTCCTCAGTGCCCCCCCGCCCCCGCCTCCCCAGCCGGTGGTGGTGGCGCCCACCGTGAGCTACAGCGTGCAGAAGTACGACGTGCTGTCGTTCGGGCCAGGCAGCGAGTACGCCGCGTTTGCGACCGTGCCCATGCAGGGAAGGGACGTGCAGGAAGTGAGGCTCCACCTCGACCTGTTCGCCGACGAGGTGCCGCAGGACATCTTCCTGCTAAAGTCGCGCAGGGAACAGGCCACGCAGTACGCGGAGTTCAAGAAGTATCTGGAGGCCGAGCTGGCCAAGCAGGGCCTCAGGGCCAACGAACTGCACATAGACCAGCTGAGGAGGCTGCCCAGGGAAAGCAGGGCGGTAATAATAGTGCCCTCGGGCTTCTTCCCCGCAGTTTTCCTCGGCCTCGTCGACCCGGATTTCGACGTGCGCACGCTGCTCGGCCAGGGAAACGTCATCATCTACATGGGCCACGGGTTCGACAGGGGAGCGATTTTCGAGCGGGAGGGCAGGGTGAGGGTGAACGCTGATGCCGCGGCAAAACGCCTTGGATTCGGCATCGGCCCGCCCACCGGAGCACACAGCGAAGACGGGTACAACCTCAGGGACCCGCAGTACAGCATAGTGCCCGTAGAGAGGGAGCTGCCCCTGGCTTCGGTGCACGGCTCGATGTACAGCGTGAACATCGGCAGCGGCTACATGCTTTTCCTGCCCCAGCCTCTTGACAGCGGATGGCTGAACGGCGCGCAGGCTGCGCAGGATGTTGCTAGGCTCATTCAGGAGGCCGCGTGGCAGAGGGCGTTCAGGGGTAAGCTCGTGGCCGTGGGAGAGAAAAGGGTGGCAGCGGCGAATGGCTCGGTGTCGGCCAATCCGCTCCTGCTCTCCACGCCTTATCCCAAGCAGAATGCATGGGGAAGGCTTCAGGTCAGCGTGGTGGGGCTCGACAACAGAACTTACGGGCGGACCATCTTCCTGAAGTACGACAACGTGGTGAGAGGCCAGCTCAGGCACTCCACCTCGGCGCTTCCCACCGAACTGAGCGGGCAGAGGCTGACGGTGAGCGGTGAGTTCAATGAGCCGGAGAGCGTGTGGAGGCTCCGCAAGCCAGTGAATGTCTATCTCGTGTTCTACAACTCGACCTCGCGCGTTTCGTCGCGCCTCATGCAGGCCGAGCCGGTCATCCCGACCGCGCTCTATCCCATCTCGGCGGACGTGGAAATCACGGTGCCCAGCGGAGACTATTACCTGAGAGTGGAGGACGAGGATGGGAACGTGTTTGCCCAGAGCTACCTCAGAGTTCCGGAGATAAACATCACGAAGGAAGTGCAGAACTTCGGCGCGGGGTATTTCTCCTTCGACGTGAAGGCGGACGGAGTGCCCGCGGACTTGAGGAACGTGCGCGTGTCGCTCGACGGACTGCAGGAGACCGTGCTGGCAACGCGCGAATCGAGGGTGACGAGCGGGGCCAGGGTGCTCGAGTATGTTTTCCAAGGAAGGATAGGCGAGGGCGAGCACGCTTTCCTCATAGAGTACGCCGGACAGAAGACGACCATCACCGGGACTTACACGTTTCCGAAAAACTGGTGGGACAACCCGCTCATGCAGGTGGGGCTCGTCTTCACCGCAATAATATTCGTTATGGGCGTGCTGCTGCGCAGGCCCGAGCCCGTGATGTACGGCATTGACGTGCCCGACTTCCCGCCCACGGCCAAGGTGCTCATCCCGCTGCCGCCAAAAACGGTCACCGACCTTTTCGACACGCTCGAGGCCGAGTACGGCTGGAAGTACATGCCGCTCGAGCCGAGGGAGCTCAAGAACGGATTCAGGAAAGTCGTTTACAAAGGAAGGGGCATTCTCATCGGCGACTACAACCTCGAAAAGCTGCTCGAGAAGCTCGAGGCCAAGGGCCTGGTGGAGAGCGCGCTGGGACTGTGGGGTCTCAAAAAGTGGGTGCAGGAAAGCAGGAAGAGCATGAGGTACCTCGCCGTATTCAGGAAGCTCAGGACTATTTTCGTGAACAACGCGGTCAAGTTCACGGACTTCGGCGAAAGGCAGGACTGCGACACGGCGATAAGCATTCCCGAAACCGTTTTCGTGCACATCTACGACGGCGACGCCGTACTGCCGAGAGTGCTGGCGAGCGCGCAGAAGGGCGCGAGCGTGCTCGTGTTCGCGGACAACCTCGAGAGGGAGGTTTTCAAGCGAAAGCTCTACTCGCCAGAGCCCCTGCTCGTCGCGCTCAAGCTCATGAAGGACCAGGGAAGGCTCGTCCTCACAGACACCGAGTGGTTCGAGAGAAAGATAATAAAGAAGGAAAAGGCAGGCAGGAGCTAACGCACCAGCGCGTAGTCCTCAACCGGTTTCCCGAACAGGTAATGCCTTATGCCGGCAGACCAGTAGCGCAGGGCCTCGCGGAAATAGCCAAAGCGGCGGAAGCGCCTCGGCGAAGCCGCCACAGTCAAGCGGCTGTCGAACACAACTCGGCCGAACCCCTTCATCCTGTTGGCCAGCTCGTTGTCCTCGATGGCGAGCAGGGTCTCGCTGAATCCGCCGGCGCGCTCGAAAGCCTTTTTCCTCACGGCAAGGTTTGAGCCGTGGAAGGAATAGAAGCCGGCGAGAGAGGCAAGTCGAGGGAACCAGTCGCTGAAAAGCGCGTAGAAAAACCTGTCAGGCAAGCCGCCGTCGGTGGGCGAGAGCGGGCCGCCGACGCAGACAACGCTGGGGTCGCGGAAGCAGGAGGTTATGCGCTCCAGCCAATCGCTGTCCGGAAGAGAGTCCGCGTCCGTGAAAGCGAGAATGCTGCCTCTTGCCAAGGACGCGCCGGCGTTCCTGGCCGCGCCCGCCCCTCTGCGCTTTTTTTCAACGATGACGCGAGCGCCGCCCGACCTCGCGGCAGCGACTGTCCCGTCAGTGCTGCCGCCATCGACAACAATTATTTCGATGGGGGAAAGCGTTTGTTTGCGCAGGCTCCGGATGCACGCGCCGATGTTCTCCTTTTCGTTGAAGGCCGGGATGACCACGCTGATGGTGTTTTCCAACTACAGCACCTCGGCGTAGATTTTCAGCAGGCGTGCGGTGCATCGCTGTATGGAGTATTTCTCGGCCGTGGCCCGGGCGTTTCCGGCGAGCGCGCGCCTTCTCCTGAGGCACTGCAGCACCGCCCTGGCACAATCGTCAGGCGAGTCCGGCTCGAATAGAAAGCCATTGCGATTGTCCCTGACCAGCTCGCTGATGGCCAAGTAGTCCGCGCCCGCGACAGGCTTTCCGCACGCCATGGCCTCGAGCGCGGCGAGCCCCTGCGTCTCAAACTTGCTGGGAAAGGCGAACACGTCGCACGCTGCATAATGGGCGGGAAGCTCGGTGTCAGGCACGAAGCCGGTGAAGACAAAGCTCCTGGCCACCCCCTCCCGCTCGGCCAGCTTCCGGTAGTAGTCGAGCGCAGGGCCGGCTCCGGCTATGACGAAGCGCGCGTCAGGCTCTTCCTCTTGGATGAGCAGCGCACTGCGAATGAGCACCTCGAGGTTCTTCTCGAGCGCGACCCTGCCAACGTGCAGGATGAGCGGGTTGGCCTCGAGGCCGAGCCTCGCCCTCACGGGCCTTCCGTCCACGCGCGGGTTGAACCTATTCACGTCAATTCCGTTCGGGGCGGTGCGGAGGTTGCGGAAGCCGTGCCCGGCGAGCAGCCTCGCGATGGCGCTGCTGGGCGCGATGGTGCGGTCGCACTGATTGTAGTACCACCGCACGTAGTTCCAGGCAATGCGCTGGGTGAGGCGCCTCACGGCACCCGCACGCGAGATGTAGTGCGTGGCCTCGGGCACGAGCGTGTGGAAAGAGCCCACCAAGGGGAGGCCGTGAGCGCGAGACACCGCCAGCGCGGCGAGGCCCATGGTCGCCATGCCGTGAGAGTGAATGAGCTCGCAGCCCAGCTTTGTGACCCTGCTCTCGCTGAAGAAGGGAAACAACGCAATTTTGTACTCGGGATAAGGCTGGAACGGGGCTGCCGTGTGGTAGAACACGCGCGCGTCCCTGTTTTCCCTCCTCGCCCGCAGCGAGCCGGGGCAGAACACGAAAACCTCATGCCCCCTCCTCTCGAGCTCGGCCCGCGTGTTGAGGATGCTGCTGACCACGCCATCGCGCGTCGGAAGGTACGTGTCGGTGAAGAAGGCAATGCGCATCGGCTAATCAATGGGAGAAATAAAAATAAAAGAGGGGAGGGAAGCTACTTGAGCTTCAGCACGGCAGCCCCGTACGCCGCCCCGCCGATGCCGCCCAGCACGGCGCCCATCACGATGTTGAGGGGAAGCATGCAGACAAAGCCGAGCCCGCCCACCACGCCGGACAGGAGGCCGCCAAACGCAGCGCCGGCCGCTCCGCCTCCGGCCGCTCCGCCCGCGATGCCCAGCCCCACGCCGAGCCCGAAATTGAGAAACTGCCAGACGAGCATGGCGACTGCGCCCGCCACCGCGCCGCCGATTGCGGAGTCAGCAAGAGACTTGAGCGTGCCCCGGGCGAGCGCGGCAGTCGCCGCGCCCGAAGCCGCCACGAGCACATAGCTGAGAATGCAGATGGGTATGCCGAGAATGCACCCGGCGGTCGCGGTGAAAGCCGCCACGAGGCTTCCAATGGCCGGAATGAGTCTGGCTATGAAAGTGAGGATGCCGAAAATGTTTCCGAGAACGGCATTCACAACGCCGACGACAACACCCGTGCCAGCGCCTGCAACAAACTTGTCAGTCATCCAAACAACACCCCCGTGTCTTTGCGGGAACAACGCCTTTCCTGCTTTTAAACTTATCTAACCGGCTTCTGTTCCCGCACGTCGGTTTTCACGCCCGCCTTTCTCTCTGTCTTCCCGATGTTCTTGCCGATCACAGCCGCGAGGTTACGTCCCGAATAAAGCCTACTCGCTTCGTCAGAAAACGAATGCGGGTTCGATATCTTTATAAAATATGTCAGACTGAAATCTTCCCATGAGCGAAAAGCTCGCCCTCAAGATAGCGGGCGAAATCGCGCTGTCAGACACGCCGGGCGGCACGATGAAGAAATGGAGGGAAATATTCGGCATAACGCAGGCAGAGCTCGGCGAGTTCTTGGGCATCTCGCCCTCGACAATCAGCGACTATGAGGGAGACAGGCGCAAGAGCCCGGGCATAGGAGTGGTGAAGAGGTTCATCGACGCGCTCATTAAAATAGACGCCCAGAAGGGCGGGAGCGTTGCGGCGCGGTTCAAGGAAGAGGCGCAGGAAAACTTTTTCGACGTGCACGAGTTTGCGGCGAGCATAAGCGGAACCGATTTCGCGAAAGTCATTGAAGCAAAGCCCATCGCAAACGAAGAGCTGCTGCCGAAGAAGAAAGTTTATGGCTACACGCTCATCAACAGCATCAAGGTCATTCTCGACATGCCGAGCACCGAGTTCCCCAAGCTGTACGGGGCGATGAGCGAGAGGGCTTTCATCTTCACTCAAGTCTCGACAGGCAGATCGCCCATGGTGGTCATAAGAATTTCTCCCATGAAGCCAAGCATCGTAGTGCTGCACGAGCTCGATGAGAAGAACGTTGACAAGCTGGCGCTCAAGATAGCCCAGAAGGAACAGATTCCACTCCTTACGACGAGCTTGAGCTTAAAAAAGATAAGCGAGGAACTGAAAAAGATTTGAGGGATGCTTTGGCTGGCATAGTGGGTTACGGGGTCTATGTTCCCCGCTACAGGATAAAGGCCGAGGAGATAACAAAGATTTGGGGAGAGGAGGCCAGGCGCATAAAAGAGGGGCTGAGCATCTTCGAGAAAAGCGTGCCGGACCTTGACGAGGACACGGCAACGATGGCGGTCGAGGCGAGCAGGAACGCCGTTTTTCACGCAGGCATAAACGCGGGCGAGATAGGAGCGGTTTTCGTCGGAAGCGAGTCGCACCCTTACGCGGTAAAGCCGACGGCGAGCATCGTGGCCGAGGCGATCGGCGCAACGCCGCAGCTCACCGCGGCCGATTTTGAGTTCGCGTGCAAGGCAGGCACGACAGCCATCCAGTGCTGCATGGGAATGGTCGAGAGCGGAATGATTTCGTTCGGGCTGGCAGTGGGAAGCGATACCAGCCAGGGAAGACCCGGCGACGCACTCGAGTACAGCGCCGGGGCGGGCGCCGGGGCATTTATTATAGGCAAGAAGGGGGGCGTGATCGCCGAGATAGAGGGGACTTTCTCATTCACCACCGACACGCCTGACTTCTGGAGGAGGCCGGGCGCGGACTTTCCCAGCCATGGCGGGCGATTCACGGGCGGGCCGGCTTACTTCAAGCACGTGGTGAGCGCTGCACAGGGACTGCTGCAGAAGACGGGCTTGAAGCCGGCTGACTTTGATTACGCGGTGTTCCACCAGCCGAATGGAAAGTTCCCGCTGCAGGCTGGCAGGATGCTCGGGCTGGAGGCTGGGAAGATAAGGCCGGGGCTCGTGACGCCGCTCATAGGCAACACGTACTCCGGCGCGAGCCTCATCGGCCTCGCGGCTGTGCTCGATGTCGCAAAGCCGGGCCAGCGCATCCTCGTGACTTCGTTCGGAAGCGGGGCCGGAAGCGATGCGTTCAGCATCCGGGTCACCGATGAGATTGAAGCGAAGAGAGGGAGGGTGAAGAGCGTTGCCGCTTACATCGCCGAGAAAGAGTACATTGACTACGGCATCTACGTGAAGCACAGGAGGAAGCTGAAGAGCTTGTGAGGCGTTGACGATGAGGCGGGTCGCGATTGTTGGAGTAGGGATGAGCCGGTTCGGCGAAATCTGGGAAAAGGGATTCCGCGAGCTGATTATAGAGGCGGGCGTTGCCGCGCTCGAGGACGCGGGCATTCACGGCGAAGAGATTGACGCGCTGTACGGTGGGACGATGGCGGGAGGCAGGCTCATCGGCCAGGAGCACATCACCGCGCTCATAGCGGACTACATGGGGCTGAATCCCATTCCGGCAACGCGCGTGGAGGCAGCGTGCGCGAGCGGTGGCGTTGCGCTGCGCGCGGGGTACATGGCCGTGGCGAGCGGGCTGCACGACGTTGTTGTTGTCGGCGGAGCAGAGAAGATGACCGATGTGGGAGTGAGCGAGGCGGTGAGCGCGCTCGGCGGAGCGGGGGACCAGGAGTGGGAGCTGTTCATGGGGGCGACCTTCCCCGCGCTTTACGCGCTCATCGCGAGGCGGCACATGTTTGAGTACGGAACGACCGAGGAGCAGATGGCTGCCGTGAGCGTCAAGAACCACGCGAATGCGGCCAAGAACCCGTTTGCCCAGTTCAGGAAAGAAATCAGCCTCAAGGACGTGCTGGAGAGCAAGCCTGTCGCGGCACCGCTCAAAGTGCTCGACTGCTCGCCGATAACAGACGGTGCTGCGGCGGTTATTCTCGCCCCCCTTGAGAAAGCACGCGAATACACGGACACGCCCGTGGAGATTGTTGCGAGCGGACAGGCGTCCGACGCGCTCGCGCTGCACTCGAGGAGCTCGCTGACCACGCTGAATGCGACGGTTGGGGCTGCCCGAAAGGCGTTCGCGCAGGCGCGCCTCAAGCCATCCGACATTGATGTCGCCGAGGTGCATGACTGCTTTACGATAGCCGAGATCATCGCGACAGAGGATATTGGATTTTTCAGGAAAGGAGAGGGAGGAAAGGCGGTCGCCGAAGGCCTCACCGCGCTGAATGGAAAAATAAGCATAAACACGAGCGGAGGGCTCAAGGGATGCGGCCACCCGGTCGGAGCGACGGGCGTGAAGCAGGCTGTGGAGCTCACGTGGCAGCTGAGGGGAGAGGCGGGGAAAAGGCAGGTCAGCGGCGCCGAAGTGGGACTGAGCCACAATGTCGGTGGAAGCGGCGCGACCGCGGTTATCCACATTTATAGGAGGGCGGATTAGATGCGTGGAGGACTAGCGCTGAGCTGGAGAAAGATTCCAGAGAGGTACAGGCTCGAGGGAAGCAGGTGCGAAACATGCGGGACGAACTATTTTCCCTCGCGCATCGTCTGCCCAAAGTGCAGGAGGAAAGGAAAAATCGTCGATGCGTTCTTTTCCGGTGAGGGAAGGATCTATTCCTATACGACAGTGTATTCGCCTCCGGCCGGCTTCGAGCTCGCCGCGCCCTATGTGCTGGCCATCGTCGAGCTGGCCGAGGGTCCGCGCCTGACCAGCCAGATAGTCGCAAAGCATGGGGAGATTGACATCGGCACGCCGGTGAGAGTGGTGTTCAGGAAAATACAGGAGGACGGGGCAGAGGGGCTCATCCACTACGGGTTCAAGTTCAAACCCGTTCAGGCAAAGCAGGACTAGACCCTGACGACGTAAGTAACGCGGTAGGTTCTTTTTCCGCCTCTCACTCCGGCGAGTTTGAACGATGGCTTGAGCACATAGCCGAAGCCCGCAAGGACCTGCTGGAGGGCGCTTCTCGAGCCCACGTAGAGGTCGATGCCTTCCCTCAGCTCCTCTGTTTTCGCGATGAAAGTGCTCCTCTCCAGCGCGGCGGCGAGTTTTTTGCGCGCGCGCTCGACCGCGGCGGCGCTTCCCCTCAGCTGCAGGATGGCCTCGTAGTAGCCGCTTCTCGTCCTGCGGCAGTCGCAGCACATCGTCTCCTCCCGCTTGACGCGGGCCTCCCTCTCCACCTCGACGAAGGAAGAATCCGCCTTTACCAGCAGAATGATTTTGGCCGGCTCGCCGAATTTTACTCTCGCCGAGATTATTTCTGCCGGGCTCCTGCACCTCGCCGTGATGAAATCGCCGAGCTCGCGCTCGGAGGCCACGCGCCACTCGCCCTTCAGCCTGAAGCGCCCGCACGCCCGACAGCGCTGGAGGATTACCTCATCCGGACAGGTCACGGATAGCGTGGCGGCAAAGCACTTCTCGCACAGGCTGCCGACGAAATTGCGCCGCGTGTTGGTGATGCCGCAGCGTGGGCAGATTTTTTCCATAACACCACGGGGAGGGTCAGGAGGAGCCTGGAACTGGGGAGGGGCGAAGCCCCTCCGCGGTTCGGGCCGCAGCGTGGGCAGATTTTTTCCACGGAATGCTGAGATGGTGCAAGGTTTAAATTCATTGGCGAATTCAATCCACTCGTGTATGAGGAGGACGCAGCTGGCATAAACTCGGAGATGCGCTACATCACGCTCGAGCTCATGAAGCTCGCGGCCAAGAGGAACAAGCCGTTCGAACAGGTCGCCGCCGAGTTCATCACAAACGTTTATGCGGTGAGGCGGCTCATCAAGCGGCGCGTGCAGGCGAGGGGAAGAAAGCCGAGTTCTGCGAGAGAGTGAAAATTAGTTGGTTCTGATGGACTTCCGTTCCGAAGAGAGGGCGGTGAGGCTGACGAGAGTGCTCGTGGCGCTGCCGCCCGCGGGATTGAGCTTCCTGTACATCCTCGTTTTCGGGCTTGCCTTCGGGGTGCTCGCGGCCGCGCTGCAGGGCAAAACCGGAGTGCTCGAGCTCGCCGAAGGAGGAGGGAACGGGCTCTTCCTCATCGCCGTGCCCGCGCTGCTCAGCGCGATAACGACAACGCTGCTGAAGAGGGAGCTGGTCCTCAGGAGAGTGGCCTTCCTGGCGTTCGCAGGCTCGGTCGTGTATGCGCTGTTCTACCTCGCCTACATACTCCTCGCCCCCTACAACCTGCCGCTCGTCGGGGACGGGCGGAACCTCATCTACGTCGCTTTCGGAGTTGTGTTCTGCGTGTGGCTCGTCATCGCGCAGCTCGTGTTCGGCCTGCGCTGGTCGAGCTTCCTGTTCGCGCTCGTACAGCTGTTTTACAACGCGATAGTCCTGCTCGCCAACAAGACGATCATGGTGGGGACCGACCCGTATTCACTGCTGGCCCGCGTGTATTTCTCCTCGCTCGCCTTCCTGGCGGCGACCTACGCCGTGTTCACGCTGCTCAACGCGCCCATGAGGAGAGCCTTCGGGGTGAGCGGAACCGAGGCCATCCGCCTCTTTCTCGCCCAGTGGATGGCCCGCAGCAAGGAAATGGAGGAGGTTTTCGAAAGCGTCGGGGAAAAGGTCAGGACGCTGCTGTCGGTCGCCGCGTTCAGGAGCAGGGGAAGGCTGCGCGCCGTCTTCGTCATCCCGTACATTCACTTCGGGCCGTTCGGAAACCTCGGGGGAAGCGAGTTTCCCGAAATTCTCGGAAGGAGGCTCGAAAAGCTTGCGCGCGCTCCGGTCTTCGTGTTCCACGGGACCGCCACACACGACTTCAATCCGGTGGCGAGCGGGGCCGCGGGCGAGCTCACCGCCGCCGCAAGGGAAGCGCTCGCCGGCCTGCGGTTCAACAAAGCTCGGGGGCTCTTCAGCGTGGGGCGGGCCGGCGGCAGCAGGGCGCTCGCGGTGCGGCTGAACAAAGACGCGCTCGTCTTCCTCACGCGCGCCCCGAGGACAACCGAGGACATTGACTTCAGCCTCGGGCTGGCGCTGCGCAACCACGCGCGGGCGCTGGGTGTCAGGGAGGCCGTGGTGATTGACAGCCACAACGCGGAGACCGGCGAGATTTTCAGGATAGACAGCGGCAATCCCATTGGGTTCGAGTTCATGAAGGCGATTGAAGACGCGTTGAAGAACAGGCGGCTGGCCCCCATTAGGGCAGGGTTTGCGGCCAAGGACTTTCCGGAGGTCGGAAAGCGCGAGGGAATCGGCGGCAACGGCCTCAGGGTGGCGGCGTTCGGCTTCGGGAAAAAGACTTTCTGCCTCCTGCTGTTCGATGCCAACGGGGTGACGCCGGCGTTCAGGAGGGAACTGCTCGACCTCGCCAGGAAAAATGGCGTGGAGGCCGAGGTGGCGACCACGGACACGCACGCGGTCAATGTAGTGAGCGGCGTGCTCAATCCCCTCGGAAAGGCCGGCAGGGAGGTCATCCTGGCAAAGACGGAGGAAGCGCTGAAGGCCGCGCTCGCGGGCATGGAGAGCGTGGAAGTCGGGATGGCCACGAGGGAGATTGAGGTGAGCGTCATCGGACCCAAGAGCGCCAGCGAGCTCATGGGAACGCTGAACGCCATGGTCGCCATGCTGCGCATACTCCTGCCGCTCATCATACTCGCCACCGTGCTGTTCGTGCTGTGGGGCGTGACGAGGCTTTAGGTGGGGGAATGCTCTGCAGGCTGAGCGAGAGCTTCGAAGAGTGTGTGAGCAGAGCAAAGCGCGTGTTGGCACGCGGCGGGCTCATCATCTATCCCACCGACACGCTGTACGGCATCGGGGCGAACGCGCTGGATGCCGAGGCTGTCGAAAAGGTCTTTCTGCTGAAGAGGAGGGAGGCCAAGCCCATCTCCATCCTCGTGCACGGGCTGGCGGATATCGAGAAGTACTGCGTGATTGGCGGATGGCGGAGGGAATTCCTCCAAAAAATCCTCCCGGGCCCCTACACGGTTGTGCTGGTAAAAAAAGTCGAATTCCCCCAGAGAATAAGCATGACAGAAAAAATCGGCGTGCGCGTGCCTGATCATTTTTTTGCCAGAGCGCTTTCAAAGGAGCTCGGCTTTCCCATCACGAGCACGAGCGCCAATTTGTCTGGAAAAAAAGCTCCCGTGAGCGCTGAAGAGATTGAGGAAGAGACCGCTGGTGGCGTCGAGTTGGTCATCGATGGGGGGAGGACCGCGCACGCGAGGGAGAGCACGGTGATCGACTTGACTGGAGAAAAGCCCGTTGTGTTGAGGAAAGGGGCTGGTTACGATGAGCTCGCCGAAATGACAACACTTATATAGAACATTGAGCTTACTTGCTGTGTGTTCCTCTTTCAGCTGATGCAAGCAACGAAACGCGGGCCTCAAGAAGTCGCCCGTCTGCTTGACCCAAAAAACAAATACAATCTTGAAATAACGCTCAAATCGCCAACCTGATTGTGAAGGCTGGCAAGACGAAAGAGCTTGACAACTTTCGCAAAGCGCTCGAGGAAATCGCAAAACTAGATGCGTTATATGCGCTGGAAAACGAGAATATTGCGAAGTTGTTTGTTGAAAAACCGGAAATGGTTGTTAAAGCGTTTGAGAGGATAGCGGAATTTGCAGGGAAAGAGGCCTTCTGGGGGCTTGGGAGTTTAACATTACATCCATGAGGAAGAATTTTTGCATTGGATGGAGCAAATACACAAAAGTGGGGGCCGGCGGATGTTGTCGTGCTGGGCGGGCATGGGGAACCGCAAAGGATTCAATTGGGGGCTGGTG
>JAWCPB010000004.1:0-42595 GCA_038870455.1 Candidatus Micrarchaeia archaeon
TAGGTGATGTGATGGAAGTTGATGGAACCTGTCCGGAATGCAAGAGCAAGAGAGTCACTCGCGACTACGAACGCGGGGAGCTGGTGTGCGCCACGTGCGGCCTCGTCATCAGCGAGGGAATAATGGACAGCGGGCCGGAATGGCGCGCTTTCGATGCTGAGCAGATTAAGGAACGTGCGAGGGGCGGAGCCCCCATAAGCTACATGAGGCCTAACAAGGGGCTCGTCACCGAAATCGACCAGTACAACCGCGACATCCGCGGCGCGCGCATCTCGAGCAAGAAGCAGGCGCAGCTCTACCGCATGCGCAAGTGGCACAAGAGGGCGAGCATCGCCTCCTCGAAGGAGAGGAACCTCGCCATCGCGCTCAGCGAGCTCGACCGCATCGCCTCCTACCTCGGGCTTCCCGAGAGCGTCCGGGAGAGCGCTGCGCTGCTCTACCGCAAGTGCATTGACAAGGGAATCCGCGGAAAGATGATCGAGACGGTTGTCGCCGCGTGCATCTACGCCAAGTGCAGGGAGTGCGGCATTCCCAGGACGCTCACCGAAATCGCCGTCATTTCCGGGGTGAAGAAGAAGGAAATCGGCAGGACCTACCGCGCGATAACCTCCGAGCTGAACCTCAAGGTTCCTCTCGCCAACCCGGCCTATTATGTTCCGCGCTTTGCCGCGGCTCTCAAGCTCAGCGGCGCTGTGCAGGAGAGGGCCATCGAGATAATCAAGAAAGCGGAGAGCAAGAAACTCATTTCCGGCAGGGGTCCAACCGGCCTCGCCGCGGCAGCGGTGTACACTGCCTCGCTCATGCTCGGCGAGCAGAGGACGCAGAAGGAAGTCGCGGAAGGCGCTGGCATCACGGAAGTGACCATCCGCAACCGCTACAAGGAGCTCAAGGATGAGCTCGGCCTCAAGGTGACCTGAGGTTTTGCATGTCAAGGAAAAGACTCAACTGGCACTTCAGGCGCCTTGTTGAGAGAAAGCACGGCAACAAGCCGCGCTTCAGGAGCCAGAAGGCCCCAAGGCCCTAGGCGCGCGCTTTTTTTCTTTTCCTCGCCAGAGCCCTGCTCCTGTAGTATTTTCCTACCTTTCTTTTTCCAGCCATTTTCCTCGCCCTTCTCAGGCTTCCCTAATACTCTATTCCCTCGTACGGCCCCACCACGCTGAGCGCGGGCCTCTTGAGCTGCCTTATCTCTGTCGCAAAATCGGCCCTGTCGATGAGACGCTGGTCCGCGAACCGGCCTGTTATCACGACTTTCGTCTCGGGCGACACCTCGTCCAAGAACTTGAGCACATCATCCAGCTTGAGCAGCCCGACAGCCACCGCGAGATTCACTTCATCGAGAATGAGCAGGTTCGGCTTTTTCCTCGCAGCCTCGCGGGCAAAGGCAAGCCCCTTTCTCGCGAGCTCTACATCGACCGGATCCGGGTTCTTGAGGTTGATGAACTCGGGCCTGCCGAACTGATGCACCTCGTAATTAGGCGTGAGCCGCTGCGCTTTGTACTCCCCCACGTCTTTTCTTCCTTTCATGAACTGCACCATGACGACCTTGTGGCCGTGGCCGAGGCTGCGCAGCGCCAGGCCCAGCGCGCTGACGGTCTTTCCCGCGCCCGTTCCAGTGTAGAGATAGACGAGCGCCCTTTTCCTCTTTTCAGTCACGCTCATCCCCTCTCTTGCCCAATTCTTAAATTTTTCCTCAGACAAAAATAACTCATGGGAATAGCGGACAAGATAAGGGCGATTGAGGAGGAGCTCAAGCGCACGCAGGTTCACAAGGGCACCGAGTACCACGTGGGCCTGCTGAAGGCAAAGCTGGCGAAGTACAAGCGCGAGCTCGCAGCCTCGGGCGCGAGAAAGGGAGGGGGAGGTTTTTCGGTCAGGAAGGGCGGCGACTCAACCGTCGCGATAATCGGCTTTCCAAGCGTGGGAAAAAGCACTCTGCTGAACGCGCTGACGAACGCGCGGAGCGAGGTCGCGCCGTACGCCTTCACCACAGTCTCGGTCGTCCCCGGCATGCTGATCTACAAGGGCGCGCGCATCCAGCTCCTCGACCTGCCGGGCATTCTCGAAGCCGCCTCAAAGGGCGCCGGCAAGGGCAGGGAAGTCATCGGCGTGGCACGCTCCGCAGACCTGATCCTCATTCTTCTTGATGCGCTGCAGCCCGACGCCCTTTTCACAATAAGGCGCGAGCTCGAGGCCATGGCGATCAGGCTCGACAGGCAGCCTCCGAAAGTCGTCGTCACCCCAAAGGAAAGGGGCGGCATTGTCATCACGAGCACGGTCAAGCTCACGAAGCTCGACGAGCGCATGATAAAAGACATCCTCGCGGTGTTCAACATGCACAACTGCGAGATCGTCTTCCGCGAGGACGCGGGCGCGGACGAACTCATCGACGTGCTCGCGGGCAACCGCGTGTATGTACCGAGCCTCGTTGTGGTGAATAAGGCAGACTTGGCCGACCAGCATGCGCTCAGTGAGCTTCGTTCCCGCCTCCCTTCCGACTCCATCCTCATTTCTGCTGAGAAAGGGATTGGTCTCGAGGCCCTGCGCGCCGCGATCTACAACCGCCTGCGCTTCATCCGCGTGTACATGAAACCAAAGGGTGGCGAGGCGGACTTGAGGGAGCCCATGATCCTGCGGGATGGAAGCACGGTTGAGGACGTGTGCGACCGCATTCACAGGGGCCTGCGCGCGGCTTTTCGCCACGCGCTCGTGTGGGGGCCGAGCGCCAAGTTCCCGGGCCAGAAAGTCGGCCTCGACCACGCGCTCAAGGACGAGGACATCGTGAGTATCGTATCACGCTAGCCATCAAAAGCCTTTTATACCCCCAGCGCGAAGCTTTGCTGCGACCAGGTGAAGGACACGGAGCTCAACGGGCCAGAGCGCAGAGTAGCCTGCGGCAAATGCGGGGGAGAGGTTTTCAAGGCCTCGATACTCCAGGGGACAGAAGCCGTAGTCATTTCTTTCACCTGTCAGAAGTGCGGCCACATCCACAGGGCCGGAGTAAAGCGTAACATCGTCCTCCAACAACAGAAGAACGAGGAGGAAAAGAAGGGCTTTTTCGAGACGCTCAAGGAGAGCCTGAGCTTCGGAAAGAAGAAGGATGAGGTTGATTGGGAGCGCGACCTCGCCGCGCTGCTTGA
Organism: Candidatus Micrarchaeia archaeon; assembly: GCA_038870455.1. Classification (GTDB taxonomy): domain Archaea; phylum Micrarchaeota; class Micrarchaeia; order Burarchaeales; family JACRGF01; genus JAWAFC01. The sequence goes on from JAWCPB010000004.1 coordinate 3,138, forward strand.
CGAGAGCGCGAGCTAACTATTTAAGTGCTGGCTGCTTTTTCACTTCATGTGCGAGCTGTGTGATAAGGCGAAGGCAAGCCCAACTTACCAGTCTCAGCTTAAAGACTGGTTTGCCCGCGATGTTGGCAGGCTTGCAGCAACGCGCGCGCAGGCCGCGGACAACCCGACTCTCGCCAACTCTTTTCTTTCAAACCTCGGTTTCCCGCCAGATGTTTCCATGCCTCTCTTCGAGCCCCGCATCTCCACCCCCAGCCCGTCGAATTATTTTCAGAACGCTTTCGTGGATGGCGTGCGGCTTCACAGCGGCTGGACTCACGACTGCGCGCGCTCGGTCGGCTTTTTCGAGAACGGCGACTTGTTGTTTATCACGAAAGCGGTTGCGCGAAGCGTGGGCATGCCTGAATACTTCTTTTACCTTTACGTCATCCGGTTTGAAAAAGCCAAGGGCGAGTTCAACCTCTCTGTTGATGCAAGCGGCAAAGCAGTGATGGAAGCGAATTCCCAGAAAGGCGGGACAAACATCTTGTCCGGCTCTCCCGCCTCCCATCTTTTTTCTTTTTCCTTCCAGCATTTTCCAACCAACAACGCAATCCTGCCTAAAGAACGCGCTGCCACCTACTACGCCCAGCGTGCTGCAGCCCATGCTCCCGGCAGGGCTTCGCAGCCGACTGCTCCGGGTTTTGGCGGCGTGCCTCCTTCTGCTGCCGCACCGCGCGCTCTTCCAGCGCGCACGAGCGGCTCTTCTTTCGAGGAGTACGTGGTGACCGTGCCTCACTTCGCGCCCCATCCTTACCTCCTGCAGGCCTATCAGGAGCTGGGTTTCGCCTCGCGCATGGAACTCCAGAACGCGGTCTCGAAGTTCTTCAAGGATCACGCCCAGGGGTGAGGCATGCGCAAACTCGTTCTCCTCCTCGCATTCTCCCTTCTCTTCGGCTGCCCTTCCCAAGACTCTTATTCCGTTTCGGATGCCGGCATAATCCATTTTCCTGAAAGAAACTGCCCGGTCTGGGAAATAAATTCCTCTCTTGAAGGGACAGACAAGCTGGTTGGCCTGCGCTTCGAAAACGGCGGCGCCGTGGTCTACGGCTTGCTGCGCGTTCCACGCTCCTCCGCTCCACTGCCCGCGCTGGTCCTTCTTCACGGCGCGGGCGTGAATAAAGTTTACGAGCAGAAGCTCGCGCGAACCCTCTCGCGCTTCGGTTATGCTTCACTGGCAATCGACTTGAGGGGACACGGCGAGACAGGCGGGCAGAGCGCGGGCATGGAGGACGAGCTTGCAGCCTTTGCTTCAGGAAAGCCTCCGCAAACCCACCTCATGGTTTCTGACGCGCTGTGCGCGTTCGATGCGTTGGCTGCGCATGGCGAGGTGGATGCGGACAGAATCGCCTTTGCGGGCGAGAGCATGGGCGGCCGGCTCGCGCTCATCGCGGCCGCGCTGGAACCGAGGGCGAAGGGAGCTGTCGGCATCTCAACCGCAGGCTACGGCCTTCCAAGCCATCGGAACAAAACCATCGAACGCTACCTGCGCTCCATCGACCCGGACAACTATCTCACCCTCCTTCCTCCCCGCCCGGTTGTCTTTGTTCACTCCACCGCGGATCAAACCGTCCCGTACGCGACGGCCGTGCGCTCCTATTCTCTCGCGCGCGAGCCACGCCGCCTTGTCACCGTGACCTGCCCCATCCACGGCTACTGCGAGGAAATGGATGGCGCGCTCGCACACGAGCTGGAGAAGATGCTGGCTGCTAAAGCCTTTCCACGGGAAGGTTGAACTCGAATCGCGAGTACGCCCGTCCCTCGACTACAAGGGGGGAGAATCTGAGGAAGACGCGCGCCACGGCGGCTTCTTTCTCGAGCTGCGGCGAGAATGAAACGTTCTTCTCCTCGCCGGGCTCGAGCGTGCCGATGGGCGTTTCTTCCGCGCCTGAGAACAGCGACAGCCTCTCGATGCGCTTGCCGCTCTCGTTCGCCACAGCGATGGTCACCCTGCCTTCCTCGGCGAGCACATTGTCGATTATCTTTATCCTGAAGACCGGCTCGAGCCGGATTGTCCTCTCGGCTTCCTCCCACGCTTTCCTGCGCGAGACGCCCGCCCCCTTCGCCACCTCGAGCTCAGTCACGTGCGCCCCCCACCTCCTCCTCACCCTAGGGTAAGGCGGGGCCGGCCGGGTGAGCCGGCCTGCCAGAAAGTAGATGAGGCCGAGAATGGCTGAAGCAGCTACTGGGAGAAGCCAGGCGTTGGCGGGTAGGGCGAAATTGGCGAGCGGATTGAATGCGAGGGGAAGCGAGGTCTGCGGCTGGACCGGAAGGCTGCCAACATCCACTCCGCTCCATGCGGGCGTTGCCGCCACATCAATCAATTGACCAGGCGATGCGGGCTGGAGCGCGAGCGCCTGCCTGACCGCAGTGCTCGTTTGCAGGGCGCGCAGCTCGCTTGCCGAAAAGCCTGTTGGAAGAATCACCTTCTGGCCAGAGACCGGGTCCTGGTAGAGCAGCAGCCGCCTGCCCCCCGCTCTCTGGCTTTCGGCTACCGCGCGCTGGAATTCCTTGGTTCCCGCCATGTACGCGAGCGTGTCCTCCCCCAGGTCCGAAGGACCGAGCATGGGAATCTGGATGCCACCCGCGGTCTGCGCGTACAGGAGCCTGGCGTCGCCCGGGCCTGCCGCCGCCGCGCCCGCCACGCCCGCCGCCCTGCCCTCGAGCGCGTCCCTGACGAGCGGGTCGTTCGCGAGCGCTGCAAGACGGTCGCCCGAGTAGCTCGTCACGACCGCCCTCCCGTACGGACCGGAGTACAGCGCGACAGGCTCCGCGCTCGCCAGCGCGTTCTGGAAACTCGGGTCTTTCAGCATGTTTGCGTAATCCTCGTCCCTCGCGTACTTTGACAGCAGCACGCTTTTTCCCGCCGCGCTCTCAACCCTCGCGACCGCGCCGGAGTAGAGCCTTGCGCTCGCGTTTCCGCCGGGGTTGAAGAGCGTCCTTGTCTCATCAACCGCCCACCGCTCGCCCGTCTGCGAGAGAAAAAAGGCGATGGCCATGCCAAGCGCGAGGAGAGCGAGCCCGAGCGCGGCAAGAAGATGGTCGTTCATGCGGCAGCCTCTTTGAGAGCGGTAAAGAGCGTGCTGCCGAGCGCGCGGATGTTCTCCGCCTCGGCCGCAACCACGCGCCTCTTCTCCAGAAGCCGCGCGTAGCTCTCGCAAGTGTGCTCCCCGATTTTCTTCCCGGCGAGCGCCTTCTCGTGCGTGAGCGTGATGTAAATGACCCGCACGCCGAGCCTGACGAAGTAGGCGAGGAGGTCTGCGCACCTTCTCTGTATGCCCGCGTCCTCCCGCGCATCCTCGTTTCCGGCCTCTGGCACACCGTCCGTCAGCACGAGCAGGAACTTCGCTCCCCCTCTCCTCTCCCACCTGGCTTTCTTGAGTTCAGAGAGCGCGAGGTCGAGGCGCGTTGCGCCAGAGCCGTTGAGCGCGACGAGCTCCCGGTAATCCAGCCTCTTGAGGAACCTGGCCTTGCTTCCGAAAGCCACAAGCGTCAGGCTGTTCGCCTGCCTGCCGAAGCTCTCTGCCACCGCCGCGACAGCGACTTTGGCGAACGAGTGAGGCGATTCGCTGTCCTTGATAGCTCTTCGGAGCTTCTCGCTTCTCCACCACGCCGTCATCGAGTTGCTGTCGTCAAAAAGAATGGCGAGGTGAAGCACCCTCGCATCCACAACGCGCTTCCTGCCCACAATCTTCGTGATGTCCTTGCCGCGCGACAGAAATATGTTCAGCGTCTTGTACACGTTTATGCTTCCGCTTCCGTCAAAGGGCCTGTCGCGCATCCTCCGGACATTCGGGGGAATCAGCTTCACCGCCCTGGCGAGGTGGAGGCCGAGCTTCCTGCAGGAGGACAAGAAGCCTGCCATGGCGCTCCTGTCGTAGGAGTGAAGCAGCGTTCCGCAGAGCTGCGCGGCGCGCTCTTCTTCCTTCATTCAATCCCCAAGCGTTTCGGCGATGTCGAGCGCTATCTCCTTTACCGTGTTGATGGAAATCTCATCCTGCTCGTCCGCAACGACGATGGCCTGCTGGAAGGCGGCATCCAGAAAAGCAGTTTTTGGGCCAACGCCTTCCCTGAGCGCGAGCTCGCAGTAGCGGGCCATCTTTATCGTCGAGTCAGGCGAAAGCCCCTGGGGAAGCGCCTTCTCCTCTCTTGCCACCCTCCGCGTCTCCTCCGCAAGGGCGAGAATCGCCTCCAGCACCTTCTTTTCCTTGAGCCCGCTCCTTTCCACGAGCACGCTCCTCTCAACTGCCCTGGGCGGGTAGTCCATGAAAATTGGGATGAAGCGCCTCTTGAGCGCCGTGCTTATCCTGAAAGTCCCCTCGTCGCCCAGGTTCGCTGTCGTGACGAGCACCCACCCCTTGGGCATGGCGAGCTCGGTCTCCTCGTGCTCGAGAGGAAGCTTTCCCCTTGAGAGGAGCAGGAACAGGCCCGAGTACGCGCTCGTGGGCGCGCGTGTGAATTCGTCGATGAGCAGGTTCTTGCCTTCCCTCAGCGCGCGCGTCACGACCCCTTCCTTGAACACCTTCTCTCCTTTGGCGAGCGCGAGCGGGTGAAACCCTCCCACGAGCTGGTACTCGGTCATTCCCTCGGTGGCTTCTATCTTGAGGTAACTGTCCTCTCCACCTCCTACTTCCCTCAGCAGATGCTCGGCGAGGCTCGTCTTGCCGTTTCCCGGAGGGCCGTAGAGCAGGATGGGATAGCCCATGCGGATGTAGCGAAGCGCCTTGATTATCGCCTCATCCTGTCCCTTTATCTCGCAAGCCTCGATGATGCGCTCGTAGTCAGCCCGCGTTATTTCCTTCATGCCCTCCTCTCCTTGGCAGCCCGCTCAGCCTGCTTCAGCAGCGCGGCCGCCTTTTCCTTGCTTGGAACATCGTACTTCGCTGAAAGGACGTTGAACTGCTCGCGGAACCTGCTGACGATCTCAGTCGCCTTGATCCTGTCGTACCTGTTGGCTTCCCTCAAGAACGTCCTCACCTCGGCCGTGAGCGGGGCGTACGGGTCCTTCTCCTCGGCTTCTTCCTCAGCCTCTTCCCTCGCCACCCTGACGAGCGCCACGCTCCCGTCCTCGGCGACTTCCCGAACATATTCGAAAGAATAGAGAGCGATGTTGAACAACAGTATCGCGAGCGCGGCGAAGAAGCCGTTGGCGACAACCGACAGCCAAACGATGTTGAGGAAGACGTTGGCGAACCTGCCCGACAACACGAGCGCGAGGTTTTCCGGGTCGAGCACGCTGATGTCAAAGAACCTAACCGCAAAAACCACGCCCAACAGCAGAGAGGCGAGCACGGTCGCCTTGGCAACGCCCTTGAGCGTCTGCCTCACCTCCTCTGTCCTCGCCACGTAATGGACGTACAGGAAGGCCGACAGCGCGAACAGCGCTATGCCGATGAGGAACCTGTCGACGGAATTGAAGTCGAGAGGCCCGCGGGCCACGAGCAGGGAGAGCACGCTCGCGCTGACGAAAATGGAGCCCGAGATGTAGCCGTCGGCGTAGCCTATGAGCGCGGCCGTCGCGTTGGCTATGCCGAGCATGAGGAACGGAATGAACGAGAACAGCCTCCACTCCTCCCCGAAGGGCACGAAGAAGGCGTTGCCGACCACCCAGTAGCTCGTGAATCCCAGCGCGAAGTAGCACATCGTCTTGACCGCCTTGTCGTGAACGCCCGCAACCAGTATCGAAGCGAAAGCGATGAGTATGAGGATGAACGGCGTTGCGAGCGGGAAGGCCGCTTCGGTCACGATGGCCGCGCCCAGCAGCACAAAGCACGCCACGAGGACGATGAAGGGCTGGCGGTAGAGCGGCCTCATTCCCTCCTCTCACAAAAACTTTTGCACGGCCTTTGCATACGCATCGCCCAGCTCGCTGGTGGTGTTTTTTCCGCCGAAATCATAAGTCTTCACCTTTCCTTCCTTGAGCACGCTCGCCACGGCTTTTTCAACCGCGTCGGCCGCTCGCTGCTCCCCCAGGTGCTCGAGCATCATCCAGCCCGCCAGCACGGCCGCGGTCGGGTTTATGACGTTTTTTCCCGCGTGCTTGGGCGCGCTGCCGTGAATGGGCTCGAACATGCTGACTCCCTTGGGGTTGATGTTGCCTCCGGGCGCGAACCCCATGCCGCCCTGTATTGCGGCAGCCAGGTCAGTTATTATGTCGCCGAACATGTTGGGCGTGACAACCATCTGATACCACTCGGGCTTCCTGACAAACCACTGGGTGATGGCATCCACGAAAGCGTTTTCCTTCTCAATGCCCGGATAGTCCCTGCCGACCTCATCGAAAACCCTCCTCCACAGCCCATACACGTGCGACAGCACGTTGGCCTTGTCCACCGCTGTGACTCGCGTCATCTTCTTTTTCTTTGCGAGCTCGAACGCATACCGGATGACGCGCTCGCTTCCCTTGTAGGTCACGATGCCCACTTGCGTTGCAACCTCGTCTTTCGTGCCCGTCTTGGTTGAGCCGCCTATTCCCACATAGAAGTCTTCGGTGTTCTCCCGCACGACATAGAAATTGACTTCCTTCGGCCCCTTGCCTGCGAGCGGGCAGGGCACTCCCTCGTACAGCTTGACCGGCCTGAGATTGACGTACTGGTCGAAGAAGAAACGCATGCGCAGCAGGATGCCCGTCTCGGCCACGCCCGGCTTTAGCTCCGGATGCCCCACGGCGCCAAGATAAATGGCGTCAAGCTTCTTCATCTCTTCAAGCGCCTGTTCTGTCACGAGCTCGCCTGTCTTGAGGTAGTGCGCTCCGCTGAACGGGTACTCCACCCACTCTATGGAAAAGCCTTTCTGCGCCGCCTCAACGACTTTCTTTCCCTCGCGGATGACCTCGGGCCCCACGCCATCCCCGGGAACCACCGCAATCCTGTATTTTTTCATCAACCCACCGGAACCAAATCTCGCTAATCCTATTTAACCCTATTTTTTCTTCAACTTCTCCCTTGTCTCGACGACTTCCCATGGATAGACTATCCACGCGCTCGTCTTTCCAATGAAATAATCAGGCTTGAGCGTGCTGTGCGGCTTGTAGTGCAGGCAGGCAACGCGCACTTCCCCCGCGCCTCGCAGGCTTTTTTTCGCTGCGAGTAGACTCTCGCCCGTATCCGCCACGTCATCGATAATCAGCACGCGTTTGCCCCTCACGTCCGCGCCCAGCCTCTGCGTTATCCTCGGCTTCCGGGCGGTCTTGCCCGGCGCTTCGTAGAACTCGATTTTCATCGCGCGCAGGTTGAGGTTGTTCAGCTCGTCGCTCATCACGCGCGCGGGCAACGCCCCCCCTCTCAGAATCATGACGAGAATGTCCGGCCTGAAGCCAGAGCGCTTCACCTTGGCCGCGAGCGCCTTGCTCATGCGAATGGCTTTTTGCCAGGAGATGTGGAGGAAGCGCACGACCCGTTATCACACTGCTAATTTAAAACTGAGTGCGTAAATTATCTGGGGCCCGTAGCTCAGCTTGGATAGAGCGATGCCCTCCTAAGACAAAGGGGGAAGTATCCCCCCTTCGTCCTAGACCTTCCCCCCTCTTTGGGATTAAGGCATTGATGAAAAAAGGGTTGCTGGAGGTATCGGAACCGCGCTGGCGGTTCTGATAGGGGTCAGGAGGAACCTGGAACTGGGGGAACCGAAGGTGCCCCCTGGGTTCGGAGAGAGGCAGAGGTCGCGCGTTCAAATCGCGCCGGGCCCGTTCATGAACGAGCTGACTCCAGAGTTCAAGCTGGCCGTCTCACAGCTTGCGAATGCGCTTTCTCTCGCTGTAGAGGCCTCGCTGCGCTCGCCGCGCCCTGCGTGGGTGCTCTTCTCAGGAGGGCTGGACTCGAGCGTGCTTGCAAAGCTCGCGGGCGAGAAAAGGTCAGGCATTCACCTCCTGACGGTGGGAACTAAGGACAGCGAAGATGCGCGATTTGCATTTGAAATTGCAAAAGAGCTCGGCTTGCCTCTTGATTTTATTGAGCTGAACGTGCAGAAAATCGCCGAATTAAAGGAGCGGGCGAGGCCTTTTTCGCGGACCAACATGGATTTGGAGCTCGCCATTCTCCTGCTCGCGGCGTGCGAGTTCGCCAGAGGAGGGCTGCTGCTCGCGGGCTCCGGAGCCGAAGAGCTCTTCCTGGGCTACGCGCGCCACAGAAGCGCTTTTGAGAAGGGAGAAGATCTGGAGGCATTGAGAAGGAGCGAGCTCGCTTCCCTCAGGCAGCGCGACCTCGACAGAAACGAAGCAATCGCCAGGGCACACGATGCCGAGCTCGCCCTCCCATACCTTCATCCTCTTGTTGTCGAGGCTGCGCTGCGCCTGCCCGCGAGGCTGAACTTCTCGCAAGGCAAGCGCAAGTTCCTCCTCCAGCTTGCCGCGCGCATGGCCGGCGTTCCCGAGGCCGCCGTGTCAAGGCCCAAGCGCGCCCTCCAGTACGCCAGCGGCGTGCACAAACTTTTAAAAAGGAACGCGTAAGCATGGCGTGAGGAGCACGCTTCTCGCACTGCTTTTTCTTGCGTGTTTTGCCAGCGCCGCCATCGTTCCCGGAAAAAGCGGAACCACCTATAAGGACAACCCCGATTTTCCTCCAACCCTGCTCGAGCTCGCGGAGATTTTCTGGGACCACGACAACAGCGGCTATGCCGATGGCGACTACTATCCCATCTATGTCTCGGACAAGACGGCGTTCGACAAGAGAAATCCTTTCCTGCTCTCCTACCTGCAGAACTGGTATGGCTCTGCGCACAGCGATGCCTTCAAGCGAAACGCCCTCGATGCAGGGGGCTGGGCAGGCGGGCCTCCGCGCGCAGAGTACAGGTACGTGCCGAACGCGGCCGCCGCGTTTTCCGAGAGCAGGGTGCAGGCGCACACCCCCTCCTATTATTCGGGCACCTACAAGCCCACCCCCACCGAGCTCATCCGCGCCTACACGAAAAACCCTCACTGGATAAAGGGCATGCCGTACATTTTCGGGGGCTCGTCAATCGAGGACATCTATGGCTTTGTCGAGGATGCGGGCTGGAGCGGGACCCCTATAGAGGTCATCGGAGATGCCAAAGACGTTGCCACCTTCGCGATCGGCTATGTGCTGTACTTCGCGTTCGACATCCCTGGCTTCTATAAGGGCCTGTACGAGAAGATGCTTGAGGGGGAAAAGAAGAAGAAGCACATGCTGCTGCGGGCGGGCGTGTACGGGCCTGCCGGCCTTGTCATGGTCAATGAAGAGCGCACGGCAGCCTTCCGGCGTGTTGAAGACATTTCGGCCTCCCACGCGCGCGGCTCGGGCGCGTGGATACGCGCCTCCCAAGGAGCCGTTGAGGTGCTGGACGGCATAGCCGGCAAGACGGTTGTCGAGAGCACCGGCGGTTGGAAGGCCGAACACGATGACACGGTGCTCGCCCCAGCATCCGGCTCTTTCGACTCGGCAGTGATCTACTGGGACTTCATCCTCGAGGTCGATGAGCGCGGGGGAGACGGGGATTTTGCGGGCCACCTTCAGCTCGTGGCCACCGACAGCGCGGGCGGGGAGCATGTGCATGACCTGGCCGGCGCCAACAAGGACCAGGCGCGGTGGAGCCCTGCGGCAGGCGATCGCCGCTACTTCGTGTGGTCCGGCGTCACCACAGTGAAGGCGGGCGATTACGGCACGGCCAAGCTAAAGGCGCTCAAGCTGAGCTCGACAGCGGCCACGAGCGCCTCAAAGGGCAACACGCGCGCGGTCGCCTATCTCGAGTTCTACCCGTTGTTGTACGAAAGGCTTTCGATGGACCTGAGGCCGACGAGCGCGCTCAACAAAACGCCCCCTGTCGAAGGCGAGAACATCACTGTGGATGCATGGATCGAAAACGTCGGTGATGTGAATGCGCTGGACGTGCTGGCCGTGCTCAAGGACGGCGCGACCGAGCTCGGCTGGGCACGGCTCAACATCTCGGCCAACACAGCGGCAAAAGCCTCTTTTGGCTGGCAGCCCAGCGCAGGTAATCACACGCTGTCGCTCGAGGTGGTCAGCGAGGGAGGGGAGTGGGGCGTGCCCGATGCCAACCGCTCGAACAACATCCTCAGGAAAGATGTTCGCGTGTATGCAGCCGGCGAGTTGCTGCCCGACCTCGCCGTGACCGACATCGGCCTGCCCCCTGTTGTGGGGGGCGTGCCGGCCACGCTCACGGTAACCATTCAAAACAAGGGCGTAGCGACCACGGCCGGCCATCCATCGGCCAAGGCCTACTTTTATGTGGATGGCAAGAAAGTGCTGATAGGAGAAGTCCTGCCCCTCGCGCCCGGCGCCAACACCACCCTGCCATTCAGCCACACCTTTGAGTTCAGAGAATGCGACATGTACAAGCGAACTAACTATAACATCTCAGTGCAGCTCGAGCCGGGCGCGCCCGATGCCGATGCCTCAAACAACGAGCTGTCCAAAATCGCCGCGGTGAGCGCGCCCGATGCGGCCAACCTCGTAGTTCTCAATCTGTTTCCGTCGAAGGGCAGGGCCGGCGTGCTCGACATGAAGGTCGGCCAGACAACGGAGATAGAGGTGCAGGTGGGCAACAACGGGCTGAAGAACTCCAGCCTGACCGACCTCAGGCTCTTCCGTGTTGTGGGCGGCGAAAGGTGGGAGATGACCTCGTGGCTGCTGCCGAAAATCAGCCCGGCAGGCCCGCCGGTTAGTTTCTACTACAATTGGTCCCCGCCCGCCAGGGGCGATTACGAGATAGAGGCCCACGCTGACTATGGGAAGAGGATCACCGAGCTGTGCGAGACGGACAACGTGCGCAAAGCGCACATCTCGGTCGAGCTTGCCTATCACAATGTGAGCCTCGGCTGCTGGCAGGCCGGCTCGCTCAAGGACGCCTGCTTTGCCAGCGCGGCCGAGGAGGGGGGCGCCTACAAGCAGATAACCTTCTATCCGGACATCGGCAACACCGGCACGCTGCCGGGCACATACAGGGTGACAGCGCAGCTTCCGGCTGGCTGGAGCGGGGCCTTTTCGAAAGAGTGGTTTGACATGACCCCCAAATCGGCCGAGGCCTTCCGCTATTTCGTCACGCCGCCAGCCAACGCGCTCGGCGGCAACAACACCATCACCCTCACGGCCGCGCTCGCCGGCAATGCGAGCGTGACCGACAACACCGTGCTCACGGTGTTCATCCCCGAGCATTTCGCCGCAAACCTCTCGGCCACTTCGACGAGGCGCGAGGTGCGCGTGAATGAAACCGCAGTGTTTGATGTCACGCTGACCAACACGGGCAACACGCGCGACACCGAGTTTTTTGTGTGGTTTGGCGGCGACCTGACGGCGAACGCTTCCATCTCAAGCGTCCGGCTCAGCGCGGGCGAGAGCCGGAGCTTCACCGTGGCGGCCACGCCGCCCGAACTGACCGCAGGAAACTATTCCCTGACCGTCTTCGCGGGCACCACAGAGGCCACGCTCGCCAACCTCTCTCTCACCATCACGGTCAAGCCGTTCTACGAGATTTCGGTGGATGTCCCGCGCGCCTATGCGTTCGTCAACCTCACCTCTTATTTCGGCCGGCACGCGACCGCGTTCAATTTCACGGTCAGGGTAAAATCAAACGCCGATGGCCGTGTGACAAACGAGCTCGCAGGCGTGCCCGGCGAGTGGCTGGCCGCTGCCTGGCCCGACAACCACACCTTTGAGGCCTACACAAAGGCGCGCTGGAGAGGCCCATTCGAGAAAGCCGGCCAGCTCTATGTCGGCGTGTTTCCGGACTTCAGCCCGCCCTTCTATCAGCCGCTCGCCGGCAACCGCACGTTCACGCTGACCACGCGCTTGTTCGACGACAGGGGCGCGCTGGTCAAATCGATCCCCAACAATTTCGTGGTTGAGGTGGAACAAGTGCATGCCGTGCGCGCCGGCTTCTATGCCGTGTTCTCGGGCCTGCGCAACCACACCATTCCCGTGTACGTCGCCGTGACCAACCTCGGCAATGGCCGTGATGATTTCAACCTCACTGTCTGGACCGAGCACGGCTGGACAGTGCGCGTGCCCAACCCGCGCATTCGCCTGGCGCCCTACCAGCTGCCCGGCTCGACTGGCATGGTGTTCGCCGAAGTCAGTGTGCCTGCTGACGCCGTGCCGGGCACGAACGAAACGCTGCACGCGCGGGCCGAGCGCGTTGGCCGTCCAGCAACAAATCACACCGCAGAAGGCATACTGCGCGTTCGCCCCCTGCTCGAGATGGAGGGCGAGTGGAGGCGGGCCTATGTTTCGCACGCCGTGCTGCCAAACGCCACGACATCCTATGAGATGAGGCTGTTCTACAACGGCGATGTGCCGGCTGAAGCCAACCTGTCGGCCGCCCTGCTGAGAGCCTCGCCCGCAGGCTGGAACCACTCGCTGTCGGCAGCCGCGCTCAATCTCACTCCGCTCTCCCACCAAGCCTTCCGCCTCTCCGTGCGCGCGCCCGACGCCGAGGAGGGAAATCACTCGCTGAACATCACGGCGAGAGTGGGCGGGGAGAGTGCTGGCATCAGCGTATTCACCATAATAAGAAGATTCAATCTCACCCTCCAGCCGGGCTGGAACGCCCTGCCTGTGCCCATAGAAGCGGAGGCCGCGCCCGCCGCGCCAGCCCCTCCAGCGCCCGAGGCCTGGTGCACCGACTCCGACAACGGGAGGGACAGGCTCGTCAAAGGGCGGGTGAAAATTCCGGGCGGGGCATTCACCGACTACTGCATTTCATCGGATGCCGTGCACGAGTTCTACTGCGCGGACAACAACTACGCTTTTGAAGACATCCCGTGCCTGCCGGACGAGACATGCCAGGATGGCAGGTGCGTGAAAAAAGCAGAGGAAGAGGCAGAGTGCCCGCCCAGCCGGCCTTACTGCCTGACTTCCCAGCAGGCAGCCGACAGGGGGTGCGTGCCGCCGCCCGGCCCCGAGTGCTCGCCGCTCGGCGAGTGGCCGCGGATGTGCTGGTGGTGCCCGACGCAACTCCAGGCCGCAAGCTACAGCGAACCCGTTCTGCTGCTGGCGCCAGCCTCATCATCGCTTAAGAGCTTCACCGCCTCGCAGCTGGCCGCTCTCCTGCAGGCCCAGCTGCCCCGCGGCCGCGTGGTTGAAATCACAAGCTATGCGAACGGCTCCTTCCAGCACTTCATTGTCGGCATCACCCCACCCAACGCGTCCGAAGACTTTTCTCTCGAGCCGGGCTCGGCCTACTGGGCGCGCATCGAAGGCGAGGGCGCGGCCATCACACTTCCAGCGCAGGCAACCGCCGAGCTGTCCCTCCAGCCCGGCTGGAATTTCGTGAGCGTGCCCGCGGCCGCGCGCGCCTCCCAAGCCTTCCCGGCCGCCACGCAAGTCTCGCTGTGGAGGCCCGCCGAACAGGCCTTCGCGGACTTCATTCCGGGCTTTCATCCCCCGCTCGGCGAGGGAGACCTGTGGCTCGTGCCGGGCGATGCAGTATGGATATTCTCTGGCGAGCGCGCTCGCCCGCAGGCAGAGGCCGCCGTGCCGCTGCCGCACGCAATCTACGGTGTGGTGAGCGAGGATGGAACTCCAGCCGAGGGAGCAGGAGTGACCCTCATCATCGAAAGCACTGGCGAGGCGCTGCACGCGCTCACGGATGCCCAAGGCAGGTTCTCAATCAACCTTGCCAACGCCCGCAGCGGGTACTATGACGGCGGAGGGGTGAGGATTTTGGCTTCAAAGGGGGAGCTCTTCGGCCAATCCTCGCTCATCGTTGACGCTTCGCGGCCAAACCAGCGGGCCGACCTCGCCCTCGCCGCAAAGCCGAACCTGCGCATCACGCTCGCGCCATCCAAGCCGGCTCCTGTTGAAGGCGAGCCCATCGCGCTCGCGGCCACGCTGTCCAACGAGGGAGGCGAGCCCGCAAACGCCAGCGCCGGCCTGTTCATTGACGGGCAACTCGCAGAAACAAAAAATGTTCTCCTTTCCTCGCACTCTGCCCAGCAGCTTCTGTTCGCCTGGAACGCCTCTGCCGGAGCGCACGTCATTGTCGTGAAGGCAGAGCCCCTGCCCCTTGAGGCCTTTCTGGAAGACAACAGCGCCAACGCAACTGTCTCGGTCATGTCGAGGCCGGCGGTTGAGCTCGCCCCGCCGCCCGCCAGGCTCTGCCCGCTGTTCCTGCTGCCGGCCGCGCTCGCCCTGCTGCTCTTTGGCAGGCCGCGCTGCATGAAAACTTTTTGAACGCAAGTCTCCGGCGTGAAAAGCTCTACTGCTCCTGCGAAACGTTTAAGTATCGGTGGCCGCCTAAAGGAAGGCGGGAGGCTCATGAAAAAAGCAATCGCTCTTCTCTCGCTATTCCTCCTTTTCTTCGGCTGTGCAGGCGGGGAGACAAAGCCGCAGCCCCAGGGAACTTTTTACCTCCTTGTCACCGACAAAAAGTTCGACTTCCAGGGAGTCTCCAGCGTCCGCATTACGGTGAGCGAGGCAAAAATATTCTCTCCCCAACAGGGGTGGCTGACGGTCTCTTCCCTCAAGCAAACCATTGACCTCATGCAGCTTGCAAACTCGAACGCACTGCTGGCCCAGGCGGTCGTTCCCCCGGGAAATTATTCTCACGCAAGGCTGTTGATTGAACGCGCCGTGGTCACAGCGAACGGCGTTGAAAAGGAAGCGGTCCTGCCCAGCCACGAGCTGAAAATAGCCCTCCTCATTCAGGTCGAGCAAAACCTTTCCTCCACGCTCCTGCTTGACTTCGACCTCAATCGCTCGCTTCATTCCGCAGGGGACAAAATCGTTTTTGCTCCGGTAGTCAAGGCAGACTCCAGGGCAGGCGCGGTTGTCTCTACGCAAACCGGTGCGGTTCAAGGAGGCCGGTTTGTTTCCAGCGACATTTTCGGAATGAACGAGAGGGGGGAAGTGAATCCAGGCCAAGGAATTCCCGAAGACGCCGAGCTCGAGGTCGACGAAACCGGCAGAGTGAAAACGACCGGAATCCCTACCGCTCCCCCAGCCCAGCCTACAGCATCCCCTTCAGACAACTACACCCATCCTGCAGGCACGCTTTCCTCCTGCGTCGAGCGCTGTCGCTTGTCCTGCTTTCCGGAATCCGCTTTCTCCTGCGAGTCGGACTGCAGGGCGCGCCTGGACGCCTCCTGCGACACCGCGTGCACCGGAAACGTTACGGTCTTCTGCGACACGCGATGCGAGTCCGACGTTTCATACACGCAAGTCGCCTGTCTGACTTCCTGCCGCCTCAACGAGCTGCCAAAATGCAAGGCCAACTGCCTCGGCGACGCTGATGCAAACTGCAGGCTGAAATGCCAGACTGCAGCCAATGCCTATGCCGCCTGCATGACGAACTGCACCACGGCCTGCTAGCCTGAAAACTTATTAACTTTTTTAACACAAGCTTTCTCTCATGAAACGCTTTCTCCTGCTGCTTCCTACCATCCTTCTCCTCGCGGGCTGCCTCGGCGGGCCGGCGAGCTCCGAGAAATCCGTTGAGGCGTCCGTGAAAGACTTCCTCATCCGCTACTATGGCGTGTGGGATGTCGCCGTGACCAACACGAGCTTCAGAAACGGGCTGTGGTTTGTCAATGTGAGCTACTCGAGCGAGAGGGGAAGGAGCTCCACGCTAATTCTCATCGACGACACCAACCTTTCCAGCAGATGGGAGCTGCTTCCTTTCATCACCACGCCCATAGGCATCGCGCCCATCCCAGGCAAGCTGTCCTGTTCCGAGGGAGGGCGGCTCAAGGTCATGCTTTTCACTGACCCGTACTGCGAAGCGTGCCTGCGTGCGGAGGAACCCATCGCCCAGCTCAAGGCCAAGTTCAACGAGAGCATTGATTTCGAGTACAGGCTGCTGCTGACAGACACCCAGCTGCTGGCAAAGAATTTCGGCTATGAGAATGCCTCGCTGGCGGCAAGCTATTTCGCCTGCGCGAGGGAACAGGGCAATGCCGTGCTCGACCCGGTAAAGGAGTGCGCGCTCGCCGCATACAGAAACCACGCCGGCACGCCGCTCTCAAAGGATGAGCTGGACGCCTGCCTGCCTCGCGCCACCGCCCTTGATGTGGCGTCCTTTGATGCCTGCCTCCAGACCGCCAACCAGCTGCTGGACTTTGACAACAAGCTTGCGCTCACCTACCTCGCGCCGACGCCCATCACCCCGCGCGTTGTCATCGACTGCACCGTCAAGGCAACGCCGCGCACCGCCGAGTACGCCATCTGCGCGGACTTCCAGAAAAACCAGAGCATTCCCGGTTGCCCGCCCCCGGAAAAAAAGGCGAAGAAAAAGTCGAACGCGAGCGCTCAAACCGAAACATAACTCGGGCGGACTTTCATTTTCAGCACGAGCCACAGCTTCTGCCAGAAAGATAACTTTGCCTTCTTGTTGAAAACGTCGAACCCATCCCGCTCTATCTGGTCGAGCACTTTGGCGTACGCGCCTCCCATGAGAAGTGTGGCGAGCCTCGAATCCTCATTCACCAGCTTAGTCACCTCGAACGCCTTGGCGTAATACCTCTTGACTCTCTCGACCTGAAACTTCATGAGCCTTCTGAAATTGTCGTTGATCTCCCCCCTGAGCAGCTCGGCTTCGCTGTAGCCGAACCTCTTGAGCTCCTCCAGTGGCAGGTAAATTCTTCCCTTGCGCGCGTCCTCGCCCACGTCCCTGAGTATGTTGGTGAGCTGGAGGGCGAGGCTCAAGTACCTGCCGTACTTCTTTGCGTTCTTGTTCTTGTACCCGAAGATGCTGAGGCTGATTGTGCTTATCGTGGTCGCAACGCGATTGCAGTACTTGAGGAGGTCGCGGAAGGTGCCGTAGCGTTTTATCCTCTGGTCCATCCTGCAGCCCTCGATGAGTCCCTTGAACGGAGCCTTCGGAATACGGTACCTCTCCACTGCGTCGGCGAGCGCGATGGTTATGGGGTGGTTTGCCTTGCCCGCATAACAGGCATCAAGATCTCTCTCCCACCTGTCGAGCAGCTCCTCGACTCTCGCATGAGACCCGAGCTCGTCGGCGATGTCATCAACATACCGACAGAAGGCGTAGCACGCGAACACCGCGTTCTTCTTGTCATTGGGAAGGAACTGGAATCCAAGGTAAAAGTTCGTGTCGTTTCTTCTGGCGACATCCTGGCAGTACCGGTAAGCCTCTTCAAGCGAAACCTTTCCTTTCATGCAAGCCCCTCAGCGCTGGGAACACCACACGCAGTTTTCCCCGTGGCCGCACCTCCCTCTTTTCCTCCAGACTGTTGCTCTGATTATTCGCTGCATAAGTCTTTTAAAAACAGAGGGGGCCGTCCATCTTCCGAGGAATTCCCTCGCGTCGCCCGCCCGCTCAGCCCGCCCAGCAAGCCACTCGTACCCCTTGTTTCCCAGCAGCTCGAACAAAAACCTGTTGGCCACGCCCGCTTCGAGAAAATGGAAAATCCTCTCGCGCGCAGCCCGCTCGTAATCTTCTTCGCCAGCCAGATGCGCCGCAGCCATCCACCCGCTTTCGATTGCATAGCGCAGCCCGAAGCCGAAAAGAAAATCCTGGAAGCCCGCAGCCTCCCCGGCAACGAGCTTTCCGCCAATCGCCAGCCTGCGCGGAATGTAGAAAGAGACGAAGTTCGCCTGCTCCTTCGGCCTGCGTATTTCGAAGCCAAGCTTTTCCTGCAGCCTTTTCACACCATTTTCAAAATACGCCCCGATCCTTCTGAAGTCGCGCATTATTGCCACGCACAGCGTCGCCCTTCCGCCATGCGAGAAGACGTACGCATAGCCCTTTGGAGCGATTCTGTCATCGAGCAAGATGTGGTGCAGCTCCTCGTCGGTCTCAAAGACAAGCTCCCTCGCAATCCCATCCGCCCGCCTCGCGCCCGTGGCGATCACATCGACCTCGCTCTCCCCCACCGCCTTTCCGAACTTCACTTCGGCTCCTGAGGCGCGCGCCTGCTCGAGAAGCCCAGCATCGAGCGTTCCCCGCCCGCTGCCCCTGCGCAGCATGTACCACAAGGGCTTTCTGCTCGTCAGCTCGTGCTCTTTCATTGACGGGCCGAAGACGGTCATCCTCCTCTGCGGGACCAGCTCAAAATTCCTGTCTATTCCCGCGCGCCTCAGTAAGGAAAGCGCGCCCTCTGTGTGCGAAAAGTTTTCAAGGAACTGGAATGAGCCAGCGAACCGCGAGCCCACGCGCCGGCTTCTCTCGAAAACCCTCACGCGCTCCCCCGCCTTAGCTAGGTTGATCGCGCAGGCAAGGCCGGCCGGCCCAGCGCCGGCTATGCAGAAAGTGTGCATGCGCTAATCTCACCGGCCTAGTTAAAATGGCTTCTGGAGCAGGATGGCCGGCGCGTTCTCAAAATCCTCGGATGGAAACCGCCACACGGCAAGCTCGCCCTCCGCCACCACCTGCATGCCCGCCGGGCGCACAAGGCAGTCGGCGTGTTCGGCTTCCCACAGCAGTCCGCCGGGCATAATCAGCCTGACGAGCTCCTGCTGCAGCTCCTCATCGTGCTTGACCTTGTGTAACAGCGCCGTGACGCCCTTTGCGATGAGGGTCGAGATAGCTTCCTTCATTTCTCGCATGAACGCCAGCCCCTCTGCGCTCACCAACTCAAAAGTCTTGGTTTCGGAATTGTGCGACAGCTTGATGGTGCCGGGATTGCCCTGCAGGACATCCACCCCGCATCCGGCGTAGTAAGCGAGCTTGTCGGCCATGTAGTCGAGGTCATAGTGGTCGTAGCGCCGATCCACGAGAACAAAACGGCTGGCCGGGAAGTGCAGGGCGTGCTCAATATCATGCAATGCGCCGAGATAGAGCACAGGATAGGTTTGGAATATCTCCCTTCGCTCGGCGGCTATGGCCGCCACCTTAAGCCTGTGCTCGGTATTAGGCTCTCCCATCTCGCTCACAAACGACGCGAAGAGGAGTTTTTTCTCCAGCTTCTTGAGGGGCATGTCCTCGATGCGGCTGTGTATCTTTGTGAGCTCATCAAGGTTCTTGCTTAACTCCGGATCAGCAGCTGTCAGGGCGCCCATTCCCTCCTTTGTCAGCACTATCTCCATTTCCCCTTCCCCATTGGACCGGAAATCGATGAGGCGAGCCCCACGGAGCCCGACTAGAATGGGCGTGAGCTTCCTCTTAATTCTATGAGTGTACTCATCTGCGGAGCAGATGATGCGTAACTCACTTGCGAGCGAGACGAGGTCGATGCTCCCATCGTATCTCCATATTGCGCGCAGCGTGTTGAGCTCCTCTGTGCTCAGAAGACGCCCTTCGGCCAGCGGAAGGCCAAACCCCCTTCTCCTGCCAGCCACGATGGCACGCCTGGCGAGCCTCAGCGCCATGATTGCTTTATCCCAGGCTTATTTAACTCCCTTTTGGCGGAGCAGCACGAACAGGTGCTCCCTGTCAAATGGCTCGAGCGGGATGCGCTGCAGCACATCAAATGCATTGGCCAGCTGCCGCAACACTTTCTCATAAACCCTTTCAGGCTTCGCGGTCACGTCAATGCTCTGACTCTTTATAGCCATGAGAGCATACCCTCTTTTCTTCAGAAACATCCTCACATTCTCGAGGAGTATCCTCGCCTGCTCCGGATCTGCAACATCCTCATAAATCACATCAGCCTTCTCCTTCACATCGTTCGCATACGCTTCTGGTCTGCGCGCATCTGCAAGAATAGGCAGCATGTTTTTTCTCGGCTCGCACAGGAGGAGGAAATCGCGCATGCTCCGGGGGGAGAACTCCACGCAATAGACCACGCCTTCCTCACCTACGATGTCGCTGACAAAGCTGGCGGTCACGCCGCTGGCCGCACCCAGATACAGCACGCGCGTTCCTCTTTGAATCGGCAGCTGCTCGAGTCCCTTGACTATGGCCGCGGCGAGCTTGCTGCGCACCGGATCCCAAAAGCGGTACTCGACCCCGCCTTCCTCAACCAGCCTCTCGCCGTGAATGCGGAATCCCTTAATCAAATTCCTCGTCGCGAGAAAGCGCCTTCCTTTCTCCTCTGCCCAGAAAACGCCCGCAAACTTCTCGTGCGGAACGACGCGCATCTCTTCACCTGGAGGTTCTAGGAACCAACGATGTGACGAGGAGCGAGCCTCGCGACAGCGAGGTGCGAGCGACGAAGTCATCGGTTGGTTCCTAGTGGGCCCGGCGGGATTTGAACCCACGACTTCCTGGTTAAAAGCCAGGCACTCTAGGCCAAGCTGAGTTACGGGCCCGCAATCGTTATGGAAAGAGACTGTTTTTAACCTGTTCACATCAGCAGCGCGAGCATCGCGACAATTCCGGCGAACATGAACGCGAGGTAGAGGATGAGCATCGTCTGCCTGGCGCTGTTCCTCACGTCCCTCGCCACCCGCCAGCACACGGCCGAAACGGTGAAGAGCGCGAGCGCGAGTGGAAAGGCCGGCAGCGCGAGCGGCGTCATCTCATTTCCCCCTAAGCCTTTCCTCTTGCGCTTTTATTTTTTCATCGGTTATCTTCTCGAACAGCGGCCGTGCCTCGCCGACGGCTGCGCCCGGCGGCAGGAGCTCGCGGTCGGCATTCCGCCACCTCAACAGGCTCTCGCTGAGGCCCAGCATGGCGTACAGCCTGCGCGCGGCGAACGGAAGGAAGGGCTCGAGCAGCACTCCGAGCGCGGTGACCCCTCTCACGCAGACATACAGCGTGGCGGCAACCCGCTCCCCTTTTTTTTCCTTCCAAGGCTCTCTCTCGCTCAGAAAACGGTTCAGTTCGCCCGACAGCGCGAGTATCTCCTCGAGCGCGAGCTTGAACTCGAACTTCTGGAGGAGGCTCCCAGTTTTTTCTTTCACCCCGCTTATTCTGTCGAGAACAGCTTTTTCCTCTTTGCCGACCTTCGCTTTCGGCACTTTTCCATCCGCGAGCTTCTTGACGAGCACGAGCGTGCGGTGAATGAAATTCCCAATGTTCGCCACGAGCTCGTTGTTTATCTTGTCTTGAAAGTCCTTCCAGTAGAAGTCCGCGTCCTCGGTGGAATACGGCGTTATCATCGTCTCGTAGTACCTCAGGTAATCCGGGTCGAATTCCTTGAGGTAGTCGGCGAGGCTGACGAACCATTTTTTGCTCTTGCTGAACTTGCGTCCCTCGAGGTTTAGGTATCCCCTGACCGGGATGGCGTGCGGGAGGTTGAATCCGTCCTCCGTCCCCATGAGCATGGCCGGCCAGAAGAGAAAGTGGTGGTAGATGATGTCCTTGCCGATGAAGTGGATGATTCTCGCTTTTTTGTTTTTCCAATACTCCTGCCATTTTTCCGGCAGCAGGGCTGCCGTGGAGCTGACATAGCCTATGGGCGCGTCAAACCACACATAGAATACTTTGTCGGGCTTGCCTGGCACGGGCACGCCCCAGGCGAGGTCGCGCGTGATGTCCCAGTCGTTCAACCCGCCCTCAATCCAATTCAGGATGTAATTGAGCACTTCCCTCTGCAGGTTCTTGTTGCCCACGAGCCACTCCCTGAGCCTGGCCGAGAACTTGCTGAGCGCGAGGAAAGAGTGCACGGTTGTTCTTGTGACGGGCCTGCTGCCGCACACGCCGCACGCGGGCTCGAGTATCTCCCCGGGCCCCAGCGCCTTGCCGCAGGCGTCGCAGTAGTCGCTGTACTGGCCTGCCGCGCCGCAGTGCGGGCACTTTCCGACAACAAACCTGTCGGGAAGAAAGCGCCTGCACTTCTCGCAGTACGCCTGGGCAACTTCCTTCTCGTAAATGAACCCGTTGGCGAGCAGCCTGTTGTAAAAGTGCTGTGTGAGCTCTCTGTTCTCCCTGCTGCTCGTGCGGTGAAAGATGTCGAATGAGAAGCCGAGCGCGGCGAACTCCTGCCTGTCCTTCTCGTGGTAGTAGTCAACGAATTCCTTCGGCGTTTTCCCATCCTTTTCAGCGGCCGCCACGATGGGCGTGCCGTGCTCGTCAGTCGCGCACACGTACACTACGTCGTTGCCGAGCGAGCGCTGGAAGCGCGCGTAAATGTCGCTGGGAAGATAGGTGCTTCTGATGTGGCCCAGGTGAAGCGGGCCGTTTGCGTACGGAAGCGCGGCTGTTACAAGGGTTTTCTCGACGATGTTTTCACCTTAAGCAAAAGCCTTTAATAACCTGCCCCGAAACAAAACCTTTCACCGGAAGTCTGGTGTGGGGGCGTTTATAAGGCTCCGAGAGGAATCCATCCCTATAGTATTCCATCAGAAACTTTCTTTAAGGCGCGTGTCATGGCCGAAGACACTCAACCGCTCGTGGAAAAGCTCACCGAGTTCTTCGAGACCAAGCTGCTCGAAAAGATAGAGGACCTGGCGGCCGCCTATCCCATGCGCAGGAGCCTGGCCATCGACTACGCCGAGCTCGAGAAGTTCGACCCGGACCTTGCCGACGAGCTGCTCGAGTCGCCCGACAAGGTTGTCGCCGCGGCGGAGGCCGCGCTGGCGGGCATGGGCGCCACGCTGCCTCTTCTGCCGGGCACGAAGTTCACCCCGCACGCGCGCTTCCACAACCTGCCTGACAAGAGCCTGCTCATTCAGGACATCGGCAGCGCGCACATCGAGAAGCTCGTGTGCGTCAAGGGCGTCATCACGAAGAGAACAGAGGTGTGGCCCAAGGTCATGATCGCGTTCTATGAATGCGCCCACTGCGGCAACGGGTACAAGGTTCCATTAACCAGGAAGGGCGCAGGCATGAGCGCCTGCGAGGAGTGCAGGAGGCCCGTCAGGCTCAGGGAGGACAAGAGCTATTTCGTGGATTTCCAGCGCGCCGAGGCGCAGGAGCTGCTCGAGCGGCTTCACGGCGGCGCGCCCGCCTCCCACCTCCAGCTGGACCTCGAGGACGACCTCGTGAACACTTTCGTGCCGGGCGACACGATTGAGATCACCGGCATCGTGCGCATCAGGCCGCCTCTGCTGAGAAAGGGAAGCCATGCGAGCGGCACTTACCTCAAGTACCTCGACGTCATGCACGTCGAGAGCGTGCAGCGCAAGTTCGAGGAAGTCGAGGTGAGCAAGGAGGAGGAGAAGCGCATACGCGAGCTGGCCAAGGACCCGGAGATTTTCGAGAAGATAACGCGCTCCATCGCGCCAAGCATCTACGGGCATGACGAGGTAAAGCAGGCGATTGCGCTCCAGCTGTTCGGCGCAACCCCTGACAAGGAGCTGCCAGAGGGCGGGCGCATCCGCAGTGACATTCACATCCTGCTCATCGGCGACCCAGGCGCGGCGAAAAGCCGCTTCCTGCAGTACGTCAAGGACCTCGCGCCCAAAAGCATTTACGTCAGCGGCAAATCGGTCAGCGGAGTGGGGCTGTGCGTAGCCGGAGACTCGCTTGTGCAGCTCAACGATGCTGGCCTCTTGCGCATCGGCGAATTGGTGGAAGCAAATTTCAACAAGGGCATTGAAGAACTGCCCGGCGCTTTCTCATGCGCCAAACCATCGCGCGTGGTTGCAGTCCGCCCTGATTTAAAAATCGCGTTCTGCAAAGGAAGCAAGATATGGAGAATCAAGCCCCCCTCGCACCTCATCCATCTCACTACCCAGCGCGGCAAATCCCTGCGTGTCACGCCCCACACACCCGTGCTCGTGCTCGAGGACAGCGAGGTTGTGTGGAAGAGGGCGGGCGAGCTCACTGGCAGGGAATTCATCGCCACCACGCGCGCTCTTCCCCCACTCACCGGCAGGCCCATTGCTCTCGTTTCTCTCCTCGCTCATCCACATGTGCGTGTTGCCGCGCCCATCGCCGAATGGTTTAAACTAGCCGCCGGCAAGCTCGTGCAGAAATACGGCGACCTCACGCGCGCCAGCACCGCGCTCGGCATCCGCCGCGAGCAACTATACGAATGGAAGGATGCAAAACGTTCCAGAGGCGCTTCCATCGCCGCGCTCAAAACCATCGCTGCCGAGGCGGGCATGCCCGTCGATTCGCTCGCCTCTTTCGCCACTTCGGTCTTTGTCCGTCATGGAAGGCCTCACCGGCTTCCCCCCACACTCACACCCGACCTTTGCTACTTCGCCGGCCTCATGGCAGGCGATGGCGATGTTTCGTGGAAAGGTAGCACCGCCTCTGTTCGCTTCCACTGCAAAGACGTTGAATTCCTGAAGCGGGTGCAGCTTCTTGTTTCAAACCTGTTCGGCATCCGTGCCAGAATCGAGCAGTCTAGGAACCGAATCCCCTGCCTGCGGTTCGGCTCGCTCGTAGTAGCCGAACTCCTCGAAAAACTAGGTGTGCCTTCCGGAGAGAAGTCCCATCGCGTCGATATTCCGGTCGCGGTCACTTCCTCTGGGGTAGACAATGTGCGTGCCTTTCTCAAGGGCCTATTTGATACGGACGGATGGGTCGCGCGGCCGAGAGGAAGGGGCTCAGCGAGCGTGGGCCTCACCACCGCCAGCGAACCGCTCGCGCAAAAACTTCTTCTCCTGCTCGAATGGTGGGGTATTCTGGCCAAGCTCCGTTGCCGCGACAAGCGCGGCGCAACAGCACTCTTGGGCGGCAAGAAGGTCATCACCAAACGCCTTCAATACCAGATTGAGATACGCGGCGTTGACAACATACGCCGTTTCCGTGACGCGATTGGCTTCAGCCGCACAGAAAAACGTGCTGCGCTCGACCAGCTGCTTTCTGCGTGCGTCACCGCCAATCCCAACCTTGACCTAGTGCCCATCACCCGCTTTCTCTCCTCCCTCAAAAGACGCTACCTGCTTTCCGAGCGCGTGCTGCCCACATTCTATTGCCGTGGAACCAACGCCATGAGCCGCGAGCGGCTGGCGCGCCTTGCCGGCTTCATCAAAGAAAAGCCTGAGGCAGAGCTGTTGCATGTGCTCGCATCCTCCGACATCTATTGGGATCGGCTTTCAGCTGTCTCCAAGGAGCCCTGCCTTGACGAGTGGGTGTATGATTTCACAGTTGAAGGCTCACATGCTTTCGCCGCCAACGGCATCATCGTTCACAACACTGCCAGCGCAGAGCGCGACGAGCTCGGCGAGGGCGGGTGGGTGCTCAAGGCCGGCGCGCTCGTGCTCGCCAGCGGCGGCATCGCGAGCATCGACGAGTTCGACAAGATTGATGATGCGGAGCGCGGCGCGCTTCACGAGGTCATGGAGAGCGGAACGGTGAGCATAGCCAAGGCCGGCATCGTGGCGCGCTTCAAGGCCGAGACGAGCATCATCGCGGCTGCCAACCCAAAGTTCGGCCGCTTCGACCCGAACAAGTACCCTGCAGACCAGTTCGAGATTCCCCCGACCCTCCTCTCGCGCTTCGACCTAATCTTTCCCATTAAAGACATTCTTGACGAGGAGAAGGACAGGAGGCTGGCGGACCACCTTCTCGCAAGCCACACCGCCGCTAGTGACCGCCGCGCGCTTGAAAAGCTGGCCGCCGAGCGCACGCCCATAAACAGCGTTCTCCTCCGCAAGTACATCGCTTTCGCGCGCAAGCACTTCAGGCCCGTGCTCACCCCGGAGGCGAACGCGCGCATCAAAGACTATTACGTGGAGCTTCGCAAGCTGGGCCAGGCCCAGGGAAGCATTCCAATCACCCCGAGGCAGATCGAGGGCCTCATCCGCCTCAGCGAGGCGAGCGCCAAGTCCCGCCTCAGTCCCCGGGTCGAGGTGGTTGATGCCGAGCGCGCCATAAGGCTCATTGACTTCGTCCTGCGCTCCACCGCGCTCGACAGGAGCACCGGAAAGCTCGACATAGACATCTGGCAGACGGGCGTGCCCAAATCGCGCGCGGACATGTACTCGAGGATTATGCGGATTGCCGAAGAGCTCCAGCGCGAGTTCGACCTCGTCGAGATCAAGGAGCTCATTCGACTCGCCAAGGAGGAGGGCATTGACGAGAACACGGCCGAGCGCTTCATTCAGGAGCGCGTGGACAAGGGCGAGTTCTACAAGCCAAAGCATGGTTATATAAAAATCATCAAGAGAACAGAGTAATCCATGCGCCAGGTGGCGGTCATCCTCGCATTCTTTCTCGCGGTCCAGTTCCTGGGCCTTTACATCGGAGCGGTTCTCGAGCTGAACAGGAGCGAGTTTGCAGCCTTCAACGTCGCAGTCGCGCCCGAGGGAGGCATCGCTCCCCCCCTCCTTTTCCTCGTCGCCGTCGTCGCCGGGGCGGCATTTCTCGTCATTCTCTTCCACTTCTACAAAGGGCTCCTGCTCTTCAAGCTCATGGAAGCCTTCATCATCCTCGTCGCGTCGAACATTGTCTTCTACGTCATACTCCTTTCCCTCGGCATACCCTTTTACTACGCGCTCGCGTTCCTTCTCTCGCTTGGCGTCGCGCTCGCCAAGTTCTTTTCCCCGCGCTTCAAGAACCTCGCCGCGATTCTCGCAAGCGCTGGCGTCGGAGCGGTATTCGGCTTTTCCCTCGACCTCCTGCCCGCCGTCATTTTCGTCGTGGGCCTCTCGCTTTACGATGTGCTCGCCGTTTTCTTCACGCGCCACATGGTCGTCATGGCGCAGGAGCTGGGCAGGCGGAACCTCGCCTTTTCGGTGAGCGCCGAGCAAAAGGTCAAGGTGAAGCTCCCTAGGAGAAAAGCTCCTGTGGAGCAGCGTTCTGTGCTCGAGCTCGGCACGGGCGACCTCTCCATCCCGTGCATGCTCGCGGTCAGTGCCTTCAAGTACGGCAACGCTCTGTCGCTGTGGCACGGCGCGGCCTACGCGCTCGCTTCAATCGGCGGCTCATCGCTCGCGCTCGTCCTCGTGCTGTACGCGGTCCTGCGCGGCCGCCTGTTCCTGCCCGCCCTGCCCCCGCTTGCCTTCGGCGGGCTGGCGGGCATCGCGCTGGCTCGCCTGCTCTACGCGTGAGATAGCCTTTTTAATTCTCTCCGAGATAAAATTGCGGGGTGCTTCGTTGGATTACGAGAAAGCGCTCGA
The DNA here is from genome assembly GCA_038870455.1 of Candidatus Micrarchaeia archaeon. Lineage (GTDB taxonomy): Archaea > Micrarchaeota > Micrarchaeia > Burarchaeales > JACRGF01 > JAWAFC01. The sequence continues at coordinate 29,942 of JAWCPB010000004.1, forward strand.
GAGGGCCTATGCCTCGCTGCCAGAGCGCGTGCTGAAGAGCGAGCGTTTTGAAATTCCTCTTGTCGATTCCTTCATACAGGGCAACAAGACGGTCATCCGCAACTTCGGCTTCATCGTCCAGACGCTGCGCAGGAAGCCCGAGGAGCTCGCGAAATACCTGTTCAAGGAGCTGGCCACGCCCGGCGACATCGCGGGCAACACGCTCATCCTGCACAGCAAGTTCAGTGAGAAGGCGCTGAACGAGAGGGTCAAGGCCTTCACCGAAACCTTTGTCCTCTGCAAGGAGTGCAGGAAGCCAGACACCAAGCTGGTCGAGATGGAGCGGGGGGTGCGCATGCTCGTGTGCGAGGCGTGCGGCGCGCGCTCTCCCGTAAGGCTGTGATGGCATGGCCGAGCGGGAGGGGGAGGAGTTCGCGCGCGTGCGCGTTCCGAGGAAAGGCGAGATTCTCGGCGTCGTCACCGGAATGATGGGCGCCTCGCGCGTCATGGTTTCGTGCAAGGACGGCAAGGAGCGCCTGTGCAGAATTCCCGGCAAGATAAAGAAAAACATCTGGGTGAAAACAGACGACATCGTCATAATCCAGCCGTGGGCCATTGAAGGCGACAAGCGGGGAGACATCGTCTGGAGATACACGCGCATCCAGGCCGACTGGCTGAAGAGAAAAGGCTATTTGTGAATTTCATGGTCCGCCTTTCGAAAAGAAAGCTTCCCCCACGCGAGGAAAAAGTCTTCCGCGAGAAAAAAAAGATTGAGAGCGAGGTTTTCGACCGCGACACGCTCCTTGTTTTCGGAGAGCTGCTGAACAAGAAGATAATAGCGAGCCTGGACTATCCCGTCAGCGAAGGCAAGGAGGCGATTGTCTTCCGCGCGACCGGCGGGGAAAAAGGCGAGGTTCCGTATTATGCGGCAAAAGTGTACCGCATCGAGACGAGTTTCTTCGTTCACATGTCCGACTACGTGACCGGCGACCCGCGCTTCTTCGGAGTCAAGAAGAGAAAGAGAGACCTCGTGTATGCATGGGCGCAGAAGGAGTTCCGCAACCTGCTTCTCTGCGAGGAGGCGGCCGTGCCAGCCCCCAAGCCATTCTACTTCAACAGGAACGTCCTTCTCATGGAGTTCATCGGCGAGGAGGGCATTCCGGACAGCACGCTCGCCCAGCTGGGAAGCGAGAACCCGGAGGAAGACTGCCAGACCCTGCTCGAGTACGCGCGGCGCCTCTACAGGCACAACTTCGTCCACGGCGATTTAAGCGAGTTCAACGTGCTCCTCCACCGCGGCGTTCCCCACCTCATCGATGTGGGGCAGGGCGTGCTGCTCTCCCACCCGAAGGCCGAGGAGTTTCTCGCGCGCGACGTTCGCAACATCCTCCGCTACTTCTCGAAATACGGGGTGAAGCGCGACTTCGATGAAACCCTCAGCTGGGTGAAGGGCTAAACTCTCTCCGAGAGCCGTTCCAGGTTGAAGTGAACTCCGATGAAGCCGAGAAAAACAACGGCAAACCCGAGGCTTTCGAAAAACCTGAATGCCCAGTACGCGCCGGTGAAGAGCGCTCCGGTGGCGTTGATGAAGGGCGCGGCGGCCATTGGAAGCAGCACTGCGAGCGCGATGGCTGCGGTTCGCTTCCAGGAGTGCAGCTCAACCCCCTCCGAACGCTTCCGCTATCCTCTTTTCCGGAATCTCCTCTACGTCGATGTTGTTGTCGCAGATGCGGTGGATTACCGGCGCGATGTCCGCGTCGCAGCTGCCGAGCACACCACCTCGTAAATGCGGAGCTTCCTGAGCTTCATGTTCAAGCTGTGCAGGAACTGCCCCAGCTGCCTCTGCTCGTTGTACAGCCCCAGGGTGGTCACGCAGTCAAGCAGGAAAAACATCCTCTCGTGCGGAAACCTGGCCCGCACCCTCTCGGCGAGCTTCGTCACCTCGATGTCATGCTCGTGAGGTCGCTCGCGCCCTCGACCACGGGCACGTCCTCCCCGACCCTCGCCTCCGGCGAAGTCACGACGTCGACGAAAAAGCATTTTTCGCATCAATGCCCTTGGCGTGCATGAGGCGCTCGTAGTACTCGTGGCTCCTGGCCGCGCACAGGATGATGCCCCGCATGCCGTGTTCATCCACGAGGTACTTGAGCAGCGCCGCGTCGGCCTTGAGCACCTCCTCGTTCGTGGTTATCGAAGCGCACTCCTCGAGCTCGCCCTTGAGCAGCTTCTCGCGGATTTTCCTGTAAGGCCTCTGCTCCGCCTCTCCAAGACTCCCACCAACCGCAACTTTTATGCATTCCCCGGTTTAAACGCTTTTATGGAAGTCCTTGTAAAACGCTCAGCCTTTGAGTTCGCACTGGGGGCTGCCCGCCGCACTTACCCGAACGAGTTCATCGGCCTCTTGAGGAAAAACAAGCAAGGCGTCGTCACCGAAATCCTCGTCATTCCCCTCAGCATTTATGGGCACGACTTTTCCTCGATTGACTTCACCATGGTGCCGGCGTTCAGCCACGCCTGCGGCAGCATCCACAGCCATCCGGACGGGCCTGCCCGCCCTTCGCCCGCTGACCTCGCCTTCTTCGCGCGCACCGGCGATACCCACCTCATCCTCGGGCATCCCTTTGCGGAAAAAAACGCGCGCGCGTACGACAGCACAGGCAGGCCCCTACCGCTCCGCGTGCTCCCCTAGAGGAGGGCCAGCACCAGCACTGCCAGCACCGCCTGCAGCCCGCCCGAGACGAAGAAGGCCGCCGGAAAGCCTGCCGCCGCGATGAGCGCCCCCACGCCCGCATATCCCACCGATGCGCCCGTCCAATAGCCGGTGAAAACAAAGTTAAGGTCCCTCCCCAGCGCGTGGGTCGTCGAGTGCGCGACCGTAATCTTGTTCACGCACGAGCTCGCCAGCACATCGAACAGTTTCCACACGCACACTGCGGCCAGAAACACCACATAAGGCAGCCCGGCTCTCGCAATCAATCCCGCGGCAAGCAACAGCGCCGCTATCCCGAGAATCGAAGCAATGTACAACTTCTTACTCTCAATCCTGTCCGCCAGCCTGCCGAGCGCGAGCGCTCCCAGCGCCTGAACTATGTACACGACAAGAAGAAAGGAGCCGATCATTTCGGGCTGGAAAGAATACACTTCCTTGAGCAGTAGAACCAGCACGAACGAGCCCACGATGCTCGAGGCGATGCCATCCAGGAAGAGAAGCGCGGTGAGCCTCTTTATTCTCCAGCCCACTTTCTTCAAATCCCAAAGGTGCTCGATGACCCCCCCTCTTTTCCCAATTTTTTCCTTCCCCAGCAAAACACCGGTCAATGCGATCGTTATCCCGACTACTGCAACAACTGCAAAAGCCCATTCGAAGCCGGCGGGCATGAGATAGCCCGCGACAAACGAGCCTATGCCCAGGCCCCCCCACATCGCGGCATAGTACCACCCGGAGATTCTTCCGGCGCCGAAAATGTGGCTCTCTGAAAACAAGAGCCGCCTGTCCACTCCCCTCATCATGCTCGCCGCAACGCCCTCACCGACTTTCCCAACTCCGTAGAACAGCGTGCTCGGGGCAAAAAAATACACGGCGCTCGTCAGCGCCTGCAGCCCGCCCGAGGCGAGCAGGAGCGCCTTCGCGCCGATCCTGTCGCTGAGCGCACCGAAAAACACTCTGAGAAGCTGGAAGATAATCGGATAGGCGGCATAGACCAGGCCTATCTCCACGACGCTGATTTCCTTCGCCCTCATATACAGCGGCAGCGTCGTGGCGAGTACGCCGTTGAACGAGACGCTGAACACAAAAACGAGGAGGACGCCCAGGGCCAGCACGCGCATTGACTAACCTTTCTTCAGCTTTAGAATTGCCGCCGCAATGTCCCCTCCCTCCTCTTCGAGCGCTTTCCTCGCTTCCTCCAGCCCGACTCCAGCCTGCTGTGCAACCAGTTTTGCGTCCTCCTCGCTTCCGCCCTTCTTCTCTTCCACCCTGCCCGTCACCTGAAAGCTCTTCTGCCCCTGCATTTCAATGAGCACAACGTGCGGCTCGCTTACGACTATCTCACCTTCCTCACCTTCAATCACCACCCTCTTCGCCTTTATCTCCTCGCTCTTTATACCCATCTGTTGCAGGAGCCTCTGCATCTGCTTCGGATTCATCCCCATTCCAGGAATCATTTTACTCCCCCCAGTATTTTGGTCAGAAGCGCGACCGCTTCCTCGGCGTTCTTCGCCTCCATTATAACATCATTTCTCTTTCCATCAACCGCTTTTCCCGCAAACTCGTCGCTATAGCCGCCCGTTCCTCTGATTGCTATAATTGGTTTTTTGTAAATCCATCCCACGCACAGCTCGCTCAGCGTTCCGGCCTCGCCTCCGATCATCACGATGGCATCGCACGACAGCGCCACCACCTGGTTCCTCGCCCACTCGAGGCCTGTGGCTATCCTGTAATCCACGAACGGGTTGGCCTCGGCGATGTCCTTGCCGGGCAGCACCCCCACTGTTGTTCCCCTCTCGCTCTTCGCCCCCCTGCACACAGCCTCCATGACGCCCCCAAGCCCGCCGCACACGACCACAAAACCTTTTTTCGCCAGCAGCCTCCCCAGCCTTTCCGCTTCCTCAAGGCTCTTCCTTGTGGGGTTGAGGTGAGTCCCTATGACGCCAATCTGCTTCACTGCAACACCAATTAAACCTCTTCTCGCCTAAATTCAAAAACATGCTGTCGAAGCTCGCCAGGCTCGCTCGCGTGCAGGAAACGCTGTCGAAGAAAGTGGTTTTGAGAAACGGCTTTAGGAAGCTGCATCTAGTTGGGGGAGCGGATGCGGCCTACGCGCGCGGAAAAATCATTTCTGCAATAGTGGTCTGTGACGCAAATACTCTCGAAGTTGTCGAGCGAAAGCTCGCTGTTCTTCCCTCCCCTCTCCCATATATCCCTGGCTTTCTCGCCTTCCGCGAGTTCCCCGCGCTTGCAGCCGCCTTCAAGAAGCTCAAGCGCAAGCCCGACCTCCTCCTCATCAACGGCCATGGAATATGCCACCCACGCGGCTGCGGCCTCGCCAGCCATGTGGGCCTGCGGCTCAAAACGCCAACAATCGGCGTGGCGCAAGGCCTTATGAGAGAAACTGTTGAAAGAAAAGGAAAGCTATTTATCGGAAAACGTTTTGTCGGGCACGTAGTGCGGCGTCCCTCCTTCGCCCCCATTTTCGTTTCGCCGGGCCACCTCGTTTCCCTTGCATCCTCAGCGCGCCTGGCCCGCCGCTTCCTCCGCGGCCACCGACTTCCAGAGCCGCTTTTCCACGCACATGTTCTGGCTGAAAGGATTAAGAGAGCTGAAGGGCTGGGTTAACTGATGGTGGAGGGCGCTACCTGTGCTGTTTTTTCCTTGCAACAATAAAAACTTCCTGTTTGGGGTTAATCCTGGCCAGAATTCGCCCGTTCTCGTTCACGACATTCCTCCACCCAGTATTCTCGTACTTGTCGCCAAACACGCTTGCATCGAATCTGTCGAATTTCCGTGAAATCACTGTGGGATTGTCTCCTCTCCTGACTTGATACGAAAACACGTCGTTGCCCTCCCGATTCCTTCTGACAAACTCAAAATAAAAATCGGGGAGGTCTGTGTAATCGCTTCCCTGACTTGAGCAGGCCGCACCTTTTCCCGGAGGAAAATGGCGGTTAAACCACCGCTCAACTTCTTTGAGCGAGCTCTCCGAAACCTCTTCCCCCAACTCCTTCACGTTCTTCAAGTAGCAACGCTGATACACCCTAACGCTCCTGACGTGGTCTGTATCCTCAGGAGAGCGGGAGGGCATTCCGCAGTTGTACGCCGAAAGTGCGGCATCCCACGAACCGTATTTTTTGTACTCCACCTTCAAATACTTCGCGGCAGCACGCGCGGACTTTTCTACATCGAATCTCTCGTCTTCTTTTGACATCCTCTCGTAATCCCAGTTCATGCTCTCCGCCCATTGTCTTAGCTTTATCCCATAATTTCTGTCCCTTCCGGTCGCGTTCGAATTCCCCCACACCTTAAGCCCGAATAGCTTTGCCGTGCCGGGCTGGAACATGAAAAGCCCTGCCCCGCCATCATCATTTGCATTCAGCGCGAGGGGGTCACCGAAGCTCTCCCTCATAGCAAGCCCTGCCAGCAGGCCAGGCGGAATGCCGAATTCTCCTTCGACTTTCTCCAGTATCCTGCTCCACCTGAAAACACGCAGAAATCTTCCGTAATACGAGTGGGGGTTTGTTTCCCTGATATCAACCGGGCCGATTTTTTTTGGAATCAGCGCCTCCAGCGCGGTCGGGGTGATGCTTGCCACTTTCTCTTCTTCAATCCTCTCCTGGTTTTTTCTCTCATCGCTCTCAAAAGCCCGGGTTATCCTCATCCCATCGTACCTGAAATTCCCCAGCGTGGTTCCAAAGCTAAGCGCGTTATACAGGGCAAGCAAGACGCCGAGTTGGCTCGCAGTCCTCACCCAGCTGAGAGCGGTCGCCTCCACACCCTTCCGAATCCTTTTCTTATGAAATTCCTTTATTCTTCTAGCAACCGGGATGATGATATGCTTGTTGACATACGGCCAGCCCATCACAAGGCCCGCATACGTGGCCAGCTTTGCCAGTCCGCCGTGAGAATTTGCATGCTGAAAAACGACGTTGAGTAACCTGTCGGCTCCATAAATGTATGCAGCGTTTCCGGCAAGCCAGGCAAGCGTTGGATCAACGTACTTGTCGAAAACCGGTTTTCTCCTGCTCCTATACTCTTTGAGCCGTGTCCAAATCTCTTCAACAACTAGTTTGGCTTTCTCCCTGGCAGCCCTAAGCTCCATGAACATATGTTTTTTAGAAAACCCGGTATATAAAGCTTTTCATTTTCCGCGCCTGTATGCGTCCTCGAGCGCCTTGACGCCCGGAAGCTGCATGCCCATGAGGAACTCGATGAACGCCTTGCCCGCGAGGCTCATGTAAGAAAACCTCTTTCCGTCGAGCTTTAGCTTGCTTACAGCATCGACGGTGTTTCCTCCTCCGAGCAGTGAGAAGGCCTTTGAGTTTGCGACCGCGCGCAGCACCGACTCGGTTCCCTTGCCGAAATTGGCCTCCTCATACACGCCCATGGGTCCGTTCATTATGATGGTGTTGCTCTGGCTGATGAAATCGCCGTACCTCCTCGCGGTCTCGCTGCCGATGTCTTTGATGGGCGCGAGGGTGGGCAGCTGAATGACATCCTGCTCCACCCTCTCCCCGTCTTTTTCGAAAGCGAAATCAACCGGCACCTGTATTTTCCCATCGTACTTTGCCAACAGCTCCTTGGCTTTCGGAATGTGTTTGTCGAGACCCTTCTGGACAAGGAATTTCGTCGTCGGCACGCCAAGATCCCTTCCTTCCGCAGCGAGAAAGATGTTTCCCACCGCCCCGCCCGTGAGCACCCTGTCGAGAATGCCTCTGCCGAGCCAGTACTCGATTATCTGCATCGTGTCCTCCGCCTTCACTCCTCCGGCGATGAGCGTGAGCGGTTTCCTGGGATTCTCCAGCGCTTTCGAGAGCGACTTGACCTCCCTCTCCATCACCCTGCCCGCGCAAGTCGGAAGCACATAGGCGAAGCCGATGATGCTGCAGTGGGGTCTGTGCGCGGCGGAAAACGCGTCGAGAACAAAATAGTTCGCGTGAGGCGCGAGCGCCCTGACGAAAACGCTTTTTGCATGCGCCTCGCCGGGCTTCTCAATCGTCTCCTCGGCAAGAAAACGCACGTTCTCCAGAAGCAGGATTTCGCCGTTCTTCAGCGCCTTGATTCTCCCGAGCGCGTTCGAGCCGAAGACATCATCCACATACCCAACGCTTTTCCTCACATACTTCGCCAGCAGCTCGGCGTGGGGCTTGAGCGGCAGAAAGTCGGGGTCGCCCACCCTCCCCTGGTGCGACATGAGCACGATGCGCGCGCCCTTCTCGCTGAGCTCGCGAATGGTTTCGGAGTGGCTCTCTATCCTCTCGCTGGCGAGAATGCGGCCGCTCGCGGGGTCCATCGAGGAGTTGATGTCCACCCGCGCGAGGACGGTCTTTCCCTTGAACCCGAAGTCGTCCATTGTGAAAAAGTCCATGCCCCACACCCTAAAGCCTGTTTTCGCGAAAACATTTAAATTGGCTGGTGGCGAGTAATGACTCGGGGGGTGTGTTATGCCCAAGGTAGCCATCAACGGGTTCGGCAGAATAGGAAGGCTTTTCCTGCGCGCGGCTTTCCGCGACAAAATCTTCTGGAAAAAATTTGATATTGTTGCAATAAACGACTTGACAGACGCCAGGACGCTCGCCCACCTCCTCAAGTACGACTCCGTGCACGGCGTTTTCGAAGCGAAGGTGGAAGCAAGGGACAACGAGGTCAGCGTGGATGGAAAACGCATTCGCGTGCTGGCTGAAACCGACCCGGCCAAGCTCCCGTGGAAAGACCTCGGCATAGACATAGTCATAGAAAGCTCGGGCAAGTTCACCGATAGGGAGGGCGCGACCAAGCACCTCACTGCGGGTGCGAAGAAAGTGCTCGTCACGGCCCCTGCGAAAGGGCCTGACGCCACGCTCGTGCCGGGCGTGAACATAGACTTCTACAAGGCGGGCGAGCACCACATCTGCTCCATGGCCTCCTGCACGACGAACTCGCTCGCCCCAGTGCTCAAGGTCCTCGACGAGAACTTCAGGATAAAGCACGGCTTCATGACGACGTGCCACGCCTACACGAACGACCAGCGCATTCTCGACGTCGCCCACAAGGACCTCAGGAGAGCCCGCGCCGCGGCCATGAACATCATCCCCACGACGACAGGCGCCGCGAAGGCCATCGGCGAAGTCATCCCGGGCCTCAAGGGGAAAATGGACGGCATAGCCCTGCGCGTTCCCGTTCCCGACGGAAGCATTACCGACATCGTCGTAGAGGTGGAAAAGCCGACCACGAGGGAGGAAGTGAACAAGGCTCTCAAGGCGGCCGCCGAGGGACCACTCAAGGGCATACTCCAATACACTGAAGAGCCGCTCGTCTCGTCCGACATCATCGGCAACCCGCACACGGCCATCGTGGACGGCCTGCTGACCAACGTCGTCGGCGGCACGATGGTGAAAGTCCTGTCCTGGTACGACAACGAGTGGGGCTTTTCAGTGAAGCTGCTCGAGCTGTGCAGGAAAATGGCGTAGGCCGCTACAGCGCATCGACTATTTCCTTAGCCTTCCCGACATAAGTAGAGTAGTCGAACAGCTCCTCCAGCTCTCTCGCTGTCAGCAGCCTCGTCACCTCGGCGTTCTCCGCAAGCACTTCCTTGAGGTGTCTGCCCTCGCTCTTGGCCTTGATGCTCGCCTCCCTCAAAAGCGCGTGCGCCCGTCCCCTCGGCATTCCCTTTTCGGCCAGCGCAATCATCACCCTCTCTGCGAGAATAAGGCCCTTGCTGCCCTCAAGATTCCTCTTTATGTTCTCGGGAAAGAACTCGAGCCCGCCGAGAATGGCCGTGGCTTCCTTGAGCATGTAATCGGTGATTATGAAGCTCTCCGAGAAGACGAGCCTCTCGCTCGCGCTGTTCGTCAAGTCCCTCTCGTGCTCCAGCGGAATGTTCTCGAGCGCGGCCAGCACGTTCGCCCTCACCACCCTCGCCAGCCCGCATATTCTCTCGCTGCGGTGCGGGTTTCTCTTCTGCGGCATTGTGGAGCTTCCCACCTGCCGCCTGCCGAACGGCTCCGCGACCTCCGCTATCTCGCTTCTCTGCAGGTTCCGGATTTCTTTAGCGATTTTCTCCATCGTTGCCGCAATGAGCGCGAGGATGAACAGCGCCTCGGCGTGCCTGTCCCTCTGAATCACTTGGTTGGTCGCCTCGGCCGCGTGCAGCCCCAGTTCCCGCATCACTGCCTGCTGGAGCTTGAAAGCGTCTTTCCCGAACGTGGCCATGCTTCCGACAGCCCCGCTCATCTTGCCGACATACAGCCTCTTCCCGGCCTCCTCCAGCCTCTCCAAGTGCCTCTCGAGCTCTCTCGCCCACACCGCGAACTTGAGCCCGTAAGTCGTCGGCACGGCGTGTTGGCCGTGCGTCCTGCCGACGCACACGAGGTCCCGCTTTTCTTTCGCAAGCCTTACGACAATGCCATGCAGCTCCCTCAGCCTCTTTTTTATCAAAGCAAAGGCGTCCCTGAAAACGAGCGCAGTTGCCGTATCCTCTATGTCGTAGCTCGTCGCCCCCAGATGGACGAACGCGCCCGCCTCCCCGCCGCAGGCCTCCTCAAGCGCCCTCACCATGGCCATTAGGTCGTGGTGAATCTCGGCCTCGATCTGCCTGACCCGCTCGAGCCTGACTTTTCCGGCCGCCCGGGCTATCCCCTCAGCAGCCTTTTTTGGAATGTGCCCCAGCTTGGCATGCGCTTTAGCGAGAGCGACCTCCACCTCAAGCCACTTGGCAAGTTTTTTCTCTTCATCAAAAACAGCGTTCATCTCAGTCGCGTACCGGTTGTCAAGCGCCGAGACAGCCAACCAATCACCTTTAAATCCCGCCAAGCAATTTGGACTCCGGATTTAAAAACTTGCGGCATTAATGATAGCGGATGGTTGTATGGTGCTCGACCGCATCGGAGGCTTTCTGCGGGTGATCTGGGAGGGCCACGACACTGACGTGCTGCTAATCGAGCTGCTCAACCTCTTTCTCATAGTCCTGCTAGTCAATCGCCTGCTCGAGTTTGCGCTCAGGGCGCAGGGGCGTACGCTGGCGGTCACGCTGCGTTATCTCGCCTATGCGTTCGTCGCCCTCGGAGGCGCGATCGTCATCGGCCTCATGGAGCCCGTTGGAGGCATTCGCTGGAACCTGTTGTTTGCCTTTGCCCAAAGCGTTTTCATTGCCTCGGCCTTCTTCGCCATCAACCACCTCAAGGAGTCGATGGCGGCGTACGAGCATCTCCTCAAGAGAAACAAGGGATGAGCTGAGGAAAGAAAAAAGAAAGAAAAAGAAAGAGAAAAAGAAAGGAAAAGCAGCCTCTAAGCGCTTGGCTCGCCTGCTCCGCCTGCTTCGCCGACTTTCTGCGCTATGGCGAAAGAGCGCCTGACTTCGGTGATTTTCACCTTCACCTTGTCGCCCACCTTCGTGTCGGGCACGAAGATGACGAAACCCTCTTTCTTCGCTATTCCGTCTCCCTTGGAGGCGACCGCCTCGATTGTGACCTCGAGTTCCTCGCCCGCGCTTACGGGCTTGGGACCGATGTCTCCGCCTCCTCTGCCTCCGAATCCGCCTCTTCCGTATGCCATTCTTTCATTCTCCAAACAGCAGAATTAGCACCTGTCCGTCCGCTTTACCGCGCTTTCCGTTCAGCTGCCTTACTGCCTGTTCGAATATATCACGCTGGAGCGCTTTATAAACTTTCCTATCGCCCCCGGAGAAAGGCGCTGGCGAAAAGCCCTCCCACGACTTCTATGCCCGCTCCGACAGCCACGAGCGTGCCGCCCGCGGCCATGGCCGCCCCGCCGCCCGGGTCGACCGCGGCCACGGGGTTTCCAGGCACCGAGGAAGCCGCGCCGGCTCCCATGAGCCCGGCTCCCACGGCCATGAGCCCGGGCCCCGCGTATTTCCCGACTGACTCCATGATCGCCATTTCGGCCTCCTCACGCGCGCAGCGCCCTTGTTGCGTTTTCGATGCTGTCCGGCTTGAGCACGAGTTCGGCGCTCTCCCTGTCGCTGGAAAGCTGGTAGATGCACTCGATGTTCACGCCGGCTCTGGCGAGCTTTCTGGCAATCTTGGCGAGCTCGCCCGGCCTGTGCCTCAGCTTTATCGTCATCACGTCCCCGACGCTGACCCTGAAACCGGCTTTCTCGAGCGCGTTGACGGCAGTCCTCTCGTCCTCGGTAATGAGCCGAATGACCCCTTCGTTTCCCGAGCCCTGTGCGCTTATGCTCTTAATATTCACTCCGCTCGCGCCGAGCGCTTCCGTAACGTCGGCCAGCGCGCCCACCCTGTTCTCAACAAGTACTGTAATCTGCCTCATCAAACCAGCCTCCTGTTTTACTACTCGCATCAGCTATAAAAACTAAGCGCCGGGGGCGAGATTTTCGAACCCTTTTTCCGTCAACGCTTTTGCAAGCGAGGGTTGTTCGAACTCGCGAAGGCTTTTGGCCCAACAGCTTTCCGAACACCCCACCCAGACAAGAGGGGAGGGTCCAGGACGAAGGGGGGATGCTCCCCCCTTTGTCTTAGCAGGCTGCCGCCCTACCACTAGGCGACCCCAGCGTGCAATAAGATGCACGGAACTTTCTTATAGCCTTTTTGCTCGCCAGCAACCTTTTTATTCCACACACAGCCAATTATCCGGCATGCGCGGGCTTCTGGCAATCGTTGTTTTTGCTCTTTTCGCCGGCCTCTCTTTCGCCGCCGCGCCCATGCAGTCCGCTCCCGTGCTCAACTCCTCCTAGGGCAGAAACACTGTCGGTGAAAACCTCACGTGCTGGAACCAGAGCACGAGCGACGCCGATGGCGACACCGTCAAACTGGTACAAAAACGGGCAGCCGTACGCGGTGCTCAACATGCCTTTTGAGACGAACTCGAGCACGACTGCAAACAAGCCCTCCTCAACATCACGCCAACATGCGGCTTGTCCCTCAACACGACCTCCCTATCCTTCGGAAACCTGACGACAGGCCAGACGAGCAGCCAACAGGGAATAAACTTGACGAACATAGGCT
>JAWCPB010000005.1:0-40471 GCA_038870455.1 Candidatus Micrarchaeia archaeon
TTTTTCCGTCAACGCTTTTTCGGTTCGCCGAAAAAGGGTTGGGGCCCGAAGGTCTAGGACGACACAAGAGGTGACTCGACTGAAATACTCCCTTTTATTCTACTCGAGTCACCTCTTGTGAATGGGGGGAACTTCCCCCCTCTGTCTTTTGCTGCCACAGCGCGAGGACTACGGCAGCAACCGTCACCGCGAGTATTATCGCCAGGAAGAGTTTGAATGTTGTCGGAATGTTTTCGCCGACTCCGAGGCCGTAGGCTTCGGGTTGGGGCGGTGGCGCCCTCTGCGCGTATATTATCCGCTGGAAGGAGGCGCTCGCGCTCGTTCCCTGTGTCTTCACTGTGATGGGGAAAGTGTATAAGTTGTTGGGCTCGAGCTCGGGAAGCGACAGGTTCCAGGTCAGTTCCTTGCTTTCGAGCGGCTTGAGATAGACCAGCCTGCTGGTTTCGGTTGCGGCCACTCCGCGCGGCGGGATGAGCAGAAGCGGTGCGAACACGAAGCTGTCCTCGGAGTTGGTTATCTTTACTCTCACGGTTTGGCTGTGCATGTCGCTGTCTGGCAGGGTGAGCTCGAGTGAAACCCTCGGCTGGAACGGCTGCGCTTCCTTTACTGTGATGGAATAGTTTTTGGCGAGCCCGAGCTGCACGCCGATTTCCCCCCTCGCGTGCAGCACGTCCTTTACATAGCTCTGGTCGAGCGCTTCGGCGAGCTTGACGTGCGCGGCGTCGAGCACGAGCAGCTCGTTGAAAGTAGGGTCCGCCGGCACCCAGCCATAGCCCGGCACCCACACTTCGGCCCATCCGTGAAGCCCCCATTCCTGTCCGGTGTTGATGTAGCCCGAGGCGAACCTCGCGGGAAGGCCGAGCGAGCGCGCGAGCGCGAGGAAGAGGTGCGCGTACTCGTCGCACGTTCCCCGCCTGTTGGCGAAGACCCATTCGGACGAGTAATTGACTTCTCCGAGTTGCCTGTCGTACTGCACGTTGTTGTAAGTCCATTCCACGAGGCCCGCGAGGACCTCTAACGCGTCATTGCTTCCGTTTGCAATTCCCAACGCGGTCTCCCGAATTTCCAGCGTCACGACCACGAGCGGCGAGGCGCGCGTGTAGTCGGCGAGCTCCGGGGGCACCGGGTAGGGGTAGGGAACCGGCCGGGTTATGTTGTTGCTCCTGTAATCCACGCTCACCGAAGAAGAGACGGCGATTGTAGTCTGGTTCGGCACGTCGGCGTCGAAAAGCATTCTCGCTCCGTCGCCGGTCCCCCAGGAGAACGCGTGCGTCGTGGCATAAACCCCAACGCGCTGGTTGGTGTCATTGACCGGCGCGAGCCCGTAGAGGGTCACGGGGTACGGGAACGGCTGGCCCCTCGCCTCGATGAACCACTCGGTGCTCGCGTCCGCCCGCATCGCCCCCATTTCCCTTACATTCAGCGCGGCGGAGCAAGCGAGCATGAGGAGGAGAAGGAAAATGCGTTTCATTCTCTTCCCTTTAAGCGGTTTTTCTCATCTACGAAAACGATTTTTGGCTTCAGCCTCCACGCCTCGTTTTCCGCCAGGACCTCCTCCGCAGCTATTATTATTTCGTCCCCACGCCTGCAAAGCCGTGCGGCCGCGCCCATCACAGTAACCTCCCCTCTTTTTCCCGGCACAACGTAAGTCCGGAACCTCTTTCCGTTCGAAACGTTCCAGACATGGACCATCTCGTGCGGCAGCATGCCCGCTGCTTTGAGCAGCCCGCTATCGACAGCCAGGCTTCCAGAGTAATGCAGCTTCGTTCCCGTCACTCTCGCGCCGTGGATTTTTCCCCTCATCATAACGCGCATGCTGATACCAGAGACGCTCCAAATATAAATATATGCGGCAAATAGCTTCATGCGCCGGCTGTTCCTGGCGTTTCTGCTCGCCTCCGCTTGTTTTGCCGAGAAGATCGACAACCCCCAGCTCGTGACTCTCATCGAGGGCGTTGTCGTTGAGGAAGGGGTTGTGCGCGCCCTCTCAGGCGAGATCACCGAGCTGCGCCTCAACCTTTCCGTGCCGCAGCAGAGCGCCAGGCAGGACGCGTTTTACTCCGGCGCGACGCAACGCGATGACGAGGGGAATTCGGTTGCAACGATTTTCGTTCCGAACCCGCCGAATCCCTTCCCCTACAGCATTCAGACTCGCATCACGGCCCGCTCTCACCAGACCACATTTCTTCCCCTGAACTACTCGGTTCCATCCGAGCTCCTGGCCTACGCGCGCCCGACGCCCCGCATCCAGAGCGATGACCCACGCATTCAGAGGCTGGCCCGCGAGATAACCGCAGGCTCCCGCGACGACTTCGAGAGGGTTGCCAGGCTCGCCGTATTCACCCACGACTATCTGAAGTATGACGCTTCGCTGGCGGGCGAGGTGAAGGACGCCCTGTGGGCCCTCGACAACAAGCGCGGCGTGTGCGTCGAGTACAGCGCGCTGTTCGCCGCGCTCGCCCGCTCGCTGGGCTTTCCCACGCGCTCCGTGGCCGGCTATGCGGTGAGCGAGGACGGCGAGTGGCTGGGGCACGCTTGGAACGAGGTTTTTCTCGGCGAATGGGTTCCCGTGGACGCCACTTGGCTGGAGGTGGGCTCGCTTGACGCCACGCACATTGAGATGCTGCGGGCGAACGACAAGACTTTCGGCAACAACCTCAGCGTGCTCATGCGGCCGGGCACTCGGATAGACTGGAGCAACCGGAACATGCTGGGAAGCGAGGTTCAGGCTGTGCGGCCCACGCGCGTCGAGCTCGCGCAGCCTGAAAGCAGCTTCGACCTCGAGCTCGCCTCCCCGGTTCTACAGCCCGGGGGGGAAACAATTGCTTGGCTCGAGTTTCCAGCAAGCGATTACCGCGTTGTCGAGGCGTCCCTCGAGCCGTGCAAGGGTCCTTCCGTCATTGCCTCGGTTGAGGACAGGGAGCGCGCGCTTATCACAAGGCCGGGTGAGAAGGTCGCCGTGGCTTGGCGCGTCCGCGCCTCTCCCTCGCTTTCTTCTTCGTTCATCTACACCTGCCCACTTTTACTGAACTCTCCCTTTCTCGAGGAGAGGCCTGTCGAGCTCAGGATAGAGCCCGGCGCACCCAGCGCTTCCCTCGAGGCCTGGCTTTCCTCCAACCAGCTTCTGCCCGGCGGAGAGCAAACCGTTTTCTTCAAGGTGAAGGGCGGCTCGCCCTCGAAAATAGGGGTTGCGGCGGGCGAAGGCGTTTTCTTCTCCCAGGCCCCCTCGCCCGGCCTGACCGGCTCGCTCTCTTATTCCCCGCGCGGCCTCGGCTTCCAGAAAATATTCGTTTTCACCGACCAGGGTGGCGTGGTCGAACTGAACTTCAACATCACCCACTCGCTCGCTCTCTTTCTCCAGAATGCCTCCTTCCCCACCAGCCTGCTCGAGGGAAGCCTCGCGAGCGTGAACGTCTCGCTTTTCCTCAACCGCTCGGTTCCCGGAAGCGTCCGGCTCTCGCTTTCCCTAGACAATGAGTCTGATTTTGAGACAGCTGTTTTCAACGGCTCGGCCAACCTATCTCTTTCTGCTCCCGCCACCGTGCCCGGCGCGCGCGAGCTCATTCTCGTGATAGAGGGAGACGGCACACGCATTGAGCAGAGGCAGGCGGTTCGCGTTGTGGCAAAGCCGGCGGTCGGCGTTCGCGGAGTTTCCCCGCCTTCCGGAAACTCGACAGTCTTCATCACGCTCTCATTCGTGGGCGAGCCCACCAATGTCACAATTTCTTCCGATGGACAGGCGGTTCGGCTGCGTCAGGGCGAGTGGGCCGCGCCCCTTCGCATGTTTCCAGGCATGCGCAACATAACGATAACTTGGCGCGACGAGTTCGGAAACTTCTATCAGAAGACTGAAGAAGTGTGGGTCCCCAGCACGCCGCTTCCCTGCCTGCCCGCGCTCATCGCCGGCTTTGCCTCAGCCCTGCTTTGCCTTCACGGCTTTTTCAAACGCGCGCATTAACTCCTCGTCCCTGGCCACCAGCAGCACTTTTTTCGGAAAATCCTTTCTCCACACCATAAGCTCTCCCGCCATGGCGGCAGCCGCCTTCTCGGCAGGCACGCCCCCCACGCCCGTACCCATTCCAGGAAAAGCGATCGACTCGAGCTGCAGCTCGTTCGCCGACTCCAACGCCGCCTTCACCGCCTTCCTCACGGCGGCAACGTCCGTTTTCCCGGGCGTGCGCATGGTGGGCGCATGCAAAACAAATTTCGCGGGCAGTTTCCCCGCAGTGGTCGCGGCCGCCTTTCCGACGGGAATGGGCGCTCTGGCCACCGCCTCGCGCTCAATCTCTTCCCCGCCCGCCTGCCTTATGGCCAGCGCCACCCCCCCACCCATCCACCCGAATGAATTCGCCGGATTGACAATGGCGTCGCACGCCACGCGCGTGATGTCGCCTTGGAGGACCTCGATTTTCATCCGCTCACCACAACTTATTTTAATTCCCCAGCCAATTCTTTTCGATATGCGCGTTTGGGTAAAAAAACTTGGGGTCGAGCAGGTTGCCGATGCCGCCCTTGTCCTCACGTGTTTCCAGGGAACGACCTCGCAGGAAATGAGGTGCAAGCCCATCATCCCCCTCGTTTCCCCCTTAATAGAGAGCGGCGAGTTCAACGGAAAGCTTCTCCAGACCGCGCTCATCCACGCGGAGGGCAAGCACCCGAGCGAACGCATTCTGCTCATCGGGCTGGGAAAGAAAGAGGAGTTTTACAAGGACATCATCAGGCAGGCGGCCGCCAAAGCAGTCCTCTTCCTTTCCGACCTCGGCATAAAGACCTTCTCCATCACCCTGCCGCCCGCGGACATTCCCCCCGAAGAGTCTGCGGCGTGCATTGCCGAAGGCGCCCTTCTGGCGAACTATTCCTTCACGAAATTCAAGAGCCCCGAGGAGGAAGAGCCGAAGAAAGAGATTGATGAGGTGACCATTGTTGTCGGAGAACAGGAGCGCGCAGTCTCTGCTGCCGCAGAGCGCGCTGTCATTGTCGCCGAATCGGCGAACTACGCGCGCGAGCTGGCGAATACTCCGGCGAACACCGCAACCCCGGCATACATGGCCGGCGAGGCGAAGCGGCTCGCGAGGGAATGCGGGCTGAGGGTTTCGGTTTATGGAAGAGAGCAGCTTAAGAAAATGGGCTTCAACGCTCTCCTGAGCGTGGCGAGCGGAAGCGCCCAGCCTCCCAACCTCGTCGTGCTGGAGTACAACGCGGGCAAGAATCCGACGCTCTGCCTCGTTGGGAAAGGCATCACCTTTGACGCTGGAGGCATTTCCATCAAGCCCAGCGAGGGCATGGACAAGATGAAGTGGGACAAGAGCGGCGCCTGCGCGGTTCTCGGGGCAATGCGCGCGGTCAGCAGGCTCAAGCTCCCCCTACACGTTGTTGCGCTACTTCCCTTCACCGAAAACCTTCCGAGCGGAACCGCAGGCAAGCCAGGCGACATCGTGAAGGCCGTTGATGGAAAAACAATCGAGGTGCTCAACACGGACGCGGAGGGCCGCCTGGTTCTTGCGGATGCGCTGGCTTTCGCGTGCCGGAAGTTCAAGCCCCGAGCGGTTATCGACATCGCCACGCTGACGGGCGCCGTTCTCGTCGCGCTGGGAAGCCAGTGCGCGGCCGTGCTCGGCGACAGGGAGCTCGTCGAGCCGCTGAAGGCTGCGGGCGAGGCCGCGCACGAGCGCCTGTGGGAGCTTCCCCTGTGGAAGGATTATTTCGAGTACATGAAAAGCGCGAACGCGGACATAGCGAACATCAGCCAATACAAGGAGGCGGGAACCATCACGGGCGCTGTTTTCCTCAAGAAATTCGTCGGAGAGGGAGTGAAGTGGGCGCACATTGACATCGCGGGCGTGGCTTGGATGGAAAGGGACAGGCACTACTGGAGGAAGGCGAGCGCCACTGGCTTCGGCGTCAGACTGCTGACAAGATTTCTCGAAGCGTGGAAGGGCTAGCCTCCCCCCGCTTGACCTCAACAACTTTTCCCTTTCCTTTAAACGCTCCCACCAGCTTTTCACCAACTACCGCAAGCACGGGCTTTCCGCTCTCCAGCGCCCTCGCCACGGCCTCGCGGAACTTTTCGCTAAACCATTCCATCCTTCCAATTTCGTCTATGGTGATAACGTCTTTTTCCCGGATAGCTTCTTCGATTGCAGGGATGGCCACCCCCTCGAACTCCTCCACCATCACCCTGTATTTTCCCACGCGGGGCTCGCCGGGCTCGGCTTTTGCAAGCCAGCCGCTTCGCCCGCTCGCGGCATCGACAACGAGGAAGCCCGTGCGCTCGCCCCTCTCGTCTCTCACCTCGGGCGTGAGTATGCCGCCAATCTTTTTTCTTTCAGCCTTCAGCGCGTCGGTCGCCTGCTTGAGCAACGTGCTTTTTCCGCTGCCGGGCTTTCCTGTTATGAAGACGTTCATGTTCCCGCATCAGGTTGTGGGGAGGAAACCAATTAAAGCTGCATTGAGAGTTCTCATTCGTGGTAGAGGCGCTGGAACTTAAAGGGGTTTCGGTCCGCTACGGCAGCGTCCAGGCCCTCATCGACTGCGACTTGGAGGTTCACGCCGGCGAGGCCTTCGGCCTGCTGGGCCCGAACGGCGCGGGCAAGTCCAGCCTGTTCAAAGCCGTTGCAGGCCAGGTTTACTGCTCTGGTTCGGTTCGCCTGTTCGGCCGCGCTGTCAAGGAAAAGAGCGCGCGGAAGGAGCTCGGAATCGTTCCGCAGGAGTACGCCTTCTTCCACGATTTTACCGTGGAGGAGAACTTGTGGCTGCTGGGCAGGCTGCACGGGCTGCGCGGGAAAATCCTGGACGAGCGCGTTCAGGAGCTCCTGGATGCGTACAATCTGCGCAGGTTCCGCAGGCGCAGGGCCGCCGAGCTCTCCGGCGGGTTCAAGCGGCTGATGAACATCGCCGCTTCCGTCGTCCACTCCCCGCGCCTGCTCTTGCTTGACGAGCCCACCGTGGGCCTGGACCTGGACATGCGCCGCAGGGTGTGGGGGGTGATAAGGAAGCTAAGGGAACAGGGGGTCACCCTCGTCCTCAGCACGCATTACCTGGAGGAGGCGCAGGCGCTGTGCGACCGCATTGCCATAATCTTCCAGGGAAAAATTTTCGCGCTCGGCTCGCCAGCCGAGCTGGTGAAAAAGCACGGGGGCGACGCGCTCGTGTCCGCACTCGTGTCCGCGCCGGTGGACGCGCTGCTTCCGAGCGTGAGGGACATCAGCGGGGTGACGTCCGTGAAGGTGGAGGAGACCCAGCTCTTGGTCAGGTGCAAGCCCGAGGCTTCTTCCGACGTGGCCCTGGAGGTCATGCGGCTGCTCGACAAGCACGGCGTCGTCTTCCAGAAGTTTTCGACGAGGCTTCCGTCCCTTGACGATGTGTTCCTCAATGTTGTCGGCGCGGAGTTGGGTGCGGTTGCATGAAATGGAGCGAGTTTTTCGCAAAGCTTCTTGCGGCGTTTTTTTACCTGCTCGGCTCCATGCCGCACGTCGTCACCCGCCTTCCCACGGTTCCCGTCGTTTTTATCCGCATCTTGGCCACTCTGGCGCAGGACGCCGTGAGCGCGCTTTTGCGGATGGAGGAGCTCTTGCGCTACCTGCTCCACAACATGCAGGCCATCGTGCTGCTCACGCTGACCGAAGTGCGCTTCATCGCCCGCCAGGGAGTCACCTCCTACCTCATACTGGCCTACCCGGTGGTCGTCATGCTGATACTCGGCCCCTCGCTTTCCCTCCTCGAGTTCGACAAGGTCAATCTGGCAGTGCTGGAGAACGACACGCGGCTCGCCCGGCTCATCAACGAGAGCGACAGGGCCATTCCCCTTATCGCGCCGGACAACGAGTCTCTTGCCAGCGCGGTGCTGAAGGGCAGGGCGCCGGCCGGCGTGCTGACCTCGGTCTCTGGCTACAGGCGCTATGTGGAAATAATAGGGGACCCGCTGCAGTTCCGCATCGCCAGTGAGCTCACAACGATAATGGAAAACCAGCTGAGCAACGAGCTGGCGCGCACGGTGGGCCTGCGCGTCCTAGACATCTACAACAGGACGAACGCCTCCTTCACAGACGTGGAGGAGCGCAGGCAGAAGCTCAAGGAGGCCAGGCAAAGCATCAGACAGTATCACGCGCGCCTCGATGACGTGGCTGCCAAGAGGGCGGGGTTCAACGAGTCGGCCCTGCAAGGCGTGCTGGACGGCCTGCGCGCGCAGGGCAGCGCCTCGCTTGCCAACATCACCGCGCTCGAGCCGCGCATCAGCGCCATGAACTCCACGCTGAAGCTGTTCGACGAGATGATGGGCGAGGTCGATCTCGGCGTGGCCCGCCTGAAAGACCTCGCGGTGCGCATGGCGGCCCTCAAAGAGCGGGGAGAGCGCACCAACGAGCAGATAAGCATCACGCTCGAAAGGCTCGAACGCATTGACCAAAGCCTGCAGGTTTCCATACTGCTCATAGACGCCTACATCGCCCAGAACCCAAACGACCCGAACGCCAGCCAGCTGCTCGAGACACGCGCCCAGCTCGTCGCCATGCGCGCGGAGATAGCCGCGCTGCGCTCCGAACTCCTCGCCGTGCAGAACGCCATCGAAATTCTCTCGGCAGAGCCTCCGGTGGAGGACCAGCTTTACGAGGCCGCGGACGTTCTGGAGAGCTTCAGGAGCAAAGGCGGGGTCATCGAGCGGGAGACGAACGCCACGCTCGGCGAATTCTCGGCAGCCTCCTCGGCCTTGAAGGGCGGGCTGGCCTCCTCCGGGAAGGCGCTCGATGACGCCGGGGCGTACCTTGACAACGCCACGCGCCTGCTGAACTCTACCGACGCGCTGGTGGCAGGCTTCGCCTCCGACCTTGCGGCGCTCGAGGGCGAGCTCGACAGGAGCGACGCGGTGCTGAACGCGACCACCTCCACCATGCGCGACTTTCTCTCCGAGAATCCCATTGACCTGATTCCGCCCGTGGTCACCACGCGCTATATCCTTGACCTGCGGCAGATTGACATACTGTTCCCAATAATCGTTGTTCTCGACGCGCTTCTGTCGTGCCTGCTGCTGCCGCTCATGATGGGCGTGCGCCTGCGCGCGCAGGGTGCCGAGATGAGGCTGCGCCTGACGGGAACGAGCCAGTTCGTGCTCGTGCTGGGGCGTTTCTTCGGCGACCTCGCGGTCGGCTCGGTCGTGGTGCTGTTTTTCCTGGTGCTGGGCGTGGCGTTCATAGACATCAAGCTGCCGCCCGACCCTGTGCCGCTGCTCTACGCGCTTTTCCTCGCTCCGGCCGTATTCACCTCGATGGGCATCCTGCTCTCCGCCTTCATCAGGCGCGAGAGCACGGCCATACTCGCGATGCTGCTCGTCACCATCCCGATGCTTTTCCTGAGCGGCGTCATCCTCCCGCTCGAGTTCGTGAGGCAGCCCATGAAAACGCTGGGGGCGTACTCGCCGCTTTACTTCGCTCACCAGGCGCTCTCTTCGTCGTTGGTGAGGGGGCTTTCGCTGGCCGAGCTGCGGCCCTTCACCGACCCCATCCTGGCGTACATCAGCCTGTTCCTGGTGGCGGCTTACATCATACAGCGGCATGAGGGAAGCCGCATTTGAAGATTCAGGCTTTTGCGACGACTATGGTCGCCGTCTCTTCCTCTATCTCCCATTCTTTCCTGAGCGCGCCCTCTGCCTTAAGCTCCGGCTTTTCCGACAAAACCAGCGTCTTTGCCTTCACTTCTCTCGCTAGCGCGCCCCTGTGCTTTTCCAGTATCCCAAGCAGCTCTTTGCCGGCAACGACGTTCGCGGCAATCTCGTCTTTCTCAACTAGCTCCAGTTCTTTCCTCATGAGCTGTATCCTTCGGGCGACTTCCCTGACCATCGCCTCCTCGAACAGCGCCCGCGACATTTTCGTGTTCAAATACACTTCTCCTCCTTCGAACTCCGCTCTCGCATAGCCCTCGGGCGGCGTTTCTTCGAAAATTATCATGTCGCGCGTGACGGCCCATTCTTTTCCTACGGCCTTGACGGTGATTGTCTCGCCCGCCTCCAGCCTTTTCATCGCCTCGCCCGCCTCCAGTTTTTCGATGGCCTCGGCCACGGTTTTCGCGTCTTTCTTGAACACCGGCCTGATAGCAGCCTGCACGGGCTTCGCGGCGATTTTTTTCGGCACGGCCTCCTCCAGCCTTGTTCTCTTGACGTTCGCGATTTCCTCTATGAGATAAGCGAGCCTCTCGACCGCCCCCCTGACTTCCGTCGAACCGCTCACGACAATAATCTCCTCGAGCGGCCACCTGAGCTTCACGTCCGCCGCGTTCCTCGCGTTCGCCGCGGCCGCAATGATGCTCCTCGCAACCTGCATGTGTTTTTCGAGCATGAGGTCCGCCCCGGGCTCTTCCGGAGCCGGCCACGGCTGGAGCGAAACGCTTTCAGCCTTCTCTTTTTCCGCGAAAACTTCTCTGTAAATCGCTTCGCTTGTGAACGGGATGATGGGTGTTGTGAGCTTGGTCAGGGCGAGCATGCTCTTATAGAGCGCGTCGAGCGCGCCCTCAGGGTTTCTTCCGCTGGCGATTCTTTTCTTGACTATCTTGAGGTAAAACCTGGAAAGGTCTTCGACGATGAACTCCCTGCATGCCCTCGTCGCCTCGTGGATGGCGTAGCTCTCGAAAGCCGCGGTGCATTTCTTGACAAGCGCGCTCAGGCGCGCCAGTAGCCACTGGTCCTCGAGCTCGTACCCCGCGGGCTTCCTCCTGCCCTCATAAAACCTTTTGAGAAAGACCGAGAGATTCCAGTAGATGGCCAGCGCCCTGTGCGCCTCGGCGAGCTCCTCCCACTTGAACTTGAGGTCCTCCCACACCACGCTGCCGAGGCTCCACAGGCGGAAGGCGTCCGCGCCGTGCTTGGCCAGCATTTCCTCGAGGGGCACGAAGTTTCCGAGGCTCTTGCTCATCTTCTCCCCCTTCTCGTCTACGAAAAACCCGTGCATGAGAAGCGACTTGTACGGGATCTCGTTCCCGTAGACTATCCCGGAGCCGAGCAGCGAGTAAAACCATCCCCTTATCTGGTCCTTTCCTTCCACGATGAAGTCCGCCGGGTACCATTTCTTTTCTTCTTCCTTGCTGAGCTGCGCCCACACCGCGTTTCCGGAGTCGAACCACACGTCCAGCACATCAGGCACGCGCGCCATTTCCCCGCCGCACTTTCCGCACTCGAATTTTACCTCATCGACAAACGGCTTGTGCAGCTCCTTCACTTCTTTCCCGAGCTCGCTCTTGCTTCCCACCACCTTGACTTCCCCGCATTTTCTGCACACCCAGATAGGCAGGGGTATTCCCCAGTACCTCTGCCTGGAGATGCACCAGTCCGGC
Source organism: Candidatus Micrarchaeia archaeon (assembly GCA_038870455.1). GTDB lineage: Archaea > Micrarchaeota > Micrarchaeia > Burarchaeales > JACRGF01 > JAWAFC01. Next base: position 11,317 of record JAWCPB010000005.1, read on the forward strand.
GCGCTCTGCACAAAGTCCTTGAACCATGTCCTCGCGAACTCGGGCTGCCACGCGCACGCGTCGATTTCCTCCATCATCCTGTCCTTGACTTTGGTTATCGTGATGAACCACTGCTCGGTGGTTATGTAGATGAGCGGGGTCTTGCACCTCCAGCAGTGCGGGTACCTGTGGCGCACCACTCCGGCATGCACGAGCAGCCCCTTTTCCTCAAGTAGCCTGATGATTTCCTTGTTCGCCTTCCTGACGTTCATCCCGGCGAACTTCCCCGCCTCGCTCGTGTAGTCCCCGTTCGTTCCCACCGGACAGAACGCCTCTATCCCGTACTGTTTTCCCACGATGAAGTCCTGCGGGCCGTGGCCCGGCGCGGTGTGCACCAGGCCGGTGCCCTCTGCGAGCGTGACGAATTGGTCGCTCACCACTACGGAATGTTCCCTGCCCTGGTGATATGGCACTTCTTCCGCCAGGGGGTGCTCGTACTTGAGGCCTTTTATCGCCATTCCGGAGAATTCGTCAAGCACTATCGCGCTCTTCCCGAGCTCGCCCGTCACCGCGAGCACGGCACCGAGCCTCTCCTTCGCCACAATCCAGTTCTCCCCGTCGACCTTGGCCCTCACGTACTGGAACGTGGGGTGCGCCATGACCGCCATGTTTCCCACGAGCGTCCAAGGCGTCGTGGTCCATATTATGAGGAACTCGTTCTCTCGCCCCTTCACCCTGAACTTGGCATAAACACTGGGGTCGTCCTGCTCGTCGTACTCTAGCTCGTAGTTGGCTATGGTGGTCTCGCACCTGGGGCAGTACGGCAGGACATACACGCCCTTGTCCAGCAGGTCTTTCTCGTGCGCGGCCTTGAACGTCGCCCACGCGCGTTCTATGTACTCGTCCCTGTATGTCACGTACGGGTTGTCGAAGTCCATCCACACTCCGAGGGACTTGAACTGCCTGCCCATCACGTCGATGTACTGCGTGGCGAATTTCCTGCATTCCTGTACGAAGCGCGCCACCCCGACTTCTTTCTCTATGTCCTTCTTGCTCTTGAGCCTCAGCTCCTGCTCCACCTTCACCTCGATGGGCAGGCCGTGCGTGTCGTAGCCCGCCTGGTCCCTGACATCAAAGCCGCGCGCCCGCTTGTACCTGCAGGCCGCGTCCTTGATGCACTTGTTCCACGCCGTTCCCGGGTGTATCGTCCCTGTTGCGAACGGCGGCCCGTCGCAGAAGTAGAACTTGGGCCCGCCCGCGTTCTTCTTTTTCACGCTCTCGTAGATTTTTTTCCTCCTCCAGAACTCCGCAACCTCTTTTTCCACCTCGCGCGCGTTGTAGCTCATGTTCATCCTTTTTGCTTCAGGAACTCTTCCCTGAACACGAACGCGAGCGGCGGCAGCACTGCAAACGCGGCGCCCAGGAAGGCGAGCGTCCTGTTCAGCGCCCCCAGTTTTCCCCACACCGCCGCCGCTGCCAGCAGCGCCGCGACCGCCATGCCGCAGTACGCGAGCGCAGCGTACGCGCTCTTCAAATGAAACTTTTCCCTGCCGTAATGAACGAGCGCCGCCGAGGCGACCGCAACGCCCGCAAGCGCGAGCGCCCCCTGCGGCCCGTAGCTTCTCGCGCCCGCGACGTCCAGCACCCACACTCCCGCGAGGAAAAGCGCGCCCACATTGAACACGAAGAGCAGCGATTTCCTCTCCGCAGCGTCGAACATGCCTATCGGCAGTTTTTTAACCAACAAGGAATATATGGTTTCTGTGAGCTTGCTTTCGGCAGACTTGATTTCTCCTAGTGTGGTCGTGCGCTTCCAGCCTTTCGGCAACTTCACTTTCGACCTTTTTTTCTTTCTCGTCGCCTCCGTGTTCATCTGGTTCATCGACTTTGTGATAGACTTGGCTCTTTCCTACGCTCTCCTGCGTTTTCTCTTTAACTACCGGAACATCAACCGCGTTCTCTTTGCGGCTTTCCTGGGCTCGATAGCCGGCTTTGCCATCGACTGGATTTCCTTCATCAGCTCCATCCTCTTGTCCCCAGAGCCCAGATTCGGCGCGGTCAGCGGCTGGGCTTACATGCTCGTGGCCTTCGGCCTCCTCTTCCTGGCCTGGTTCGCCCTCGCGAAGTTCCTCCTGCGCCTTGATGCAAAGGCCGACGAAATCGCCTCCTACTACGTCGCTCTCGAGCGCGCGGGCAGGAAGCCTCCTAAAACAAAGCCTTTAAGCATTAGGGGCTATAGCCTTGTTTGGGAGAGCGCAAGGCCCGCCGTGTTCGGGCTTCTGATGGTTTTTTTCACAAACCCGTTCTGGCTGCACCTGTTGTTTGGGATTTGAGTTGGCTCGCATGACGGCATTCGACCTTCCCTGGACCGAGAAATACCGCCCCAAAACCCTCAGCGAGGTCATCGGCCAGAAGGAGGTGGTCGAGCGCCTGCAGGCCTATGCAAAGGCAAGGAGCATGCCCAACCTGCTTCTCGCAGGCCCCGCGGGCGTGGGAAAGACCACCGCCACGCTCGCGCTCGCGCACGACCTGTTCGGCGACGCCTACCGCGACTCCATTTTGGAACTCAATGCGAGCGACGAGAGGGGGATAGACGTGGTCCGCGGCAAAATCAAGGACTTTGCCCGAACCCTCCCGCTCGCCACCGTCCCCTTCAAGCTCATCTTCCTCGACGAGGCGGATGCGCTCACCCCGGATGCCCAGCACGCCCTGCGCAGGACCATGGAGCTCTACTCGCAGGCCACGCGCTTCATTCTCTCCTGCAACTACAGCAGCAAAATCATCGAGCCCATCCAGTCGCGTTGCGCGCTCTTCCGCCTCAGGCCCCTTTCCGAAGAGGAGATTCGCCAGATGCTGGCGCGCATCGCCAAGGCAGAGAGCCTTCAACTGGCGGACAGCGCGGTCAAGGCGCTCATCTACGTTTCAGAAGGAGACTTGCGCAAGGCCATCAACGCGCTGCAGGGAGCGGCCATGCTGGCCAAGAAGCTTGATGATGAAGCCATCTTCAAGATCGCCTCGCGCGCCCGCCCCGCCGAGGTTTCCCAGATGCTTGAGCTCGCGCTCAAGGGGAGTTTCCTGGAAGCGCGCGACCGCCTCGACCATCTCCTGCTCAAGTATGGCATGAGCGGCGAGGACATCCTCCTCCAGATTTACCGCGAGGTCGTCGCCCTCGGCATTCCCGACAGGATGAAAGTCGCCCTCGTAGATAAGATTGGCGAGTACAACTTCCGCATAGTCGAGGGAGCCAACGAGCGCATTCAGCTCGAGGCGCTGCTCGCGCAGATAATGCTCGTCGGACAGGAGAAGTAGGCATGCCGGAAAAAGTCTATCTCATCCGCTCCGGAGACGCCTATGAGGGCGCCCGCTCGCTCTTGGCCAAACTCCGTTTTTCCCTCAGGAAAAAGCGCGTGCTCATCAAGCCAAACCTAACCGTAAAAGCATCTCCTCAAAGCGGCATAACACCCGATGTCGGCCTCGGCCGCGCGGTGCTCGAGCGCCTCGAAGACTGTGATGTGGTCATAGGCGACGCCGGCACAGAGGACACCGAGGGCGCGCTCGAGGAATTCGGCTGGAACGCGCTCGCGCGCGAGTTCGGCGCGTGCACCATGGACCTCAACAAGGATGAGGTCGTGTGGCTTGACATTCCGCATCCCTTTCATGCACGGCGCATTCCATTCGCCAAGACGGCAGTGAGTTGCGATTACCTCATCAACATCGCCAAACTAAAAATTCATTCGCTGGCAACCGCCACCCTGTGTTTGAAAAACCTCTTCGGCTGCGTTCCCACGCGCAGGCATCGCCTCGTCCTGCACCCATTTATCGGCAAAGTCACCGCAGACATAGCGCAGGTGATCCGCAGCGACCTCAACCTTGTCGACGGCATCGTGGGCAACGAGCTCGATGAAGTCGCCCCCCACCCCGTCCGCTCGGGCATCCTGCTGGCTGGCCGCGATGCTCTGGCGGTTGATGTCGTCGGCGCGCGCTGCATGGGCGTGGAGCCCAATGAAGTTGAATACCTGCGCCTGCTGACAGAACTCCGTGGCCTCAAGCAAATCGAGGTTATCGGCGAGCGCATTGAAGACGTCGCGCAGGCCTACCGCCACACCCGCCCGCTCTCCACCTCCCTCCGGTACGCCTACGAACGCGCGTTGAGCTTCCTCTACAGAAAGCTCGGCTGAGGATTTTCCTACGAAATCCTGAACCTCAGCAGGCCGGCTAGGCCTCCGAGGCTCGCCAGCTGCCTTCCCGCGTCGTTCTCGGAAGAAAAAATCGTCGTCTTTACGCCCTTCCGCTCGCCCTCCTCAATTATTTTTTCAACTTCCTTGTCCTTTCGCAACAACTCGTCGAGAACAAACAACTCTGCAATCGCTCCGTACTCGCTCGCTTTTCTCACCTCCTCTTTTCCATACGCCGCCAGCCCGCTTTCCCTCCTCAGCTCGGCCAGCAGCTTTTCAATCAGCTCGAACTCTTTTGCAACCCTCTCTTCTTTTACAATCTCCGCGAGCACGCCTGACTTGAGCAGCTCGACCACGCCGCTCCTCTCCGCCGTGGAGCACGAGGCGAACCGGATGTGCTTCACAAGGTCGGGGTATCTCTCCGCGATGAACTGCTTCAGGTTCTCTTTCGCGAAACCCGGCCCGGCAACAACAAGCGTGTGCTTGCTCCCGGAAAGTTTTTTCGCAACCTCCCCGTAATACGCCCTCGTCTTCTCCTCTCTCTTCTCATCCCTCTTCCCGCCCGCAGTATTCTCAATCTCGAACTCGTACTCTATCCCATACCCGCGCAGTTTTGCGAAAGTCGCTTTCTCCTCATCCAGCACAACGATTTGCAGCAAAGGCCTTTTAGTCTCGGCCTGCGCCTCCCTCAGCCTTTTTACTTGGTAGTCCCTCCAACCCTGCAGTTTCCTTATCTTCACCGGCCTGCCAAGCTCCAAGTCCAGCGTGTGGTAAGAACCAATCTGCACGAATTCCTCTGGATAACCCGCTTTTATTTTGCCTGTCACCCTCAGCCTGTTCGCGTGCCTGGCAAACTCAACCTTCTCTGCAGCCAGCTGTATGGTCACGGCCTCCTTTTCTCCGCTCTCGCCCTCCTCGAGCTTGTACCTCCGCAGGCTCTTTCCCTCGACGACATCCCCAGGCTCGAGCACCCTCTCAAGATGCCACAGGTCCTCGAGGTTCTCTGGCACTGCCTTGAGCTCGCCCTCCTTCTTGTCGAAGTGGATTATCCTCATGGTTAAATAGGAAGTTGTTTTAATAAATAAAAAGGCGTGATTCCAGACCAGCTGCGGCTTCCTCCCTTGTGAGTTCATGTCCCCTCGCATCGCGCTCGTGTGGATGAACAGGCCCATTCCATACTTGCATCACCTGACTCTCGCGCTCGAAAAATCCTTCCCGGGCTGCAGGCTCGAAATTCATGAGGCTGCTTTCTTCACCCAGTCATTTGACTCTTCACGCAAGCAATACAATGCCGAAATGCTCCTCGGCGAGCTCGCTGAAAAAAGGCAGCGGGCGACTTGGCAGAAGGCGGACAAGGTGCTTGCCATCGTGCGCGAGGACCTGTTCGTCCCAAACCTGAACTTCGTCTTCGGCCTCGCCGGAAACAAGTATGCGGTCGTCTCGCTCGCGCGCCTCGACCCGCGCTTCTACGGGCGAGAAGACGGCGACATTCTCAGAGAACGCATGATTAAGGAAGCCATTCACGAGCTCGGGCACGCCTTCGGCCTGCAGCACTGCGGCGACCGGCAGTGCGTCATGTCCTTCAGCAACACCATCGGCGAAGTGGATGATAAAACAAGCGAGTTCTGCCAGAGCTGCAGGGCACGGCTGGCGCTTACCGCCTGACGGTTGAGGGACGCTGCAGCAGCAACACATTGACGCCCGCCAATTCGAGCGGTCCCCTGCGCGAGGTTAGTGCCATGAGGAATGCCTTTCCGCTCGTTGAGGTGAATATCTCGCGCGTCAGATCACCGCTCAGCTGTTGGCGGAGTGACGCCGTGGTGTCGCCCCCTCCGAACAGGGTGGTGGCTCCCTTGTACTTGGCCGCCCAGCCGGCCGCTTCGAGCACCGTGTTCTGGCCGTGCGCGAACTCGCTTTCCTTGTACACGCCCATGGTGCCATTTCCGATAATCGTCCTCGCCTCGATGATGTCCTTGGCATACATGTACGCCGTGGCTCCCCCTATGTCCTTAATCATCTTGTCAGGATGCTTCTCTATCTCGGGAACAGGAACCTCCACCCTCCTGCCTCCCACGTCGATGGCCACGTCGATGGGCATGCCCACGGCATCACGGTGCTTCTCCAGCAGCAGGCGCGCGGGCTCGATCTGCTCCAGGATTTTTTTCTGTCTCATGAATTCCCTGACCGGGTGGGGCATCTTAACTCCGGCGGCTGCGAGAAAAACTTCCCCGACCACCCCGCCCGTCAGCACTTTGAATGCCTTCCCCTGTGCTCTCTCGATAAAGTTCTGGATGCTTTTGATGGAGTCGGAAACCTTGACCCCGCCCGTGAGCATCACGACCGGCTCCTGCGGAGTCAGGAATGCCTTCGTGAGCGCCTTGAGCTCCTTCTCCATCACCCTGCCGGCCACGGTCAGCCACTGGGCAAAACCTATGACGGAACAGTGGGGGCGGTGCGCCACCGAAAATCCGTCCAGAATGAAAACAATCTCCCCCAAGCTTGAAATCCTTGTAACCAGCTGGCTCTTGGCGTGTTCTTCGACGCTTTTTTCCTCCATCTCGTAGGGAAGCAGCCTCGTGTTTTCGAGCAGTATGGTCTGCCCGTTGTCAAGCTTTTTCAGCACAGCCATAACGCTGTCGCTGATGACGGCCTCCTCGCCCATCGCGATGATTTCCTCATCCGGCTTGTCCTTCCATAAATAGAGTATTTCGATGTCTGCGTACTTTTCAAGCGCCCTCCAGTGCTGTTTGAGGGGAATGAAGTCCTCATCGCCGGGCCTTCCCTGGTGGCTCAGCAGGATGATCGCCTTCGGCTTTCGTTTGTGCACCTCAACAACCGTCGCCGCATGCGCCCTGATTCGCTCATCATCAATCAGCGCGCCGTCCTTCACCGGGGAATTCAGGTCGAGGCGTATGACCGCGATTTTTCCCGTCAGATCGACCTGGTCCAGAGTAAGAAACCCTTGTCCGTTCTTGAAGGGTGGTTCGATGTCGGCCATCAGACCGCCAGAAACAGCGTACATCTAGGCGTTTTCGGCTATAAAAGCATTTCGCAAATGCGCTCGAGAGCTGGCAAGTATTTAAACTCCTTTTTCCATAATTCTCCCATGGAAACGGCTTCAGCCCAAGCTGCTTTTGCCTTTCACTAGCCGTTTTCCCGCGAGTGACTTCTCATGCCTAGGATAGCCGTCATAGACCGCGAGCTCTGCACAAAAGAGAAATGCGGTTACCAGTGCCTCAAGATATGCCCCCCTGTGCGCATGGGCGTTGAGGCGATAGTCGTAGGAAAAGACGGGTTTCCGGTCATCAGCGAGCTTCTCTGCACGGGCTGCGGCCTGTGCCCCAAGAAATGCCCCACCCGCGCCATCAAGATAGTCAACCTGCCTGAGGAAAAGGGGCTGCTTGTCTTCCAGTACGGCGTGAATTCCTTCCGCCTTTTCAACGCCCCGCTGCCCAAGCGTGGCTTTGTCGTTGGCCTGCTGGGAAGCAACGGAATAGGAAAGAGCACAGCGATCAAGCTCCTCTGCAACGAGCTCTCGCCGAACTTCGGGGTTTATGACAGGAAGCTTTCTCCGGATGAATTTCATGCCCGCATAAGAGGCCACCCAGACCTGCAGAACTACTTTTCAAGCGTCTTCAGAGGCCTGAGGGTAAGCCACAAGCCTCAGAACGTGGACGCCATCCCGGAGTTCTTCTCCGGCAGGGTGATTGACCTCCTCAAGCGCGCGGACGAGAGGGGCAAACTTTGGGAGGGCATGCGCCTGTTCGGGCTCGAGAAGGTCGCCGACCACGAGGTGAAGAGCCTCAGCGGGGGCGAGCTACAACACCTCGCAATCTGCGCGGCTTGGCTCAAGGATGCCGACATCTACTTTTTCGACGAGCCGTCTTCCTACCTGGACATAGAGCAGAGGCTCCGGGCGGCCCAGCACATCAAGGCCCTCGCGCTCTCCGAAGGCAAGAGCGTGGTTGTCGTGGAGCACGACCTCGCCGTGCTGGATTACCTGAGCGACCACGTGCATGTCTTCTACGGCGAAAAGGGCGCTTTCGGAGTGGTCAGTGCCCTCAAGGGCGTGCGCAACGGCATCAACGAGTTTCTCGAAGGCTACCTGAAGGAAGAGAACGTGCGCTTCCGTCCCAGCGAAATCCGTTTCGAGGTGGCGGGCGCTGGCGAGGAGGGAAAGGCTCCCGCAGCGCGTGCCTGGAGTTCCATGCGCAAGACCTATCCCTCCTTTTCCTTCTCGTGCGAGCCCGGCGAAATCAGGAAGGGCGAGGTGGTCGGCATCATCGGCCCTAACGCCATTGGCAAAAGCACTTTCATCAGGCTCCTCGCAGGCGCGGAGAAAGCTGACGAGGGTGGGGCCAACACCCACCTCAGGATATCTTACAAGCCGCAGTACCTCAAGGCCGACTTCGTTGGAACCGTCATGGAGCTGGTGATGACCTCGCAGCTCGACCAAACCTTGTTTGAGGAGGTGAAGCGCAGGCTCGAGCTCGAGGACCTCATGCTTAAGGAAGTGCAGCACCTTTCGGGAGGCGAGCTGCAGCGCGTTGCTATCGCCATGGCAATCTGCCGGGATGCTGATGTCTATCTGTTAGACGAGCCGTCTGCCTTCCTCGATGTGGAGCAGCGGCTTCACTTCGCCTCGCTTCTCAAGCGCCTCATCGAATCCACTGAAAAGACCGCCTTCGTAGTGGACCACGACCTGCTGCTCGTCGATTCCGTCGCCTCGCGCCTCATGGTTTTCGAAGGGGTTTCGAGCGTAAGGGGTTTTGCGGCCGCGCCCGTCAGCAAGCGCGCTGGCATGAACAGGTTCCTCTCGCGCGTCGGCATCACCCTGCGCAGGGACAAGGAGACCGGGCGCCCTCGCGTGAACAAGCCCGGCTCGCAGATGGATGCAGAGCAGAAGGCCGCCGGAGAATATTACTACTACAGCAGGAACTGAAGCGTGAAATAAGCGAGTATGGACAGCAGCGAGAGCGCGGTTGCCAGCGCGACCCCCATGCTCCATTTCATCGCGCCCCACCTCCTTATCACCGAATCGAGCGTCCGCGTGTAATACACCGCCGCGGATACAACCGCAAAAAACGCAATTGCCAGAACGCTTTTTCCAATCCAGTGGTGGCCGAAAGCCGCTTTAAGCGCTTCCTTTGCCGCAGCCGAAAGCTCGGCTACCACGGTCAACACCGCAATGAACAATATCGTCAGGATGGTAGCAAAATAAACCGCCCGCGCGTCCCTCATGCTCCCGCCTCGAGCGCGGCCCGCGCTCCCGTGCTCACCGTATAACCCATGCCGGCAATCACGAAAACGAGCAGCACGACGAGCGCGCTCAGGAGGAGAACCGAGAATCGGAGCCCCGCGTCCCACGCGAGCCTCTTCCCGCCCAACCGGATCGCCGCCGCGCCCGCGAACGCGATGAACGGAACGAAGAGAAAAGCGTGTTCCTTCGCCTCCATGACGACCTCGTGAGCCCACGGGAGGGGCCCGCCTTTTATCACCGGCTTCACCTGCTTGCCGTAAGTCGTGGTGTAAGCGTACCCGCCTGCGAGCCAGCTCAAGAGAAGAAAAAGCACGCCGGCAGCGCTTGCCAGCTTCGCCCGCTTTACCCTCGCCTCATCCGGCTTGAGCAGCTCCACGAAAACCCACAGGAAGGCGAGCGCGCCGGCTTCCCCGAGGAAGGCGTGCGCTCCGACCAGCAGCTGGTAGCTCATGAAAACGATATGCCGCCTTATTTTTTAATCCGTTTGCCCCGCCTTTCGAGAAACTCCCGCAGGATGAGCGCCGCGGTCGCCATAAGAACGAGCGCCCCGAGGATTTCCGCGGCCGTCGAGCCGATTATCTCGCGCTGCAGCGAGTAGAAGAGGCTTTTTGTCCCAAGCGGGTCGAGCACATTCACCTGGCTCGTTCCCTGGAACGCGATGAAAACGATTCCGAGGGCAATCAGCAGGAGCCCAGAAACAATTTCAGCATACCTGGCGTGCTTCCTCAGCGCATCCGCTATGCCGAACCTGTCCGATACGAGGGAAAGTAGGAAGAACGGGACGAATATGCCGAGCGAATACACGAACAGCATCGAGGCCGAGTAAAACACGTTGGGCAGCATGCTCGCCACGAGCAGGATGCCAGCGAGCACTGGGCCGATGCACGCGCTCCAGCCGACCGCGAGGAGCAGGCCGGAGAGGTAGATGCCTGCCACATCATGCCCGTGCCTGTTGATCTGGATGTTCACGGGCAGGCCCTTTCCCGCACTCGCCAGGAGGCCGAGCAGGATGAGGAGCGCGCCGGAAGCCTGAATGAGTAGCGGGTTTGCGCTCTGAAACTGGGCGAGCGACTGGCCGGCCATGGAGGCGAGCACGCCGAGCAGCACGAAGGTTGTTGTGAAGCCGAGGAAGAAGACGAAAGTCATCTTCACGAGCTCCCTTCTTTCCCTGAACGTGTAGGAAAAAAAGCCCGGAAGAATTGGGAGAATGCAGGGGGAGAGGAAAGACAGCATTCCCCCCAGGAACGCCGCGACAAAGGATATCCTCTGCGCTTCCGAGAGCGTCTCTTGCGCGGCTTTCTGCAGGTTTGGCGGGAGCGCGGCCGCGAGCACTCCGGAGGCCAAGAGAAGCAGCGCCGCGGTGCGAAGCACTTTCATGCGCACATCACCACTACACCCTATGCTCCGGTGCGCAGCCTCATCAGCGGGTGGAGCTTCTTGAGGTTTGCGTACAGGAGCGCGAAAACCGCATAGTACGCCAGCCAGCCCAGCACCTGGTACGGGGTTGGTGAATCGTCATAGCCCGTGAGCGCGTGCGCCACGCCCCCCAGCACTCCATTCTCATCCAAGACGGCCTTTGTGCTCCACAGGGGCTCCTGCTCCGGAATGGCGCCGGCCTCTTGGAACTCGTGCACAGCGTGCGCGACCAGCCCGGCGGCGAAGATTATCAGCAGCACGCTCGTTGCGTTGAAGAACAGCCTGAGGTTTATCTTCATCGCGAACTCGAAGAGAAGGAACGCGAGGACGACCGCGGCGGCTATGCCTCCCAGCGCGCCCCACGCGGAAACCCCTCCCGCGGAAAACGCGGCCGCGCCGAGGAAAATGACCGTCTCGAATCCTTCCCTGAGGACCGACAGGAAAGTGAAGAGCGCGAGCCCGAGCGCGTACCCCCTGTTTATCTGCGTGGCGATCTTCCTTTCGATTTCCCTGCGCAGGTGCCTGCCGTGCTCCAGCATCCACAGAATCATCCACGTTATCATGAGCGCCGCGAGGGCTATCACGACGCCCTCGAACAGCTCCTTCTTTATGCCCCACGCGGCCAGGTTGGAGCTGAAGTCCTGGAAAACCAGCCCCACGAAAACGCTCGCCACGAGGCCCGCAGCCATGCCGAGATAAACGTGCCTCTCGTACCTGTGGTTTCCGCTTCTCTCGAGGTAGGCGAGTATGATGCCCACGATGAGCGATACCTCGAGCGCCTCCCTGAACGTTATGATGAACTCCGCGATCACGAAAAATTTAGGAGCGCCTAAGTTTTTAACCCTATCGCGGAAGCGAGCCTCACGCCACGCGGGCCAGGGCCAATCATTAAAACTTTTGGCCGCGATTACCCAGCGTGGCAGCCATCACCACCAGCAAGCTGACCAAGCGCTTCGGAAACATCACCGCGGTGGATAACCTGGACTTGGAGGTTGAGGAGGGCGTGGTCTTCGGCCTGCTGGGCCCGAACGGCGCGGGCAAGACAACAACCATCAGCATGCTCTGCACCATACTCAAGCCCACTTCGGGAACAGCGCGCGTGGCCGGCTTCGACATCCGCTCCCAGCCCTCAAAGGTGAGGGAGAGCATCGGCATCGTGTTCCAGGAGCCGAGCGTCGACGACCTGCTCACCGCGAGGGAGAACCTCGAGCTTCACTGCATGCTCTACAACATTCCGCGCGCCGAACGCGAGAGGCGCGTGGCGGACATGCTCGAGCTCGTGGGGCTTACGGACAGGGCAGGCGATCAAGTGCGCACCTACTCGGGCGGAATGCGCAGGCGCCTCGAGATAGCGCGCGGCCTGCTCCACAAGCCGAAAATCCTTTTCCTGGACGAGCCGACTCTCGGGCTCGACCCGGCGAGCAGGGCGCACATCTGGGACTACATCCAGCGCCTCGCGAGGGAAGGCGGCACGACCATGGTCCTCACCACCCACTACATGGAGGAGGCCGAGCTGCTGTGCGACCGCGTAGGGATAATCGACGAGGGCAAGATAATCGCGTTGGGAACCCCGCGCGAGCTCAAGCGCGGGTTAGGCGAGGATGTCGTCAGGATGAGGGGAAAAGTGAATCTGCAGAGGCTCGGCAGGCTTCCTTTCGTGAAAAAGATAGAGAAGAAAGGGGTTTTCACAGAGCTTGTGGTCACCAACGCGGCCAGGAACCTCCAGCCTCTGCTGCGCGCCTGCGGCAGGCTCGCCTCCGTGGAGGTGAGGTCGGTCACGCTGAATGACGTCTTCCTGCACTATACGGGGAGAGAGATTCACGGGGGCGAGGCCGAGGGCTCCTGGTTCGAGCGCGTCATGCGCGCGGGTGGCGTGCATGCTTGAGCCGCACGCGATATACGCAATCTGGCTCAGGGAGTTCAAGGTGTTCCTGAGGGAAAAGGAGCGCGTCGCCTCATCCATCGTCTCCCCCATCCTCTGGCTCTTTGTTTTCGGAAGCGGCCTCGGCGAAACCGTTTCACCCGGCGGCGTGGAGTACAGGGTGTTCATATTCCCGGGCATTCTCGCCATGTCCGTCCTGTTCATCTCAGTTTTCTACGGGCTTTACATCATCTGGGACAGGCGCCTCGACTTTCTCAAGGAGGTTCTCGTCGCGCCCATCTCGAGGGGCAGCGTCTTCCTGGGGAAGGCACTCGGGGGCGTGACGGACGCGATGTTCCAGGGAATTGTCCTGCTGGTCATCGGCACCGTGTTCATAACCCCGATCGAGCCAGTGCGCCTCCTGGCGAGCCTGGGCCTTGTCATCGGCGCCAACATGAGGAGCCAGGAGGGCTTTGTGCTCATCATCAACTTCGTGATGTGGCCCATGTTCTTCTTCAGCGGCGCGCTGTTTCCAGTCTCCAACCTCCCGGCTTTCCTCCAGCCGATCAGCGAGATAAACCCGCTAACCTACGCGGTCGATGCCCTCAGGGGCATTCTCCTCGGAACTGGCGCGTTCCCGCTTTACCTGGACATCGCGGCGCTCGCTGCGTTCGCGCTCGCCATGGGCGCGGTCGGCGTGGTGAGCTTCGGAAACCTCCAGCAGGCGAAGTGAAATGCTGAAAGTCTATAACACCCTCACGCGCAGGCTAGAGGAATTCAAGCCGCTGAGGGGAAAGGAAGTGCGCCTCTACACCTGTGGGCCGAGCGTCTATTCGCCCCCTCATCTCGGCAACTTCCGCACGTATGTTTTTGAGGACGCGCTCAAGCGCGCGCTTCTCTTCAAGGGCTACAGGGTCAGGCACGTGATGAACATCACAGACGTGGAGGACAAGGCCGTGCGCGCGGCGAGGGGCAGCATGGCGAGGATGCGCGCAATCACCCGCAGGAACACCGCCATCTTCATGAAAAACTCCCGCAGCCTGAACATGCTGCCGGCCGACCGTTACCCGCGCGCGACACAGAACATTCCCCGCATGGTGCGCCTCATAAAGAGGCTGCTGGAAAAAGGGCTGGCCTACCGCGATGAGAGCGGGAACATTTTCTTTGATGTCTCCCGTTTCCCCGGGTACGGAAGGCTCTCGCACACGCGCTTCCGGCGCTCACTGACCGGCAGGGTTTTTAAGGATGATTACTCCCAGCGCGAGGCGGGCGACTGGCTGCTGTGGAAGGCGTGGAGGCCAAGCGACGGCGACATCCACTGGCGGACGCCCTTGGGAAAGGGGCGGCCGGGCTGGCACATCGAGTGCAGCGCCATGGCCGCGCGCTTCCTTGGCCCGCGGTTCGACATTCACATGGGAGGCGTCGACAACATTTTCGCGCACCACGAGAACGAGATTGCCCAGAGCAAGGGCGCAACCGGCAGCATGCCCGCCCGCTACTGGCTTCACGTCCGCCACCTGCTCATTGAAGGGAAGAAGATGAGCAAGTCCCTCGGAAACTACTATACAGTGGATGCCGTTCACAGGATGGGCTTCGGGTTCGACGCCATCCGCATGTGCCTTCTCGCCGAGCACTACCGCAAGCGCCTGAACTTCACTTTCAGGGGCCTGCGAGGCGCCGCGCGCGAGCTCAGGAGATGCAAGAGCTGCCTCGCCGCCCTCCAGCGAAAAAGATTCTGGGAGGAGAATCCGGCTGCGGACAAGGCTGCGGAAGCAGCCCTTGCCGAATTTGCCTCTCATCTCGACAACGATCTGGACATCCCGCGCGCAATGACCACGTTCTGCCTTTTCGTGCGCAGGGTGCAGGGGCTGATAAGAAAAAGGAAGTTCGGCTGCGGGAACGCGAAGAAAGTGCTCGACGCGCTGAGGAAAATGGATTCCGTGCTGGGATTCATTTACGGGTAAGTTTTTATTATTCTCCGCGCAAGTCCTTCCCATGCCAAAGCCGTCGATTCTCCGTTCTTACGGCTCGCTCTTCAGGCTTCTCGAGAGGGAGAGCGGGGGCGAGCTTGCAGGCAAGCGCATTCTGGAAATAGGCTGCGGCCCCAGGGCGCCGTTCGTGCAGTTCCTGAGGGGCATGGGCTTCGAGGCGTACGGCATTGACCTGGTCGTGGACGCGAGCATAAAGACGCTCAAGGACCGGGGAATTGTTTTCCAGGGAAACGCTGAGAGGCTCGGAGAAGTTTTCAAAGGCAAGTCTTTCGACTACATCACTTCGCGCGAGCTCATGCACGTGCCCGGCCGCATCGACGCGCTGCTTGAGGACCCGCAGAAGAGGGCGTGGGCCATCTACGCGCTGGAGAACAGGAAAGCGGAGTTGGAAAGAGCCGCGCGCAAGTCGCTTGAGCTCATTCACATGGCTGTTTTCAAGCAGCTGGCGAATGGAGGCAAGGCCATACACGTGGCGCAGGCCCCAAACAAACTTTTTTCGGATACAAAGTTTTTCCGCTCGCTGGGCTACCGCGTGCTGAAGAGCACTCCCAGGGAGCTCGTGCTGCAGAAATAATCAGCCTGCAGAAATAGTCAGCAATCAGCTTTTTCTCTCGACTATCCAGTCGCAGAATGCCTCGAGCGCGTCCCTGTAGTGCGTCGAGCGCAGCACGCCAAGGCTTTTCTTCGCCGCTGTCGCGTGCGCGGCCGCGAGCTCGAGCGCTTCCGCCACCCCATTGTTTGCGACAACAAATTCGGCAATCGCCCTCGCGTTTCCGGCCGCCCATTCTCTGGCGACTTCCTTCCTTCCCCCTGCGCCCGCCTTCTGCAGCGCGAGGATGAACGGCATCGTCACCCTCCTTCCGGCGTCTTCTCCCCCCTCGCCCGCATAGTCCAGCGCGTCGTCCGAAAGCTGGAACGCGATTCCCGCGCGCACGCCGAACTCGCGCACGGCCGTCCTCTCAACCGCCCCCGCGCCGGCCGCGATTGCGCCTCCCTCGCACGCGAAAGAAAAAAACGCACCCGTCTTCTTCTCGGCAATCCTCTCGTACTCGCGCGCGCCCAGCTCCAGCTCCGCCTTTCTCTCGTTTCCCTCGAGCTCTCCGAGGCACGTGCGCTCGCCGGCCTGCACGAAAGCGGCCGCCAGCTCCTCGTTCTTCGCCCCAACGATTATCTCCATGGCTTTGGCGAGCAGGAAGTCTCCGGCCACAACGGCTTTCTTGCTTCCGAACCTAGCGTTCGCCGATTCCCTCCCCCTCCTTCTTTCGGCATCGTCAATCACGTCGTCGTGGAGCAGCGTGGCCTGGTGCGCGAGTTCCACGGCAACCGCCACATCCAGCGCGTTCGAGGCGAAGCCGCCACACGCCCCGCATGAAAGCAGGGCGAGCGCTCCCCTCGCTTGTTTTCCCCTGCTGTCGGCCAGCCAGTCGATTACGGGAATGTGCCTCACGTCCTCAAGAGCCCCGTGCAGCGCCTTCTCAACCTGCCCAAGCTCTTCCTCCACCACGCCCGTGGCCTTTCTCCACAGGTTAAGCGCGTGTTCTCTCTTCACGATTTTTTGAGGCAAGGCATATTTTAATACACTTCGCCCGAATGCGCTCTCTCTAGCGCCTGCGCTTTTTCTTCAGCGCCTTCGCGCGCGCTGCGGGCCCAGCCCGCTTTCCCTCAAGCCACCAGCCCACGAGCGTGGGCACGAGGATTATTTCCAGATAGCCTGCCAACAGCCCGAGGTTGTAAAAGTCCGCGGCCTTGAACACGCCCACGGTCACAATGTAATCCAGCACCGCGCTCACAACGAGCCAGATTATTCCGAGGCAGAAGCCTATCCACGCCTGCCTTTCCCTGTATTCCTCCAAGTAGTACTTGGCTGCAATTGCTGCGAGAATTGGTGCGAGCACGAGCATGACCGGCGTAATCCAGCCGGCGCCGAGCGGCGAGAACATCACGATGGATGCCATGGCGAACAGCACGAGCCACAGCAGCACCCCCAGCCCGACCGCCCTCAAGTGATCCATCAACTCCTCCTTTCAGCCTGCTTTCACCTGGCTCCACTGTTCCGCGAAGCCAGTGCCGTCCTTTCGGATGAGCGCATACCTATCAACGTTCGTCTGGCCCGAACTCCATTTCACGAGCCACACATCCTCGTAAGTCTTGTTCACATAGGCATCTCTGTATTCTGCGTAGCTCTTGGCCTCGGCCTTCGCGTCGTCGAACCTGCACACGAACTCGCGTATTTCCCTTCCCTCAATCATCGCGTGCGATGCGATCACGGCCTGCTCCTCGAAAGCGAGCATGCACCGGTCCCCTCCGGGGCAGGGTATGCAGCCTATGCTGCAGTTCGTCCCTCGCGTCACGGCCCCGCCCGCGGTGATCACCTCAGGGTTGCTTATCTCAAAACCCCTCTTGGGATAGTCATAATAAACGTGAATTCTCTTGGGGCACGGCGTTTCCCTTCCCCACGTTATTCTCGCCTTGACGTTCCAGGAGCTCTCGCTGAAGTTCATGAAAAGGATTTCCCTCACATCGGCGTCAGGAAACTTCGCCTGCAGGTCCTCGAGAATGAGCTTGCGCGCGTCCGCTTCCCTGACATCGACCACTCTCCTCTCGAGGCAGCCGAGAAGAAGCAATGTAAGCAACACAGCCGCAAGCGCAATCGCTAGTCGCATGCCGAGCTATCTCATTCGGGTATATAAATAATAGTGGTGTCTCAGCACGCCGTCCCGGGCGCAATCGCGTTTGCCATTTTTGAAGCTATCTGCTTACCGTGCGAATGAGTTCGGCAATTTTCTCGTCCGAAGCTATCGCTACGAGGATATCTTTGAAAATTTTCAGATTCTCGACTGGAGTGAACTCGTCTGTGGTATGGCTTTTGCCACCCCCGCAGCCAATCCCAAAAGCTATGCACGAAGGCAGGCGGTCTGTGTCGAACCTGGCGAACGCCACACCACTCCCAAACTCCCTATTGCTCACCTCGGAGCATTTTCTAATCAAAAAATCATAAAGCGCGCGTGTCTCGGTAGTGAGCGGCGTGAGCTGCCCGGCGGTTGAGCGAACAATGTCCTTCTCGTCTTCTTTTCTAAAATCCTTAAAAGCGACATTCACTTTCTCGCGGATTTCCTCGGCCAGCTTATCGGGATAGTTCTTCTCATCAGGGGTGGTGCGAACGTGAAACACCAGCATCACTTCTTCAAAGTGACCTTTAGGCTCGTATCTCTCCTGAAAGGCTTCAAAAAAAGAGAGCGCTCGGTCGATGGCGTTTGTCCCCAGCCAAGGGCTTCCTAAGTGCGCGCTCTTTCCAAACACTTCGAGCTTAAAGGAATTGTTTTCAAGCTTCAGGCTATACCCCTTTTCCACTCCTTCGAGTGGGAATCTGGCATCGGCTTTCTTAAAAATTCCTTCAAGCACCTCTTTTATCGCGTATAGCTCTTCGGCATTCTTATTGAGGAAAGCGAATTCGAATAACAGGCAAGAAGGCACGCCGCTTGGCTCCGTTGCTTCGATTTTCATTTTCATATCTCCGAGCGTGCTCTCCTTCACTACGAGCTTACGAATCAAAGCCCTGTTGAACATTTTGACCACTCCACCTATCCTATGCTTCTCCTCAAGCGTTTTGGGAAGGGGCACCGCGCTACTCGCGGCATATTCAGAATCTCGCTCGGGACTGCTTATGTCCTCCGACAATGTGCGGGAGAAAAATTTCAGCAGCTCGATGAATTTGTTAAACGGGACGTTTTTGAATTGGAACCGCTGAGAGAGCATGCCGCTGCAGCCGTGCCAAACAGAACCGAAATTCCCATCAATATTTATCACAACCTTTTCCATAATCTCATTTCTTCCCTCGTAGTCGTTGAAGAGATAGTACGCGCCGTAAGGGTAATCCCCCTCCTCGCAAGGGCAGAGCACAAGCCTGATGTTCACCTGCGCCTTCCCGCTTTTCTTCAGCTCATTTAGCGCGGCGAGCGCCGCGCAGATCGCGCTTTTCATGTCGGATACGCCAAGCCCTTTGAAGGCCTCGACTTCTCTGCCATCCGGTAGTCTGACCTTCTCAACTTTCAACTCCGTCGAGGCACCAGGCAACGCTACAGTATCATAATGGCCCAGAAGCATCACGGTCGGCGCGCCAGGCTTGAAAAGGCAATCAATCACGATATTCACTATTTCTCGCTTACCGGGATACGATATCAACTTCACCTTAAACCCGCTTTTCTCCGCCTCCCGTTTCACCAGCGCAGCAAATTTCCCAAAATTTCTCATGCTGTTTTCATTGTCCGTTGGTATGCCGATCATTTCAGATAAGAGTTTGATGTTGCATCCCGTACGCTTGCTGTAGGAGTCCCATTCCGATTCCAACAGTTTGGCCGAAAAGCGCCGTGTTCGTGGAGTTTCCTTTGTTACCTGCACGCGCTTCATGGTAAATCTGGATTTTTCTTAATATAAAAACTTACACCCCGGCGTAATAGGACATTGTCGGCAGGATGAGAAAGCCCATGAGGTGCGTCCGCCGAACGCCGAGCAGGGGCGCGAGCAGCCCCACGCCTGTCGCAGTCGCCATGAGCAGCAGGCCCGTGCCACCGGACACCACCCACGCCATCGCAACCAAGTACGCCATTATCGCCAGGTTCATTTTCCGCGCATCCGCCCTGCTCACCACTCCAGCAAACTCTTTTCCCAGCAACGCCATCAAACCGACAGCCACGAGCGCCGCGACCACGGCCGCGCCCGCATAAACAGGCAGCTGCGCCGTGCCGCCCCCGCCGATCAGCTCCTGAATGACCGCAATGCTCCCGATCCTCGCCTTTCCGATGCTCGCCGTGGTCGCAAAAGCAAAAACCACATGCGAGACGGCCACTGCCGATGCGGTGGCAAGAAACGCCTCTGCATTCAGGAAGAGGAACAGCGAGGCGAGCGTGGCCATCTGCGCTGCAGAGCCAATCGCGGGCAGGAGGTCGGCCAGCAGCCCGAGGAGCACGCCCAGCGCGGCAAACGGAAGGAATTCCCAGAAACCCGCTTCCCCATCCTTCTCCTGCTCCGGCATTCTCCCTCCCTGCCTCGCGCTCAACAGAAGGCTCGCGCACGCGAACATTCCCGCAAACGCGGGAAACAACGGCTCTCTGACTATCGGCGTTTCAAGCGCGAGAACCCCAAGCAGGCCGGAGAAGAGGAAGATGAGCAGGGCGGCCGGCGTCCTCCTTCCCTCGCTCGCCACCAGGGTGATTGAAAGAAGGGCGAGCATGGGGAAAACAAGTGGCTTTGCAAGCGCGTACGCGACCGGGTAAAAGGCGAGCGCGAGCGGAAAAGCCAGTGCAGAGAGGACGACTGCGGCGAGCGCCGAGAAGGACGCTATGTTCAGCGCGAGCCTCCCCCTCCCCTCCAGGAGAAGCCTGTGGCCCGGCAGCACCGCAACCACGCTCGAGCTGTCCGGAATGAACAGGAAAATGGCCGGAACGAGTTCGAACACCGCGTGCGCTCCCACCATTCCAGCGAGCGCGAACGCGGCGAACTCCGCCTCGAGCGGAAGCTCCTTGAGCGCTTCGGCAATCGTGTTCGCGTGAATGCCTGGGATGAGGCCGGCGAACAGCCCCAGCAGCATTCCCAGCGCAACCGCGGCGGGCTCCATTCACTCACTTCCCCGCCCGTCGCCGCGCATCAGCCGCCCTCGCCATCCACCCCGCAGCCTCCATCGCCTCACCTGCCCAGCCCGTCCGAACTCGAAACAACCACTTCAATCTCCCAATTGAATTCCCTCACAACTCCTCTCGCAACCAGATAGTCGCCCGGCTGCAGCGCGTACGCATTCACCCCCCTCACTCTCTTTGCAGTTCCCTCGAAAACAACGACGTTCACGCACGCCTCTCCGCCGCACAGCTCGATGAAAACGTTTCCATCCCGCACGCTCGCCTTGCGCACAAAGCCGCTGACCTCGACAAACCTCCCGATATCGTCGCTGCCAAGGCTTGCGATGCTCACCTTCTCAGGCTTCGCGGTCTGGGAAAGCCAGTAAAGCAGCGCCAGTCCCGCAAGCGCGAGCGCGAAAGCAGCAACCGCGATGTGGTTTTCCCTCATGCCCTCCCATCAGATAGAACGCAATGGGTTTTAAGCTTTGAGCGGAAATTTCCTGCATGAGCCTCTTGGTGAAAAACGCTTTGGTCATCCTCACGCAAAATCGCGAGCGCGATGCCCTCCGCGATACCGATGTATTTGTTGAAGGAAACACCATCGCAGGCATCGGCAAAAACCTGCGCGAGCGCGCCGAGTTCGTGCTTGACGGGAGGGGCAAGCTCCTCCTGCCGGGCCTCATCAACACCCACACTCACCTCGCCATGACTCTCCTGAAGGGTTATGCCGACGACATGCCGCTCCAGCCATGGCTTGAGGAAAAGATCTGGCCGCTCGAGAAGAGCCTGAAGGCCCCCCATGTTTTCGCAGGCTCGCTGCTCGGCTGCGCTGAGCTCATCCGCTCCGGCACCACGGCGTTCGCGGACATGTATTTTTTCATGGACGAGACCGCCCGGGCTGTGGAGAAGGCGGGCCTGCGCGCCAACCTTTCCTACGGAATGATTGACTTGGGAAACGCGGAGAAGCGAGAGAAAGAGCTGAAGGAAGGCGAGAGGTTCGCCAGGGCCTGGAAGGGAAAGGCGGGCGGCCGCATTCAAACCTCTCTCGGCCCCCACGCCCCTTATTCCTGTTCCAAAGAGCTTCTGGAGAAGGCGGCCGAGCTCGCCGATAAACTTGATGTCAAGCTCCAGATTCACCTCAGCGAGACGAGGAAAGAAGTTTTTGACTCAATAAAAAACACGGGCAAGCGCCCCCCCGCATACCTTGATTCGCTGGGCTTCCTCTCCCCCCGCGTCATAGCCGCGCACTGTTGCTGGCTCACAAAACAAGAGGCAAAGCTGCTCGCCCAGCGAGGTGTCTCGGTATCGCACTGCCCTGTTTCCAACATGAAGCTCGCCAGCGGAGGCGTCACGCCCGTCCCTGAGCTCGTCGCGGCAGGCGCCAACCTCTCGCTCGGCACGGACGGCGCGTGCTCCAACAACTCGCTGAGCATGCTGGAGACGATGAAGTTCGCCGCGCTTCTGCACAAGTCCGCGCGATGGGATGCGACTGTCGCAGGCGCGCAGGAGGTTCTCGACTGGGCGACCATCAACGGCGCAAAGGCCCTCGGCATTCCCGCAGGCAGCATTGAGAAAGGCCGCCTCGCGGACTTCATTCTCCTTGACCTGCGCGCGCCAAATCTCTCCCCCCTGCACAACCCCGTCTCGCACGTTGTGTATGCAGCCAATCCCAGCAACATCACCGATGTCGTCGTCGATGGCAGGCCGGTGCTGCTCGAGCGCGCCATACAGCTTTTCGATGAGAAAAAAGCAGTCGAAGACGCGCAGAAGGCCGCCGAAGAGCTGGTGGGCTAAGCCGGGCCCTCAGCGTAAGGCTCCGTGTCAAGCCAGCCCGTCTTCTGTTTTTTCTTCCCCTTTTGTTTCTTCTTTTTCACGCCGGGCTGCTTCCCCTTCTTTTGCCTCTTCTTCTCCTGTATCGACTTCTCTCCGACCGGGGTTTTTTGCTTCACCGTGGGTTTCGGGGCCGCTGTCGTCTGGGAGCGCACTGTCGGGGGCGGGGCAATCTTCTCAGTAGTGAACCGTTTTTCCGGCTCGGCTGTTGGAATTTCAATTTTGGACGGCGTCCGCCAATGCCATTTCATGAACGCAGTAACCCCGCCGGCAGCCAGCCCCGCTGCCAGCACGCCCGCCGCCATCGCCCTCGCGATCACTTTCCTGCGCACGACTCGTTTTAGCTCTGCAAGCTCTCCCTCGATTCTTTTGGCCATGCCCTCCTCCTTCTCTAGCGCTCTTTCCTCAACTGCAAGCTGTTTCTTGGCTTCTTTCAGCGGTGATTCCACCCTCAATTGCTCCGCAGCCGCTTGGTGGTCCATTCCGCTATTTCGTCGCGACTCCGCAAGCCCCTGCATCTCCATGACAACCAGGTTGCACCTTCCCTCCAGCTCTGTTTGGTCACGGCTTCTGCTCGTGAATGTTTTGAAAAAATTCCCAAACCACCCCACGACTTCCGGCAGAGGCTCTCCTATGAGCGCGAGGATGTCGGTCCTGCGCAGGAGTTCGGGGAGCTGAGACCAGTCAACCCTGCTGAGCTGTTCCTCAGTTTTTCTGACGGTTTCCTTGTCCTGTTTCGGGAAGAAGTGCTTCAGGATGCGGAGCTTCTGGGTTATTTCCTGCTCCCTGCGTTCTTTCTGCTTCTGAAGCGCCTCGACGTTTCCCTTCAGCCGCGCCACCCGCTCGCGCCTTTCACGGATGCGGCTTGCCGAGCCCTCGAGATAGGTTTCCCTTGTGCGAATCTGCAGCCTGAGCTCACTCAGCGGAAGCCTGTGCAGCATACTTCTCGCAGACGGCTGGGGCGGCCCCTTCCTCACTGGCTTTAACACGAGGGGCATTATAAGGCGCTTTTGCTATTTAAAGGTGGGTGGCTGCATTCGACAGGTTTAAATACAACTTCCGGCTAATATACTGTGCTTGTTCTACATGTTCAAGGATGCGAGCCGCAAGGCCACAAACCCGCCGATTCAGGCCCCCAGCCCGGGCAGGTTCAGAAAGAGTCTCAAGAACGCGCTCGGCTACGCCGCGGGCTTGCTGCCCGGCGCAGGCATTTTCTTTAAGCTAGCAAAGGACAGGGCAGAGAGGAGGATGGACGCGCACGAGAGGGCCATCAGCAACATCAGCAACAGCAACCGCCTCGACGAGCTCTACGAGGTCATCTGCGCCGACATCGCGAGGGACATGGGCTTGGATGAAGTAAGGATTCTGAGAGTCGAAGCAAACGGGAGGAAAAAGCTCGTTGCGAAAAAGTGGGTCGGCCGAAACGATTTCGCGCCAGAGCAGCACGCCCACGAGCTCGAGAGGGGAAGCGGCCATGTTTCGAGCATATGCTTCCACGAGAAGAGCATCATCCACCTTTCCGTCACGGGCGGCGAGGCGGTCGTGCACAGGGTCAGGCCGAACGGCCCTTCAGGGGCGGAGTGGGAAGCCATTGATGTTTCGGGTGAAGAGGCTAAGCTGCTCGAAAACGCGCGCAGGTACGGCATCAGGGAAAAAATCGCCATCCCGCTGCTCGATGGCGACGAGGTCATTGGCGTCATCGTCGCGGACAACCGCACAACTCAGAAAAAAATCCAGAACCACACTATAAAGTCGCTGGCCCAGAGGGCCGCCATCGCCTCTCTCACCATAAAAATGATGGAGAGCGCTGTCACCGACAGGCTGACCGGGCTCTTCAACAGGCGCCACTTTGACGATGCCATCGGGCCCCACGAGCTTTCGGTCGCGCAGCGCAACAATACGCCATGCTCGGTCATCTACTTCGACATAGACAACTTCAAGTCCATCAACGACGCGTGGGGGCACAACGTCGGCGACAAAGTGCTCAAGTCGCTCGTGGAGACTGTCAGCAACTATCTCAGGAGGGCTGATGTCTTCGTGCGGTACGGCGGTGAGGAGTTCGTCATACTACTGCCCGGCACCGACCTTGAGGGGGCTGTTTCGATAGCCAAAAGGGTTTTGAACGCGGTGGCGAGCACGCCTGCGCGCATCACGGACGAATCTTTCCTGCCTTTCACCGCCAGCTTCGGCGTAGTGCAATACAACCCTGGCCGCGACCACAGCATCACCGACGTGGTGGAGCGCGCGGACACCGTGCAGTACATCGCCAAGAAGTCCGGAAAGAACAGAATTGTTGTTGATCTAGGAGAGCCGGATGAGCTTAAGACCAGGACGATAAAACCCGAGCCTAAAGAAGCAAGTTAAGTCCTTTAATCAGCGCCTCAACGCTCGCCAGCACGATGTCGGTCGCTGCTGCCGAGGCCGAAACCTCCCTCTCGCCTTTCCTCAATCTGATTTTCACATCGACGAGCGCGTCCGTTCCTCCCGTGATTGCATCCACGTGGTAAGATTCGAGCTTGACGCCCGTCCCGCCCAACGCGTTTTCGATCGCGTTGATGGCCGCATCCACCGGCCCATTCCCCGTTCCCGCCGCGCTCTTGAACTCCCCGTTGAGCCTGAGTTTGACGCTCGCGGTCGGTGTGATTTTGTTTCCTGTAGTAGCGGTGAGCTCCTCAAGCTTCACCCTCCCCTCCCTCGTCGTGCCCAGCACGTCAAAAACTATCGCTTGGAAATCGGCATCGGTCACCTCTTTTCCCTTGTCACCAAGCTCCTTGACCCGCCTGAAAATCTCTTCAAACTGCTCCCCGCCCGCCTCCACGCCGATTTCCTTCAGCTTGTGCCGCACGCTGTGCCTGCCCGAGTGCTTGCCCAGCCAGATTCTCCTCCGCTGGCCGATGAGCTCAGGCGTGATCGGCTCGTAAGTCTCGGCGCTCTTGATGACTCCATCCACGTGAATGCCCGACTCGTGCGTGAAAGCGTTTTTTCCAACAAGGGGCTTGTTGGGTGCCAGCCGCAAGCCCGTTATGCCCTCCACGAAAGCGGACACTTCGGAGAGCTTGTTGAGCTTGACCGAGTCAATCCCGTAAAAATACTTCAGCCCCACCGCCACCTCCTCGAGAGCGGCGTTTCCCGCCCTCTCGCCCAGCCCATTCACGCAGACGTGCAGCTCGGCCGCGCCCGCGGCGACAGCCGCCAGCGAGTTGGCCACCGCAAGCCCCAAGTCATTGTGCCCATGAAAGGCAAGCGGAGCCCGCAGGTTGGCGAGCGCGCCGAACATCTCCCGCGTCTTCTCAGGGTTCAACACCCCAACGGTGTCGCACACGCACGCCCTGTCCGCGCCCCTCTCAATGCCTTCGCCGAAAACCTTTCGTAAATACTCCAGCTCCGTCCTGCTGCCGTCTTCGGCCAGAATCTCGACAGCCAGCCCGTGCCGCTTGGCATAATCCACTGCCGCGTTTGACATCTCCAGCACCTTCTCCCTCGTGCTGCGGAGCTTCTTCTCGATGTGCAGGTCGCTCGTGGGAATGACCAGGGAAACCGCATCCACGTCGCATTCGAGCGCGGCGTCAACGTCCCCAACCACCCCCCTGCAGAAGGAGGCGATCTCGGCATCAAGCCCCTCAGTGGTGATGAGCTTTATGGCGCGCCTTTCCCCGGTGCTCGCCACAGCAGAGCCCGCCTCTATGACATCCACCCCAAGCTCATCGAGCTTCCTCGCGATGAGCAGCTTCTTCTCCGGCGTAAGCGAGAGGCCAGGCGTCTGTTCGCCATCCCTCAGCGTTGTATCGAGAATGCGCACGCGCCTGCTCATCCGCCTCTCCTGTTTTTCCAGTAGAGTGTGTTGTAGGCAGCCTCGAAAGCCTTGATGCTCGCCAGCACAATGTCCGGGCTTGCCCCGAGTCCCACAGCCTTATTCCCCTTTCTGTCCCTCAAGCTCATGGTTACCTCAACAGTCGCCTCGGTTCCTCCGGTGGAGATGGTCACGCCATAGTCGGTGAGTGAGAACTCCACGCCCCTGCCGGCCAGCGCCTTTTTTATCGCGTTTATGGTGGCATCCACCGGCCCGTCCCCCTCCCCCTCTTCCGAGTATCTTTTTCCCTCGAAGGAAAGGGTTGCCACGCACCTAGGCTTTGCCCTCGCGCTCGCAGTCACGAGGTAATCCTCCACCACCAGCACGCGCCTCTTTGGAGTGATTTTAGTGAAAACCCCTTCCAAAATGCTTTTGAGGTCCGCTCTCGTAACCGGCTTGCCTTTGCCGATGAACTCCTCAACAGCCTCGCGGACTTCAGGAATCCGCTCGCGTTCTATGCTGATGTTGAAATTGGCCTTTACAGCCTCCAAAACCTCTTTTTCGCTTGGCGCTTTCCTGAAAACAACTTTTGTTTTTTCCTCTCGCCTAACAGGAGCCTTTAAATTATATAAACGATTATTTATATATTTCTCTACTTCTTTTATATTTGGCTCGACGCTCGGGGGCAAAGTAAAGCCCTTGAGGGCAGTTAAAGGATCTTTCAACCCGTTTCCAGTCAGCACGCACACTCCAAGCTTGCCCGCCAGCCTATTCTTTAATTTCAGCACCGCAGCCACGCCGGTAGCCGCAGAAGGCTCTACGAAAATGCTTTCCGTGCGCGCAAGAAGCTGTTGTGCTTCAATAATGTCATCATCACTCACATCCACGGCTATTCCTTTGCTCTCGCGCAGCGCGGCGAGCGCTTTGGGCGCGTCGTACGGATTTCCTGCCGTAATGGCGGTTGCTATCGTATCAGGGTGTTCTTCTGACTCGATTTTTCCCTTTTTCTTGAATGCCTTGACTACTGGATTGCAGCCTCTTGCCTGCACGCCGATAAGCTGGGGAAGCTTGTCTGTGAGGCCGAATTCCTTGAATTCTTTGAACCCTTTCCAAATAGCGGTTATGTTTGTTCCCACGCCTATCGGCACCACGACATAATCCGGCGACTTCCACCCAAGCTGTTCTATGATTTCGTAAGCCTGGCTCTTCTGCCCCTCCACCCTGAAAGCATAGTCTCCAAGCAGCCAGTACCCAAATTTTTTCGCCATTCCTGCCGCCAGCTCGAACGCGTCCGCATAAGTTCCCTTTATCTGGAGGAGCCTGGCTCCGTAGCTGAGCACTTGAGCGAGTTTTCCCATGGCCGTTCCATCAGGCACGAGCACGTGGCAGGGCAGACCGACTTTTGCGGCATATGCAGCCACGCTGGCCGCCATGTTTCCCGTGCTCGCGCACGCCACTGCCTTTGCCTTACGCTCCACGGCCTTGGTTATCTCGACGGCAGTCCCCCTGTCCTTGAAAGCCCCCGTGGGGTTCGCTCCCTCGTTTTTCACAAGGATGGGAATGCCCGTCTCCTTCGCAAAATTCCTGCACTCGTAGAGAGGCGTGCCCCCCTCATCGAGCGTGATCAGCTCGCCTTCAATAGGATAGAATGCCTTGTATTTCGCGTTTTTCAGCGGCGCGCTCTTGAGCAGCCCCCTGTCGAGCCTTCGCTCAACCAGCCTGTAGTCATATTTCACATCAAGCGGCCCGCCGCACCTGAGGCACCGCGTGTAAGTCTGTTCCTCACTAAAAGAAGAGCCGCACAGCACGCACTTAAGCTCGTACAGCGGGAATAATGAAAACACCTTTCCGCAATTGTTTCGACGAAGAGGTTATTTAAGTCTTTCTCGCAAGGCCCTTTTCTTTCTCGAATTGAACTCGATGGGAAGCAGGTACTGGAGGAGGTTGAGCGTGGAAATGAAAACGAGGAGAACGAGCGCCAGGAGCCCGAGCTTGAACGCCCACAACAGCTCGCCAGCCAGCAGGAAGGCCGTGAAATAAATCAAGAAAAACACCCCGCCCACGATGCAGCCCGCCTCCATCCAAGCCAGCCAGTTCTTCAGCTCCTCCTCGCTCTTGGGCAGCACGAGGCGCAGCAGGAGGTTCCTCAACCACCGCATGCGGAGGCCTTGGTTTCCGGGCTTAAAAAGCCAGATGTTGTATGACAACGGTGAGAACGACGCTCGTGCTGGACGAGCACCTTCTGGCGAGGCTGAGGCAGCTCTCGCACGGAAACATCTCGCGGTTTGTTAATGAGCTTCTTAAAAACTGCCTTGCAGCACGCAGGGAGAGCATGGCAGGCGTGCTGAAAGGAAAGGTTTCGGTGAAAGACCTCGAGGCGTTGAGGCGCGGGGACGAGAAGGCGGAGAGGGAGCATGAACGCTTATATCGCTGACACGTACGCGTGGTTCAGGTATCTCGAAGGCGGAGATTACAAAGAGCTGCTGGAGGACAACGAGATTGAAACGCCATCCATCGTCCTCGCAGAGCTCACGCGAGTTCTATTAAAGAAAAATGTTTCTCCGGCGCTTGTCGAGCGCATTCAACAATTCATACAAAAGAACAGCCTCGTCCTCCAGCTTGATGCCAAAGCAGCTGTGAAAGCCGGAGGAAAATCCGTCGCGGAAGGGCTTTCACTCACGGACGCCATCATCTATTCTTACGCAAGCGAGGAAAAGCCGCTTCTTACTGGTGACAAGCACTTCAGGGGCAACCGAACGTGAAGTTTCTGAAATAGGCGAGTCAGACCATTTCGGGCCTGACCACCCACTTTATCCTCCACCCCTCCTCCCTTTCCAGGCACACCACGCCGGCCATGCAGAAAGCCACGACGGGCTTTTCGGAATCTCCTGCAACCAGCAGGGAGACAAGGCGGCTGAGGTGGGGGAGGTGGCCGACGAGGAGGACCGGCTGCTGCACGGTGGCCAGGAAGTCAGCAGCGGCTCTGGGCTCGTCGTTCGGCGCCATGCCCGCCAGCCCGCCGAGGGGCGCGCCCAGCTTGGCGGCGAAAATTTCTGCGGTCTGCCTTGCGCGCAGCTTGCCCGAGTGGTGGATGGCCGCAACCCGCACGCCCTGTCTTGCCAGAAAGCCCGCCGTCTTCTCGGCATCCGCCCTTCCCTTTTGGGTGAGCGGCCGCGCCGGGTCCTGCTCCTCCCTTGCCGCTTCGCCGTGCTGAACGAGGTAAAACTCCACAAAACCCTAT
>JAWCPB010000006.1:0-40287 GCA_038870455.1 Candidatus Micrarchaeia archaeon
TTCCAATTACTACTGCAAACGTTACAGACAGCAATATCCTAAAAACAGCAAGATCCCATCCAATCAATGCTCCAGTATAAATTATAGCAAGAAGATTTGTAGCAGGGGCGGTGTATAAGAAAGCTATTGCAGGACCTATACCAGCTCCTTTCTTTTTTATTCCTGCAAATAAAGGCAAGATCGTGCATGAGCAAACAGCTAATAGCAATCCAGCAACTACTGACAAAGGATATGCTATATGTTTTGGAGAATTCTTACCAAGATATTTGAGGATCTTTTCTTTTGGCAAGATAGCTGACATAGCACCAGCGATAAAGAAAGCTGGAATCAAGCAAGTCAAGACATGTGCTCCTAAATAATCAAAGAGTGCATAGATTCCACTATTAATTGCCTTTAGGGCGATATCTTGAATCATTTGCTCATCTTCTTTACAATTCTTATCATATCAATAATTTTTGGATTTACAAGACTGTAGATGACCATCCTTCCCTCTTTTCTTGACTTTATTATGCCTGCATTTTCAAGGACTCGCAAATGTTGTGAAATAGTTGGTTGAGCTTTTTTGGTAAGAGGGACGAACTCGCATGCACAAATTTCCCCTTTCTCTAGAAGTTCTACTATCTTTAATCTTGTTGGATCTGAAAGTGCTTTAAAAATTTTTGACGACATTTTAAATATATTGTTATATTCGAATATATAAATATTATGGTTATGGCGGGTATGCTCTGAGGAGTTGGGCCATTGTTCTCTTTGGGATTCCAGCGATGAAAGCAGCGTGCGCCGGTCAATGCTGCGGCATGGCCTTCTGAAGTTCTTCACGAAGAAGAACAGGGTGAAGAGAGCTCTCCGCGGCTTCCAGAGTGCGGAATGCGCAGCTTGTTTGTTGGGCACCAGACGATAATGAGGTACATCCACTGCTTGTTTATCCTCACTAACGTCTCATCCACATGCCACTTCGGAGACATTGCCGGCTCTATTTTTGGAATCCAAGGGCTCTTTGCTCCTCTCTGAACCCAGTAAAACACTGCCGTGTGAGAGGCTTTCACGTCAAAGTACTGCAGCAGCAGGCGTGCACGACGAGCAGGTGGTGAACGCGCTTTCCTTTTTCATGGACGGCGTTTTCGAGACGCGACTCGTGCCCACGGACGGGGACTTCAGGCGCGAGTTCCGCGTCATGACTCTCAAGAATGCCGCGCACAGGCTGGAATGATTTTACTCGCTGTCGTGGCCTCGGTTGAAGCGATGGAAGAGTTCGGGCTCGTTTCAGGGCCCTACGCCCACTTGGCTTTTGACCTGGCGCTGACTGGCGCTGTCCTGGCGTTCTCTGCAGCGGCGTGGAAGTTCCACAAGGCTTTTGTGAAAGAAAAAAGAATGCTCTTATAGCCTGCGCGCAAAAGGCCTTTCATGCAAAAGCTGCCTCCTCCGCCAAGCGCGCTGTTGTTCGGCACCGCGGGCATTCCGCTCTCCACGCAGCCGCACGACACGTTGCACGGCATCGCGCAGGTTGCAAAGCTCGGGCTGGGCGCCATGGAGCTCGAGTTCGTTAGAAGCGTTAACGTGAGCAAAGAGGCCGCCCAGCAAGTGAAAGCAGCCGCCGAGCAACACGCCGTTTCCCTCACCGCGCACGGCACTTACTTCGTGAATCTCAACGCAAAGGAAAAAGACAAGCTCAAGGCAGGCGTTGCAAAAATACTTCTCGGCGCGGAGCGCCTGTGGGAATGCGGGGGCCGTAGCATCGCCTTTCATCCAGCCTACTACATGGGTGATGCTCCCGAAGTCGCCTATAAGAATGTGAAAAAACAGGTGGAGGCGATGGTGAGCGAGCTCAGGCACAAGGGCGTTCCAGTCCAGCTGCGCCTGGAGACCACGGGCAGGCCCTCCCAGTTCGGCACGCTTGAGGAGATATGCGGTCTGTGCCAGGAAGTCGAGGGCGTGCTGCCGTGCATTGACTGGGCTCACCTGCATGCCAGGAGGGGCAAAAACAATTCCTTCGAGGAATTCCGTGCCATCCTCTCCAAGCTCGAAAAATCTCTCGGAAAAAGCATTTTGCATGACCTGCACTGCCACGTTGAGGGAATCACCTACAGCGCCAAGGGTGAGCTCAAGCACGTGAATCTGCCCCAGAGCGACTTCCGCTTCAAGGAGCTGCTGGCCGCGCTCAAGGAATTCAAGTGCGCGGGCATCGTCATCAGCGAGTCGCCAAACATTGAGGGAGACGCGCTGCTCATGAAAAAAGCATTCGAAGCCACGTGAGTTGTTTGAGATGGAAGTGCGGACCGAAGCCGAGCTGGCGCGCGTTCTTGCGAAAGAAAAGCGCGTGGCGGCCTTGTTCTATGCCACATGGTGCCCGTTCTGCCGCGCCTTCCTGCCGGTGTTTCGCGCCGCCGAGCTAGAGGGCTGGAGCCGGCTGGAGGTCGTCATCGACGAGGACGACAACCCCCTCTGGGAAAAGTACTCAATAAACATCGTCCCCACCGTCCTGTTTTTCGAGAACGGAAAAATTTCCCTGCGGCTTGACGGCAGGGCAGGGCGAGGGCTTTCGGGAGAGGAGCTGGAGGCCACGATAGAAAAGCTCAAGGGAAAAGCTTAATAGGCTTAGAGTCGTTGCATCTGCATGGCTGGCTACAGGATTGAGCACGACCGGCCGAACTGCATTGGATGCGCCGCATGCGCGACCGTGTGCCCCGAGTTCTGGAGCATGGGCGACGACGGCAAGAGCGTCGTCAAGGGGGGAAAGAAGCGGAGCGACGGGTGGGAAGAGCGCGAGATCAACGACGGGGACTACGAGTGCAACAAGAGCGCGGCCGATTCCTGCCCGGTGAACGTCATCCACCTGTTCAAGAAGGACACGGGCGAGAAAATAATCTGATTTTTTTTCTTGTTAGCCTTTTGTCGAATACGAATGCATTTAAACATAGTTTGAGCTAAGCAAACAGGGTTTAGACAGATGACGGACGTCGTGTGGAAGATTGGCGGGGAGGCGGGTTACGGCATAGCCTCCATTGGCCTGACCTTCGCAAAGGCGTGCGCGCGCGGAGGCCTTCACGTTTTCACGGACAGCGGCTATCCCAGCCGCATCAGGGGGGGCCACAACACTTTCCTCGCCAGAGTGAGCGAGAAGCCCGTTCACGCGCACAGCGACAGGTGCGACATTCTCGTGGCGCTCGATGCCCAGACGATTGAGGAGAACGCGCGCGAGCTCAACCCTGGCGGCGTGCTGATCTACGACGGGGAGAAGGACGGCCAGGCCGCCAAGAAGGCTGGGCGGACGGACATCGAGCTGTTCAGCGTGCCGTTCATCCGCATCGCGAAAGAGCTGGGCGTGGATGTGCTCATGAAGAACACGATTACTTTGGGCGCGAGCATGGCCCTGCTCGACTACGGCGCTGACATCGTTGCCGAAATGATTCGAAAGACTTACGGCAGGAAGGGACAGGCCATCGTGGATGCCAACATACGGAGCCTGAACGCGGGCTTCGATTACGTGAAGAAAAACTACAGGGGAAAGTTCTCGAAAAAGCTGCGCAGGGTGGAGGGCGCGCCTCGGCGCATGGTGCTCGACGGCAATGCGGCGATTTCATTGGCTGCCGTGCAGGCAGGCTGCCGGTTCCTCGCCCAGTACCCCATGACCCCCTCCTCGGCCATTCTCAGCAACCTCGCGTCCATAGAGAGGAAGTACAACATCGTGGTCAAGCAGACCGAGGACGAGCTCGCCGCAATGAACATGGCCATCGGCGCGGGCTACGCGGGCGTGCGCGCGCTGACCGCAACGAGCGGCGGGGGCTTCAGCCTCATGGCCGAGGCGCTCGGCCTGGCGGGCTCGGCTGAGGTTCCTGTTGTGATCGTTGAAGGCCAGCGGCCTGGCCCGAGCACGGGCATGCCCACCTGGACTGAGCAGGGCGACCTGCGCTTTGTCATTCACGCCTCGCAGGGCGAGTTCCCGCGCATCGTGCTCGCGCCCGGCGATGTCGAGGAATGCTACTACAAGACCATCGAGGCCTTCAACCTGGCCGAGAAATACCAGGTTCCGGCAATCATCCTCACGGACAAGTTCCTCGCCGAAAACTACCAGACGTGCGAGTTCTTCAAGACAGGCAGCGACATCCGCATAGAGCGCGGCAAGCTGTTGAGCGATGAGCAGGCCGCCCAGCTGGGCAACGAGGTCAAGCGCTTTGAGTTCACAGAGGACGGCGTCTCCCCGCGCCCCCTCCCCGGCCAGCCGGGCGGCGTGCACATGGTGGCTGGCGACGAGCACAACGAGTTCGGCGAGATAGATGAGAGCGAGCTGAACCGCACGCGCATGATGGACAAAAGGATGAAGAAAATGGAGGGCATTCTCAGGGAGCTCGAACCCCCCAAAGTGCTCGGCAGCAGGAGCGCCTCAGTTACCCTTGTTGGCTGGGGCTCAACCAAGGGCATCGCGCTGGAGGCCATTGAGATGCTGAAAGACGAAGGCATCGCCGCGAACTACATCCACTTCTGCAACATCTGG
Organism: Candidatus Micrarchaeia archaeon; assembly: GCA_038870455.1. Classification (GTDB taxonomy): domain Archaea; phylum Micrarchaeota; class Micrarchaeia; order Burarchaeales; family JACRGF01; genus JAWAFC01. Next base: position 4,493 of record JAWCPB010000006.1, read on the forward strand.
CCCTTCAAGGCGAGGGAGGCGAAATCGCTTCTATCATCCGCAAAAAACCTCGTGCTGCTGGAGAACAACAAGACAGGCCAGCTCGGCGGGCTCATCCGCGAGCAGACGGGCGTTGAGTTCAGGCACAGGCTGCTCAAGTACTCCGGCAGGCAGCTTTTCCCGAGCGAGGTATTCCATTTCGTCAGGGAGGTGTTCGAGGGTGGCTGACTTGACCGAGGTGAAGAGCACGAGGGGAAAGCTCACCATTCCACAGCTGGGCACGCGCGAGTCCCTCAAGTGGTGCCCAGGCTGCGGCGACTACGCCATCCTGTTGAGCCTCAAGCAGGCGATCATCGAGCTCGGGCTGTCCCAGCACGAGGTTGTCCTCGTCACGGGCGTGGGGTGCGCGGACAAGCTCGCCCACAGCGTCAAAGTCTACGGCATGCACTCGCTGCACGGCCGTGAGATTCCCGTGGCTTTGGGCATAAAGCTGGCCAACCACACCCTGACGGTCATCGCGCAGGCGGGCGACGGCGATGTTTACGGCATCGGCATGGGGCACTTCATTCACGCCTGCCGCCGCAATCTTGACATAACCTGCCTCGTTCACGACAACATGGTGTATGGCCTGACCAAGGGCCAGTACTCGCCAACTTCCAGGAAAGGGTTCAAGACGACGAGCTCTCCTCACGGAAGCATCGAGTATCCGATAAACCCGATTTCCCTCGCACTTTCATCCGGAGCCTCGTTTGTCGCGAGGACGTTCGCGGGCAATGTCCCGCACATGACGAAGACAATCGTCGCCGCCGTGAAGCACAAGGGCTTCGCGCTCATTGACGTCCTGCAGCCTTGCGTGACCTACAACCACGAGCAGACCTACGACTTCTACCAGAAGCGCGTCTACGACCTGCAGGAGGCCGGCCACAACGCGGGCGACAGGGCGGCCGCGCTCGCCAAGGCAGAGGAGTGGGGCGAGCGCATACCGATAGGCATCTTCTACCAGGAGGAGAAGCCGACTTATGAGGGCGAGCTCCCCCAGCTGAAAGCCGCTCCGCTGGCGCGCCAGCCCATCGAAGGCATAGACATCACGCCCCTCATGGAGCTATACCTTTAATAGCTCTGTTCCTCCATTACCCGCTTTCGTGAAGCTTGAGGGAAAGACCGCTGTCGTCACCGGCGGAGCGCGCCGCATCGGCAGGGCGATTTCGCTCGCGCTCGCGGCAGAGGGAATGAACCTCGTTGTGGATTACAACCGCAGCAGGCGCGAGGCCAAGGAAACGGTCAGGGAAGCAAAGGCTCTCGGGGCGAACGCCATTCACATAAAAGCCGACGTCACGCGGGAAAAGGATGTCGAGAGCCTCTTTAAGAAAACGCTGCGCGCCTTCGGCCGCGTTGATGCTCTCGTCAACAACGCCGCGCTGTTCGAGCGAGCGCACATCGCCTCCATGCCCCTCACCTCCTGGGAAAAGACGATTCAGACCAACCTCACCGGCGTCTTCCTGTGCTCGAGGGAAGCAGCGCGCGTCATGCTCTCTCAGGCGCACGGCGGCAAGATAGTCAACATCGCCGACTGGACTCCCGAGCAGCCCATAAAAGGCTACTCGCACTACAGCGCCTCGAAAGCAGGCGTGGTGGCGCTCACGCGGGCTCTCGCGCTTGAGCTCGCCCCCAAAATAACGGTCAATTGCGTCGCCGCAGGCACCATTCTTCTGCCCAAGCACTACGGTCCCACTTACGCGAACACGATACTCAAGAGCATTCCGCTCAAGCGCTTCGGCACGCCCGAGGAAGTCGCCGACGCGGTCATCTTCCTGCTCGAAAACGATTACGCTACAGGCTCTGTTCTGACGATAGACGGCGGAAGAAGCCTTGTCTAGTCATTCGGTCTGGCAGACGAACTCTCCTGCGCTGACATACTGGTAGGCGCTGTAGGCCGCGGCCACTCCCTCGCCCGCGCCAGTGATGGCCTGCTTGAAGCGCGTGTCGCACACGTCGCCTGCAGCGAACACGCCAGGAATGTTTGTCCTGCCCTCCCTGTCGATGACGATCTCGCCCTTCTCGTTCAGCTTCACGCCAAGCGCGCTGGCCAGCGCGCTGGCCGGCGCATGGCCTATCTCGATGAACAGCCCATCAAGGGCCATCTCTGTTTTTCCGTTGAGCGGGCGGTCGAACACGATGCCGCGCATCTTTGTGTCGCCCCTTATTTCCTTTATCTGAATTTTGAGCACCACCTCAATTTTTTTGTTTGCCCCGAGCCTCTCCAGGTTTATTGGCTCGGCCCGAAGCCTCTCCCCTCTGGCAAAAATATACACCTTGTCGGCGTATTCGGTCAGCACGAGAGCCTCTTTGACGGCTCCGTCGCTGCCTCCGACCACTCCGACGGTTTTCCCTCTGAAGAAAGCCCCGTCGCACAGCGCGCAGTAGCTCACCCCCTTCCCCCCAAACTCCGCCTCCCCAGGCACGCCGAGCTTCCTCCTCTCCGTGCCGGTCGCCAGGATGACGGCCTTTGTGGTGAACTCCTGTCCCCCTTCGGTCCTCGCCCTGAAGCAATTCTTTCCCACGGGCTTTATCTCAACGACCTTGTCAGAAAAGATTTCCGCGCCGAATTTTTGCGCGTGCTCCCGCAGCCTGTCCGCGAGCTCCATGCCCGTCACGCCGACAAAGCCGGGGTAATTCTCCACCTCGTTAGTGAGCGTGATCGCCCCTCCAGGAACCTCGCCAACGACTGCGGTCTTCAACCTGAAGCGCCCTGCGTACATCGCGGCTGCCAGGCCGGCCACGCCAGCGCCAACTACCAGCACATCGTAAAGCTTATCCGCCATGCGCTTCTCTTTGCTAGCAGCATTAAAAATAGCTATGCAAGCAGGAGCCTGAGCAGGAAAAGCGGCGATGAGAATGTCCCGCGCGCGGCCACGTCAGTGAAGGTCGTGCTTATCGTCTCCCTTATCTCCCTGCTTCTCGCGGCCTTGTCTATGATGAGGTTGAGCAGGAGCCTGTGTTTTCCGAGCCTCTGCAGTTTGTAGTTCATCTGCAGCTCCGGGTCGAGCTCCCTGTGAAGCGCGGCCTCGTATTCCGCCAGCGCCCCCTCGCTCACGTCGCCGGCCTTGAGCGCCCTGTCGATGACCTCGCTGGCCAGCTTGCCGGCGCTCATGGCGTTGCCCATGCCCTCCCCAGTGAATGGATCGACGAGCGCCGCGGCATCGCCCACGAGCAGCGCGCCAGCCGCGTGCGGCTTTCTCCTCCGGCTTCCGAAGGGAAGCGTCCATCCCTTGACCTCGCTGGCCAGCCGCGCGCCCGCGAACCTCTCTTTGAAAACCGGGTGCTTCTCTATGATGTCGAACATGCTCTGCCGCAGGTTCACCTTCCTCGCCTTCATCTCGCTCGTCACCATGCCGACGCCCACGTTGGCGAGCCCGTCATCGAGCGGGAAAATCCAGAAGTACCCAGGTATGAGTGATTCGACGAAGTGAATTTCAATGTTTCCGGTCAGTCCCTTCACGTTTTTGTAATAAGCCCTGGCCGCCACGCACGAGTGCTCCTCGGGCTGCGTTTCCCTCCCGAGCGCCCTCGCCACGACGCTCGTCGCCCCGTCCGCCCCCACCACGATCTTCGAGCGAAATTCCTTCTGCGCCTTTGTTTTCAGGTCAGTTCCCTTCACCCCGACGGCTCTTCCGCCTTCAAACAGCAGGTCGGTCACCAAAAAGTTCTCGCGCGCTTCCGCAACCTCCTTCTTCGCGTTCCTGAATAAGATGTTGTCGAGCACCTCCCTCCGGCAACAGTAGCCCGCGTAGGCCGCGCCCGTGCTGTCGGTCTTCGGGAACGGAATCTCCACCATCGTCCCCTTCGGGTTGCTGAAAACAACGCCCGTTATGTCCGCGTGCGGCGCCTTTTCAATTTCCTTGACGACACCGAGCTCCCTCAGCACCTTGAGCGACTTCCCGCTCACCGCGTCGCCGCACGTCTTGTCCCTCGGGAACTTGGCCTTGTCAAGGAGAAGGACCTTCCAGCCCTTTCTCGCGGTGAGCGCCGCGGTCGCGCTTCCGCCAGGCCCTCCCCCGACAACAATTATATCAAACTCGTGATAAGACATGCAACTCCCTATAGGTTGGGAAAAAATTTAAATTCACTCGAACTCCTGCAGCATCCTCTGTTTTTTCTGCAGGCCCCTTATCCTCGCGCTCGGGTTTCCTACCTCATAATCCAGGCGATAGAACTCCAGGCCCTCGCCCTCAAGCATCTTGAGCGCGTTTTCCGTTATGCCAGGCGCGCACAGAATGCCTCTCGTCTGCCTGTCCCTGCGCCTGCCCATTTCCTCCACGTACCTGGCCAGCTGCGTGACCGCATCCAAGCCGGCCCGCCTCCTCTTCACCTCAATGACCACGAGCCTTTTCCGAAAATCCTCCGCAAGAATGTCGATGGTTCCCCTCCTGACGTCGCTCTTGTTCTTGAGCGGGACAAGCTCCGCCTCGACACACTCCAGGTCCTGCATGAGAAGCTGCGTGAGCTCCCTCTCGCTTCCGAAAACCTTGAGCCTATTGTCGTCCCTGAGCTGGAACGAGTCCGCAAACTCGATGGAATGAAACTCCACGCGGATTTCTTCTTTGAGCGGCTCGCGGTGACGACGAGCGCCCCTTCCTTGAGCTCGCACGCCACCCTGCTGCCCGGCCCCTGGTAGTTTATGGCCTTATGCCGCTTCCCTGGTGCAGCAGAAAAGTCCCATCGTGCTTTATGACGAGAAGCGCTCGCCCTCGCTGAGCTTTGAAGCCGCCCTTCCGGCGTACCACACGCGGCAGTTGCCTATGACTAGGGCGAGCCTGCCGGCCTCGAGCGCCCACTCTATCCTCCGCTTTGCCTCCGTCAGCTCCATTCCCACCCTCCCAAAAACAATTAATACAGTAAGGTAAAAAGCATTCACGACAGGCGGTCCTGATGGTCTTCACGAGGCTCGGCAGGCGCGATTACGACAAGCTCTCCTCCTGGCTCAGGAGCGACTCGCAGAAGTATTTTGATAAGGCTGTGCGCGTGCTGGGCTACATCCTGCCTGAGGCCATGTACTCGCGCGACAAGAACACTGTTGACGCCCTGCTGCCGGAGCTCGCGTCCGCCTTCTGGTACTGGGACAGCCGCGTGCCGCGCGTTCCGGACTGGAGGACTCCGGAAGAACTGGACGAAAAGCTCGTCGAGCGGGAGAAGATGCGGGACAGGAGGAGGGAAGTCGCCTTGCTGCTCGAGCGGGTTCGCGCCCACGCGGGCAAGCTGAGGAGCGGGCACGGCGGGAAGAAGATAAAGAGCAAAGTGACCCAGGTCATCGAGGAGCTGGAGAGGAAATGGAACCTGCTCGCGGCCAAGAGGACAGCCGAGGGCGTTGGCGAAGGGCCTTGGGAAGTGCTCGTGCTCGAGAGGTAGGGCAACCAATTTAATATTTTGTGAAGAAAAGTAAACGGTGGGTTTATGGCCGGCAAAACGCATCTCGCCACACAGCTTTTTTTCATTCTTCTCTTCAGCGCGCTCGCGCTCGTCGCGCAGAACATAAACTTCTCCCAGCTCGTCGGCTCTTCAAACCAGTACTTCACGTTCTTCCAGTTCATCGGCCCGCTTCCCGCTTCCTTTCTTGGAGTGCTCCCGGGCGCGGCGGCCATACTGCTCGCGCAGCTCGCCAACTACGCGCTGCTCGGCAGGGCCATCGATTTTGTTGGCGCGTGGCGCCTGCTTCCCATGCTCTTCGCCGCATACTACTTCGGCCGCGGAAACCGCATCGCACGCGCGCTCGTTCCCCTGGCCTGCATGGCTGTTTTCATAGCCCACCCAGTAGGCGGCCGGGTTTGGTTCTACACCCTGTACTGGCTCATTCCGGTCATCGCGCTCAAGTTCGAGCACAACCTGCTGGCGCGCTCGCTCGGCGCCACATTCACGGCCCACGCCATTGGAGGCGCGTTCTGGATCTGGACCGTTCCCATGCCCGCCGAGGCATGGCTCGCGCTCATCCCCATCGTGGCGTACGAGCGGGGGCTGTTCGCGCTCGGCATCGCGGGCTCGCACCTGGCATTCAACACCGTTCTGCAGAGGTTCGAGACGCTCGTTCCGGCCAGCGTGCTGCGGGTTGAAAAACAGTATGCGCTTTCCCTTTCGCGCGTTCTCAGCGTGCACTGAAAAACTTATTAACCGCAAAGCCGAAGCGCCCTCATGAAGCCCCCGTGGCTCAGGATCAGGCCCCCGAGCGGGAAATACGCGGAGGTAAAGGCAGTCCTCGCGGGCAGTTCTCTCCACACAGTCTGCCAGTCCGCGCGTTGTCCAAACCAAGGCGAGTGCTGGGGCTCAGGCACGGCAACCTTTCTCCTTCTCGGGAATGTCTGCACGCGCGGCTGCCGCTTCTGTGCCACACCCAAGGCCAGCGCGGGCCTGCCCATTGATGCAGGCGAGGGAGCGCGCATCGCCGAGGCTGCTCGTAGGATGGGCCTTCGCTATGTTGTTCTCACCAGCGTGTGCCGCGACGACCTGCCTGACGGAGGCGCGGCGCACTTCGCTGCCTGCATCCGCGCGCTGAAGGAAAAAGGCTTTCTTGTCGAGGCGCTCGTTCCGGACTTCCGCGGGAACGATGCCTGCCTGCGCGCCGTGCTCGCCGCGAGGCCGGACATCCTCGCTCACAACATCGAGGTTGTCGAGCGCCTCACCCCGCTCGCCAGGGACAGGCGCGCTTCCTACCGCCAATCGCTCGCGGTACTCGCAAACGCGAAGAAAGCGGGCTTCACCACAAAATCCTCCCTTATGCTGGGCCTGGGCGAGCGCGAGGAGGAAGTGTTGCGCGCGATGGACGACCTGCGCGCGGTCGGGTGTGACATACTGACCCTCGGCCAGTACCTCCAGCCCACCCCAGCTCACCTTCCCGTTGCAGAGTTCATTGCGCCAGAGGCGTTTGCCCGCCTCAAAGCCATCGCTCTAGAAAAGGGCTTTCGTTTTGTGGCCAGCGGGCCTTTCATTCGCTCTTCCTACAGGGCGGGCGAGCTGTTCGCGGAGATGACAGCATGCCGTTGAAGAAAGTCGTTGAGTTCAAGATCGAACACCTCAGCATACTCAACCAGGACGGCAGCTATGACGAGTCGCTCGAGCCCAGGCTGCCGCGCGAGCTGCTGGACAAGATTTACAGGACGATGGTGCTCGAGAGGACTTTCGACGCCAAGGCGCTGTCGCTGCAGAGGCAGGGCCGCCTGCTCACCTACGCTCCGAGCGAGGGCGAGGAGGCCACGCACGTCGCCAGCGCTTTTGCCCTGGAGGAGGGCGACTGGCTTTTCCCCTCATACAGGGAGCACGGCGCTTACTTTGCGCGAGGGCTTCCTCCCAAGCTGCTCTTCCTCTCCTTCATGGGAAGCGAGGATGGAAACAGGATTCCAGACGGGATAAACGCGTTCACCATCATCATTCCCATCGCCTCGCAGGTCCTGCACGCGACGGGCGCGGCGCTCGCCGACCGCCTTCTCGGGCGAAAGCGCGTCTCGCTCGTTTTCTTCGGCGACGGGGGCACGAGCGAGGGCGACTTTCACGAGGGCTTGAACTTTGCGGGCACCTTCAAGTGCCCCATCGTATTTGTGTGTCGCAATAATCAATATGCCATAAGCGTTCCCAGGGAAAGGCAGACCGCATCCGAAACTCTTGCACAGAAGGCCCTCGCCTACGGCTTTCCGGGCATCCAAGTCGACGGCAACGACGTGCTCGCGGTGTACAAGGCGACAAGGGACGCTGTCGAGAGAGCCCGCGCCGGCCAGGGCCCCACGCTCATCGAGTGCCTCACCTACCGCATCGGGCCTCACACGACCGCGGACGACCCGACCCGCTACAGGAGCGAGGAAGAGGTTGCTGCCTGGAGGCGGAGGGACCCGGTTGAGCGCTTCCGCAACTACCTGAAGAGGAAAGGCTTGTGGAGCGAGGCTTACGAAGAGGAGGTGGCGCGCGAGGCGCAGGCCGTGATAGAAGAGGCTGTCAAGGAGGCTGAAGCGCACTCGCCCTCCCCAACCGCCTTCTTCCACTTCGTTTTCGAGAAGATGACTCCCAACCTGCTTGAGCAGGAGGAGGAGCTCAAGAAGTACTTGGAGGAAAAGGCGAGGCAAGGCGGATGACGTGACCAAGCTCAACATGGTCGAGGCGGTGAATCAGGCGCTTCACCAGGAAATGCAGCGCGACCCCACAGTTATCGTTCTCGGCGAGGACGTCGGCAAGGACGGCGGCGTATTCCGCGCCACCCAAGGCCTCTGGAATACTTTCGGCGAGGCCCGCGTGCTCGACACGCCGCTCGCAGAAAGCGGCATTGTGGGCGTCTCCATAGGCATGGCTGTTAACGGCTTGCGGCCTGTCGCAGAGCTTCAGTTCGACGGCTTCACCTACCTGGCCTTCCAGCAGATAATAAACCACGCGGCGCGCATGCGAAACAGGTCGAGGGGAAGATTCACTTGCCCGATGGTGATTCGTGCTCCGTATGGCGGCGGTGTTCGCGCTCTCGAGCACCACAGCGAGAGCATGGAGGCGCTGTGGTGCCACATCCCTGGCATCAAGGTTGTCATCCCCTCAACCCCCGTTGACGCCAAGGGCCTGCTCGTCGCTTCCATCCGCGACCCAGACCCTGTTTTTTTCTTCGAGCCCAAGCGCCTCTACCGCGCCTTCAGGGAAGAAGTTCCGGACGAGCTGTATGACATCCCGCTCGGCAAAGCGAAGCTTGTCAAGGAGGGCAGCGACGTCACGCTCGTTTCCTGGGGCTCGATGATGAGAACGACGATCGAAGCGACTGAGGAAATTGAAAAGGAGGGCACGAGCTGCGAGCTCATCGACCTGCGCACGCTCTCCCCCCTCGATGACGAAACCCTCATGGCGAGCGTGCGCAAGACAGGCCGCGTTGTCGTCGTCGAGGAGGAGCCGCGTTCATTCAGCGTGGCCGCGGAAATCATCACGCGCATTAACGAGAAAGCATTTCTGTCGCTCGAGGCTCCGCCCGCGCGCGTGGCCTCCTACGACGTCCCTGTCCCTTACCCAAAGCTGGAGGACTATTACCTGCCGAATCCGCTCAAGATAAAAAAGGCAGTCAAGGAAGCGATGAGCTATTGAGTTGGTTGCATGGCATTCGTTTTCCGCTTTCCGGACGTCGGCGAGGGAATTACCGAAGGCCGCATAGTCAAGTGGCTCGTCAAAGAAGGCGAGCGCGTGAGGGAAGACCAGCCGCTCGGCGAGATCGAAACCGACAAGGCCGTGGTCGAGATGCCCTCGCCAAAAGCGGGCGTTGTCCTCCGCCTCTATGTTCCGGAGGGCGGCGTGGTCAAAGTCGGCGGAGCGCTCGCGGCAATCGGCGAGCAGGGGGAGAGCGCGCCCGAGGAAAAAGCGCCCGCCGCAAGGCCTGCGGGAGCGCCCGCGCCTCCTTCCGCCCCCCAGCCTTCATTCACCCATCCCCTCGCAACCCCGGCAATACGCAGGCTCGCCCGCGAGCTCGGAGTGGAACTGGCTAAAATAAAAGGCACGGGGCCTGCCGGAAGGATCACGGAACAGGACGTGCGCGCAGCCGCCAGCGTCGCGCCAGCGCCAACTGCACGCGCGCCTTCTCCTCCAATTCACATCGAAGGCCCTGTCGAGCGCGTTCCCCTCGTTGGCGTGCGCAAGCTCATTTCCCAGCGCATGGCCAGCAGCGCCTTCACAGCCCCTCACGTCACCCACATGGACGAGTGTGATGTCACCGACTTGTGGCGCATGAGGGAAAGCAAGAAAACGCTCGCGCAGGCCAAAGGCATTCACCTCACCTTCCTTCCCCTCATCGCGCGCGCGGCCATCCTTTCTCTGAAACATCACCCCATATTCAATTCCTCAATCGATGAGGAGAAGGGCGAAATCATCGTAAAGAAGTACTTCAACCTCGGCATCGCGGTCGATACCCCGGAGGGCCTCGTGGTCGTCGTGGTAAAGGACGCGGACAAGAAGGACATTCTCGAGCTCGCGCGAGAGATGAACGAGCTGTCCGAAAAAGCACGCGAGAGGAAAGTTTCTCTCGAAGAGCTTCGGGGCAGCACCTTCACCATAACCAACATCGGCACGCTGGGAGGCATTTTCGCCACGCCCATCATCAACCCAGGCGAGTGCGCCATCCTGGGCACGGGCAAAATCCGCGACGCGCCCGCTGTCGTCAACGGCGGGATAGCCATCCGCAAGCTCCTCCCACTCTCTCTTTCATTCGACCACAGAATAACGGACGGCGCGGCCGCCGCGCGCTTTGTCAACTCGATCAAGCAGCACCTAGAGGACCCGAGCCTCCTGCTCGTGGATGTGGTCTGATGGTGATGGGCGAGCTCGAGCGCCAGTGCGATCTCCTCGTCATCGGGGGCGGGCCGGGAGGCTACGTGTGCGCGCTGCGCGCGGCCCAGCTCGGCAAGGACGTCGTTCTCATCGATAGGGAAAAGCTCGGAGGGCTGTGCCTGAACCACGGCTGCGTTCCCAGCAAGGCGCTCATCCAAGTCGCGAAAGTCTTTCACGAGATCAAGGAGCTGGGCAAGATTGGGCTGCACATCGAGGGCGCGCGCGTCGACATGCAGCGGCTTCAGGCTTGGAAGGACCGTGTCGAGGAGCAGCTGAGGAACGGCATCGCCAGCCTCTGCGAGCGCCGCGGCGTCGAAGTCATTCACGCCACGGCCTTCTTCGAGTCCTCCTCGCGCGCGGGCTACAGGAGCGAGGAAGGGGGCGGCGCGGTCAAGTTCAAGAAAGCAGTCATCGCGACGGGCTCGGCCGCGGCGCCCCTCAAGGGCTTTGAATTCGACGGCGAGACGGTCATCTCCGCGCGCGAGGCGCTTGAGCTGGCCGAAATCCCCAACGACCTCCTCATCATCGGCGGCGGCTACATAGGCGTGGAGATGGGCACGCTGTACACGAAGCTCGGCAGCCGCGTTTCCATTCTGCAGAGAAGCGAGCGCATTCTCACGGGTGTTGACGCCGATATCGCGGAGCTCGTCCACGCCCACCTTGCCAGGCTCGGGGCAAAAATCTATACAAACACCTCGCCAACCTCCTTCGAAAAAAAAGGCGGCCGCGCGCTCGTCAAAGCCTCCACCCCCTCAGGCGAGGCATCTTTTGAAGCCGATAAAATCCTCGTCGCAATAGGCCACAAGCCCAACACGGCGGGCCTCAATCTTGAAAAGACGCGCGTGCAGCTCAACGAGCAGGGCTTCATCAAAGTCAATGAAAAAAGGCAGACCACCGACCCCAACATCTACGCCATCGGCGACGTTTCCGGCCCCCCTCTCCTCGCGCACAAGGGCTTCCGCGAGGGCAAAGTCGCTGCCGAGGCCATCGCCGGCCTTCCGGCCGCTTTCGACAACGCGTTCATCCCCGCAGCGATCTTCAGCGACCCCGAGATAGCCACTGTCGGAATGGGCGAGGAAGAGGCAAGGGAAAAAGGCTTGGACGTCTCGGTTGGCAAGTTTCCCTTCCACGCCTCCGCCCGCGCGCTCACGCTCAACGAGCCCGATGGCTTCGTCAAAGTCGTTTCGGACGCAAAGACAGGCCTCCTACTCGGAATTCACGTCGTGGGCCCTGACGCGAGCGACCTCATCAGCGAGGCCACGCTCGCCCTTGAAATGGGCGCGCTGGCCGAAGACGTTGCAACAACCATCCACCCCCACCCGACCCTCTCCGAGGCGCTCATGGAGGCTGCCGAGGACGCGCTGGGCAAAGCCATTCACATCTTCCAGGAAAAGAAAGCCTAAATAGCTTCCATGCAAAACTCTCTCATGGCACGGCGAGTCCATCCCCGCTCGAAGCTCGTCACTCTTCTCAAGGAGAGGCTCACGAAGTCGAAGGTGAGCAAGGCCGCTACGAAAGAACTCGAGGAGCACGCCCAGCGCACGCCAACGGGCTCGCTCCTCAGGCAGATCATTCTCGGAGGACAGGATGGCGTGGTGAACGTGCTCGGCATCGCCTTGGGCGTTGCGAGCGCGACGAACGACCCGAAGCTCGTGCTCATCTCCGGCCTCGCCGGCACTTTCGCTGAAAGCATTTCCATGGCCGCCGTTGCCTACACTTCGGCGCGCGCCATGCAGGACCATTACAAGGGCGAGGTTGAGAGGGAAAAGTGGGAGATGGCGCACCTGCCCGAAGTGGAGAAGGAAGAGGTGCGCCTCATCTACATGAAGAAGGGCTTCCGCGGAAAGACGCTTGAGGACGTCGTGAGGAAAATAACCTCAAGCAAGCGGACTTGGCTCGAGGCCATGGTGAGCGATGAGCTGGGGCTTGGCGCGGAAACAAAAAAAATAAACCCGACAAGGGAGGCCGCAGTCGTCGGCCTCTCGTCGCTCGCCGGCTCGCTCATTCCAATCATTCCTTTTGCGTTGATTCCAGTGTGGCCTGCAACGCTCGCGTCAGTCATCGTCTCTGCAGCAGTCCTGTTTCTTGCAGGCTGGCAGAAGGCGCGCATGACTGTCGGAAGCCCGTTAAAGAGCGGGCTCGAGATGGCCCTGATTGGTGGGGTGGCGGCGCTCGCGGGGTACCTCATCGGCTCTGCGGTCGGACGGGTTATCTGAGCTGAATTATTCTGGTACGGAATGCAACCGGCTCGAGGCCCATGCGCCTGCACGCCTCCGCTGGCACGCCTATGTCAGCGAGAAAAAGTTTCCCGACAAACGCTCCCGCTTCTTTTTTCAATAAGCCCGTTTTTGGATACGCCAGCGTGATTGTCGCGTTCGCCCTTATGCACGGCTCGAAAGCCTCTCCAGTGTTCGCGTCAAGGCCCGAGGGCAGATCGACCGCGAGAATGGGTTTTCCGCTCGCATTCGCTGCCCTGACGAGCTCGGCGAATTTTCCCTGGGGCGCGCCCTTGAGGTTAAAGCCGAGCAGTGCGTCAATGAGGAAGTCAAATGAAGTGAATTCAGCTCGCTCACCGATCCCAATAATCTTGACGCCTGTTTTTTCCGCCCGCTCGAGCTGCTTGAGCGGCTCTCCTGAGAATTTTTCCCTCGGGCTCGCAAGAAAGGCGGTGACAGAAAAACCGCGCTCGGCCAGCCTTCTCGCAGCGCACAAGCCATCCCCACCATTGTTTCCATGCCCGCACAGCACGGCGATTTTTCTGCCGCGGGCCATTTTCTCCGCAAGCTCGGCAATCCTCTCGCCCGCCCTTTCCATGAGCACTGCTGTCCCCGCCCCCAGTTCTCCCGCCAGCCTGTCGAGCTCTGCCATCCGCTCGCGCGAAACAACCTGCATAAGTTTAAGCCTTGATTCTCCAATTTAAATTCATGCTGGCCATTGTCATTGCCGATGCCGCGCTTGAGCTGGTTCCGGCAGCCATCGCCCGCCATCCCATAATCGCCTCGCATGCAAGGAAGAGGAGGAAGAAGCCGACAGAGCTTTTGCTGGATGCCAGCCTGCACTGGAGGGCGATGGAGAAACTTGAAAACAGAGAGCGGAGGGGCAGGCCTGACATCATTCACGACCTCATCAAGCTCGCGCTCGACTCGCAGCTCAACAAGGCAGGCCGGCTGTGCATGTCTGTTCACACGCTGGAGGACAAAGTCATCCGCATGAATCCCGAGACGCGCGCTTCCAGAAATTACAATCAGTTTGTGGGCCTCATCGAAGACCTGTACAAAAAGAAAAGCATCGAGGCGGAGGGAAAGAGGCTGCTGTGGCTTGAGGAAAAATCACTCGCGGGCCTGCTGGCCGAGCTGAGCGGCTTCGCTCTGCTGGTGTGCGATGTGAGGGGAAAGCTCTTCTCTCTGAGAGAACTCGCTGGCTTTTTCGAGGCTCACAGGGATGCCGGTGTGATTATCGGAGGTTTTCCTCACGGGGACTTCTTGAGCCAAACCGCGCTGGCAAACCAACCAAAAATTTCACTCTCCCCTGTCGAGCTCACCGCGCCAGCCGTGCTGGCGAAAGTGCTCTCTGCCTATGAGTACAGCGCTGGCTTTTGAAACGCTTTTTAACCTGCGAGCTGAATGGCCTGCGTGGAAACCAGCCTGTTCGCCAAGCCCGCTGGCGAGGTGCTCGCCGAGCTTCATTCAACGCCCGCGGGCATCTCCTCTCACGAGGCCGCCCTCAGGTTAAGGAAGTGGGGGAGAAACGAGGTGGAGAGGTGGAGGAGGAAGCGCGCGCTCGAGATTTTCCTCTCCCAATTCTCCTCCCCCCTCGTGCTTATTCTGTCCGCTGCAGCGTTCATAGCCGGCTTTCTGGGCGACCTCACCGAGTCGGCCATCATCATCGCCATTCTGCTCACCAACGCCGTGCTCGGTTTTGTCCAGGAGCACAAGTCAGAGCGCGCGCTCGAGAAGCTGGCGAGATACCTGGTCGTGAAGGCGAGGGTCATCCGCGAGGGGCGGAGGATGGAGATAAACGCCGCCGAGCTCGTGCCCGGCGATGTCGTTGAGCTCGCCATGGGCGACATCGTCCCAGCCGACGTCAGGCTCACCTCGGCCCTCGCCTTTGCTACCGATGAGTCTGTGCTGACGGGCGAGTCCGCGCCGGTTGAGAAGACCGCCTCTCCTGTGAAGGCGGAGAAGCCCATCATACAAGAGCTGCGCAACATCGCTTTCGCAGGCACGCACGTTGCCAGCGGCTCGGGCATCGGCGTGGTCATCGCAACCGGCAGGAACACCGAGCTGGGACGCACGGCCGCCTTCCTGAAGGCGCGCCCTCCCCCCACTGACTTTGAGCGGAGCATGCGCGCTTTTGGCGACATGTTCCTGGCAGTCATAGTCATCATGACCGTTTTCATCTTCGCGGTCAATGCCATGCTCGGCAAAGACCCCCTGCTCTCCCTGCTTTTCGCGCTCGCCATCGCCGTGGGCATCACGCCCGAGATGCTCCCAATGATCATCACGCTCACGCTGTCGAGCGGCGCGCTCGTACTCGCTGCCAAGAAAGTGGTTGTCAAAAGGCTCGAGAGCATCGAGGACCTGGGAGACATGGATGTGCTGTGCACGGACAAGACGGGCACGCTCACAGAAAACAAGCTCACGCTCGAGAGGCACGTCAATGTGGCTGGAGAGAAGGATGAGCGCGTGCTGCTGTACGCCCTGCTGTGCTCCCCCGTGGCTGCGGGCAGGCACCGCCTCTCGGGCACGCCATTCGATGTCGCGCTGTGGGAGCATGCAGGCCACATGTCCTTCGCCCACCGCCTCAGGGAATACACCACTGTCGAGGTGATTCCATTCGACTTTGAGAGAAGGAGGATGAGCGTTGTCGTGGAGGATTCGGCCGGGAGGAGGCATCTTTACTGCAAGGGCTCGGTAGAAAAAGTGTTGGCCGCCTGCACAACCGCATATACGGGCAAGCGGTTGGTGGGAATAGAAGCCCACAGGAAAAAGATAATGAAGGAGTACGAGGAGCTCAGCGCCCGGGGCTACCGCGTGCTCGCGCTGGCAGGCAAGGCCATCGCAAAGAAGCGGTATTCGCCATCCGATGAGCAGGGCCTTGCCTTTTATGGCCTGCTTGTCTTCTCAGACCCGCCAAAGAAAAGCGCCACTGCGGCCATCCACAGGCTCGCGGCGCTGGGCGTCGAGCTGAAAATACTCTCGGGCGACAACCCGCTTGTCACGGCACAGGTGTGCAGGGAGGTGGGGCTGGAAATCAAGGGCGGTAGGGTGATCACTGGCGCGGAGTACGCCGGCCTCCACAGGCGCGAGCGCGCCGAAGCGGCGGAGAAGTTCAACGTGTTCGCGCGCCTCACCCCAGAACAAAAGCACGAGATCATCACCCTCCTCAAGGAGGCCAGGCACATCACGGGCTACATCGGCGATGGCGTGAACGACGCGCCCGCGCTCCACGTTTCAGATGTGGGCATTTCGGTTGACTCGGGCGTGGACATCGCCAAGGAGGCGGCCGACATCGTGCTGCTCAAGAATGACCTGACCGTAATCGCGGACGGCATCGCAGAGGGGCGCAAGACATTCAACAACACCGCCAAATACATCTTCAACTCCATCAGCGCGAACTTCGGCAACATGCTGACGCTGTCGCTCGCCTCGCTGTTCCTGCCCTTCATTCCCCTGCTGCCCACCCAGATACTGCTCACGAACTTCCTTTCAGACTTTCCGCTCGCCGCGGTCTCGACGGATTCCGTGGACGAGGATGATCTGCGCAGGCCAAAGAGGTGGAACATCGGCGTCATAACGCGCTTCATGATTTTCTTCGGCTTGATAAGCTCGGTTTTCGACTTCCTGATGATATACTTCCTGCTGTACACGGCGCACGCCCCGCCGGTTCTCTTCAGAACGGGCTGGTTCCTGCTGTCGGTCATAACCGAGGTCGTGGTCACGTTCGCCCTGAGGACGAAAAAAGCTTTCTTCAAGAGCGCGCCCTCGGGCCTGCTGCTCGCGACCTCGCTCGCTGCCGTGGCCGGCTCGATCGCCCTGCCCTATCTCCCGCTCGGCGTGCTGTTCGAGTTAGTCCCGCTCGACGGCGAGTTCCTGGCCGTCATACTGTTGATCACCGCAGCTTACTTTCTCATTGTGGAACTCGCCAAGCACATCTTCTTTCATCACTACAGGATATAGCTCATCGGCCTCACCGGAAGCCTGCTCAAGCATTATTTTAAAAGCTCCCGCCGCACTTCACTGCATGCGCGGAGGCAAGGCTTCTTTCCTCAGCAGGTTATACTCGCGCCACCAGCCCTTCCGCTCTCTCAGCGTGGGCGAGAGGCTCGCGGGCGCATCGCCTCCCTCTGTCTTCATAGGCCGCTTCGGCTACCCCAAAGTCCTCATCGGCCCGCTTGTTCCTCCAGCGAGCGGGGACACGCGCGAGATGGATTTTCCCGAGGAATGGATTCCCTCCGGAAAGAGTGCCCGGCAGATAATCAACTTCCGCCTGCAGCTCGTGCGCGGAAAGCAGGCGGTCTCGGTGCACGACACCGGCCGCATCACGCAGCTCGTGCAGGAGATCGCCCTGTCGGAAAAGCCAGCCGAGGTTGAGCTCTCCTTCTCAAAACGGCCTTCTGGCGGTTTCCTGCACGAGGAGCTGCAGCCCTTCGGGCCTTCCGCGCCATTCAAAGAACTGCGCGTTGATTCCGGCAGGTTTGAGCACAACCTGGAGAGGGCGTACCACGACACCGACCTGAGCGCGCGCGATGCGATTGTGGAGCTTTACGAGCGCGGCACGCCCGTCTCGTTCATACAGCGCGCGCTCAGCGTGGGCGCGCTCGGCCTCGGGCAGAACAGGAAGCTCGTGCCAACGCGCTGGGCCATCACCGCGGTCGATTCCACTATGAGCGAAAAGCTTCTTGAGGAGGTGAAGGCCCTCCCGCCTATAGAAAACCAGTCTCTCGTTTTCGAGCACTCCTCGCTTTCCAACACCTTCATAATCCTACTCTTTCCCTCCACGTGGCAGTTCGAGTGGATTGAGGCGTTCTTTCCCCAAATCATCGGCGACCGCCTTGAAATATTCAGCGACAGGGAGGGCTTCGCGCGGAAAACAGAGTACTCAAGCGTGGGAGGGTGCTATTACTCGGCGCGGCTCGCCGTGTGCGAGAAGCTCAAGGAGCTGAGAAGGCAGGCGGGCGCGCTCGTGCTGCGCGAGGCCTACAGCGACTATGTCCCCCTTGGGGTTTGGAATGTGCGCGAGAACATCCGGCAGGCGCTGCGGGCGCAGCCGAAGGAGTTCGATTCTTTTGGGGCCGCGCTCGCGTACGCCCTATCGCGCCTGCGCCTCCCTCTGCCAGCCTGGCGCGCGCACTCGGCCATTCTCAGGAGCAGGAGCACGCAGATGCAGCTGGCTTCTTTCCTGAGATAGCCTGCGCAACTTTTTTAACTTGCTTTGCGAAAGGCCGGCATGGCCGCACGCGGTCCTGAAGAAATTCACGACATCGCGCGCCAGCTCTCCGATGTTCTCGCAGAGCTCAGGACGCTCCTCACAGTGTCGGGCGTCATCTTCGGCTTCCTTCTCTCGGCTTCCGTCTATCACGCGGTCTTTCCGCCCATCAAGGACCAGCTTTTTGTGATATCGATCATCTCCAGCATTCTCGCCATAGGCATTTTCTCCATTCCCGTCATCTATCATCACGTGCAGTTCCCCTACCCGAGCAGGGAGAAGTTCATCGCGCGCTCGCACCAGTTCATCACGCTGGGGTTCATCCCGCTCATCCTCATGTTCTTTGCCACGACTACATTCGCGCTCTTTGACTCCTTCGGCTATTCCGCGTTCCTGATTTCCCTCGCCTTGTTGATAGTGTTCGTGCTCATCTACGCCAGCCGCAAGACGATATTCCATCTGTGACTGCATGAAAACCAGCGGGCTGCGCGAGGCCGAGGCGGCCGCGGCATTGCCGGCTGAAGAAATACCCGGAGCAGGTTCCCCACCCAGCCGATTATGTGGCCTTCTCAGGCAGGAAAGGCAATTTCCGCGCGCTCGTGATGCACAACAAGCAGGCCATTACAAGGTTTCCTCCAACGATTCCCACACGCTCGAGCGCCTGCTCGAAGGACTATTTAAACTCTGCTGCTCTATTCGACGAATTCGCGTGTGAGCGTCAGTCAACTATTACTCGCATGAAAATGCAGAACCAAAACTAGCCCTGGAAACGCCGTTTTTCCTACATTCTGCCTAGGAAATCAAATGGGTTAGGCAATGAACGGACTTTCGAAGCCCGTTTTTCCGTCAATCGCCTAACCCCTCGTGTCGGTCTGAGCAAGTAATTCTAGTCAGCCCGTCCGTCTTTCATCATCACCCTTTTTCCGTGAACGCTTTTGCGAGCGTCAGCGAGCAAAAGGGTTCTGGGATCACCTTCTGTCATCACGCAATGTTTTTATGAGCGCGCGGATATAAAAAGGGCATGCCTCGTTTTCGGGCGATTCTGTTCGACTGGGACGGCACGCTGTTCGACTCCACGCGCGCGTGCTACGAAGTGTACCAGGAAATTCTGCCGCGGTTCGGCGTGCCGGCGTTCTCTTTCGAGGAATTCAGGGAGAGCTTCATCGCGGACTACCGCAAGTTCTACCTGAAGAAGGGCGTGCCGGCCGCAAGGCTTCCCGAAGTGGATGATGCCTGGAGGCAGGCGTTTGCCGAGCGGGAGGATGAGATAAGCATCTTTCCGTTTGTCCAGGGCATGCTGACGAGGCTCTACAACGGCGATGTGAGGCTGGCTCTCGTCTCGAACGGCGACGGATTCCGCGTGAGGAGCGAGCTGGCGCGGCACGCGATTTTCGATGCCTTCCACTGCGTCGTGACGAAAGACGAGGTGAAGGAGTTCAAGCCGTCGCCTGAGGGAGTGCGGTATGCGCTGCGCGCGCTTGAGGTGGAGCCCGCCAGCGCGCTGTATGTTGGCGACATGGCCGAGGATATTCTGGCAGGAAAAAATGCGGGCGTGCGGACTGCGGGCGTACTCACCGGCCTGCACGACAGGAGGCGGCTGGAGAAAGAAAAACCTGACTTCATTCTGGAGAATGCGGGGGAAGCGCTGGAAATCGTCTAAACCGGCTTTTCATGCATCTGGAGGAACTCCATTTTCTTGAAACCGCCGCTGGCGGCCTCGCACTTCACAATCCTGTTGTTCTCCAAGTAGATGTCGTAAACGTCCTTGTTGTCGGTCATGAGCACGCGGCCGGTGAGCTTGCTGCCTTCCATGCGCAGGCCGCTCGTGTCAATGCGCACCTCGCGCGGCAGCTTGCTGAGATCCTGCCCCTTCAGCACGCGGTCGATCTCGGCGAGCGACTGCTCGACCTGCTTGTAAATCTCGCTTCCAGGCGTGAGCTTGGGCTTTATCTCAAGCAGCGACTCGCGGATTTCGAAAAGCCTCTTCAAGACGATTTCGCGCATGAGCTCACCTAAGCCCTTGTGGGCTTTATATTTTCCAGTCCGGTGAATAGCTCCTCCAGCATTATTATCAGCTTAGATGTTTCATCACAAAGCAGCGCGCCCATGGCAATATTCTTCTGTTTTTCGGGAGTTGCGTTTTTGATGTCCTCTTCAAATCGGTTCAATGCAGTTACTGAAGGTTCAAGAGCAAGAAGAAGTTTAAGTTGCCGCTGCAGTTCCTTTAGTCTCTCTAAAGCAGTCCCTTTGCTTTCGACGAGCTTTATGGCCACTTCTTCACCCAAAGGGTTTTGTTTCTTGCAGGTATTTAAACCTATGCAGGCCAATTCACGTCGTATGGGGCTTTTTGGCACTTCGGGCATCAGGGGGGTGTTCGGCCGCGAGGTGACGAGCGAGCTGGCGCTGGCTGTGGGCAGGGCTGTGGTGCGTGCGGTCGATGACAGGGTGGTGGTGGCCAGGGACACGCGCGCCAGCGGCCTGGCTCTCGAGAATGCGTTTGCGGCGGGCGTGCTCGAGGCAGGAGGCGAGGTGCTGCGGGCCGGCATTACTCCAACGCCAGCGCTCGCGCTCGCCAGCAAGCGCAGAGGATGCGCGGGCGCGATGATGACCGCGAGCCACAACCCGCCCGAGTACAACGGCATAAAGCTCTTCGAGAGGGAAAGCGAGCTGTCGGTGAGGGGCGAGAGAAGGGTGGAGAAGGCGATGGGAAAGGCGAGGGTGGCTGCGGGCGGCGTGGATGAAAGGCTCGAGGGAGTCGTAGAGGATCACATCGCGCTGGCGCTGGCCGGCGTGGATGCCGGGGAAATAGCTGCGAAGGCTCCGAAAGTCGTCGTGGATGCGGCGAACGGGGCCGGCGGCGTTGCCACCCCCTATGCCCTGCGCATGGCGGGCTGCAGGGTGGTGAGCCTCAACTGCGATGTTTCAGGCAAGTTCGCGAGGGGCCTTGAGCCGAATGAAGCCAACCTGCAGAGGACGGGCGCGTTCGTGAGGGCTTGCGGGGCAGACTTCGGCGTTGCTCACGATGGGGACGGCGACAGGTGCGTCATACTGGATGAGCGAGGGAAAATGCTCGGGCTCGATGTCCAGCTGGCCCTCATGGTGGGCGACGTGCTAGAGAAAAAGAAGGGAGTCGTTGTCACGACAGTCGAGGCTTCGCTGGCTGTGAGAGAGGTGGTGGAGGAGAAGGGAGGCAGGCTCATCATCACTCCTGTGGGAAGCAGGGGAGTGGCCGAGGCGATGAGGAAAGCCGGCGCGGTCTTCGGAGGCGAGCCGTGCGGAGAATACATTTTCTTCGGCGAGCTGACCGTCCCAGATGGGATTGCGACGGCGCTGCGGTTCGCCCAAATCCTTGCTGAGAGGGGAGCGCTCAGCGGGCTGGCCGGCGAAGCAAAGAGATACCCGATGAAGAGGTCGAAGATTCCGTGCAGGAACAAGGAAAAGGCGATGGGCGAGATAAGAAAGGAGGCGAGGAGGCTCGGCGGCCGGCTCAACACAATTGATGGCGTGAGGCTCGACTTCGACGAGGGGTGGCTGCTCATCCGCCCGAGCGGCACAGAGCCTGTCATCAGGATAACGTGCGAGCATAAGAGCGAAAAGGAGTTGAAAGCGCTTTACGCAAGGGCAGAAGCGCTTGTGAAGAAAGCAGTAAGGTGAGGCCGAGGCGAATGCGCTGGTGGGCGAGCGGGCGTAAGGTGGTTGAAGTGGTCTGGAGGGCGTTGTGTTGAAAGCGGTTGTTCTCGCGGCTGGGGAGGGAAAGAGGCTGCGGCCCCTGACCTACACGAGGCCCAAGTGCATGATTCACCTGGCGGGCAAGCCCGTTCTCGAGCACGTGCTGCTGGCGCTCAAGGGAGCGGGCGTGAAGGAAGCCGTCGTGGTGGTCAAGTACCTCGAGGATGTCGTCAGGAAATACTTCGGTGACGGAAGGAAGCTGGGGATGAGGCTGCGTTTCGTCACGCAGGGAGAGGAGTACGGCACGGCCGCGGCTTTCCTGTGCGCCAAAGAACTTGTTGAGGACGAGCCGTTCATCGGCATGGCGGGCGACGTCATAACTGAAGCCGGCTTTGTCAAAAGGCTCGTGAGGGAGCACGACGGCGAGGCGATCACGATGGGGCTCAAGGCGGTGCGGGAGCCGGGCGAGTACGGCGTGGCCGAGCTGCGGGGAAGCCGCGTGGTGGCTTTCGAGGAAAAGCCAGCCTCTCCGAGAAGCAACCTCGTGAACGCCAGCGTGTACGTGTTCGAGCCCAAGGTGTTTCCCGTCCTTGAAAAGCTGCAGCCCACTTCCAGAGGCGAGGTGGAGGTAACCGATGCGGTGAGGGAGCTGTGCGGAAGGGGGGAAGTGAAGGGCGTGGCGGGCGAGGAGTACTGGCTTGACATGGGCATGCCCTGGCACCTTTTCGACGCCAACGAGTTCCTGCTCGGAAGGTTGCGGGCGAGAGCCGGAAAGGTCGAGAATTCGACCGTGAAGGGAAAACTCATCATGGAAAAGGGCGCGGTCATACACAATTCCTATGTAGAAGGAACGGTTTATGTCGGCGCGGACACTTCGGTTGGGCCCCACGCATTCCTCAGGGGAACGACGAGCATCGGGCGGGAATGCGACATAGGCGATTCGACAACGGTGAAGAACAGCATAATCTTCGACAGGGTGAACGCCAAGCACCTGACCTACATCGGCGACAGCATCATAGGCGAGGGATGTAACTTCGGCGCGGGCACCCAGATAGCCAACTTTCGCTTCGACGAGGCGCCGGTGAAGGCGGAGGTGGAGGGGCGCGTGATGGACACCATGCGCACAAAGCTCGGTGCGATGATAGGCGACGAGGTCAAGACGGGTGTGCTGTCCTGCATCATGCCCGGAAAGCTCGTGGGCGACCACTCCTGGATAGGCGCGGGCGTTGTCGTGGAGCAGAACATCCCAAGGCAGACCGCCGTATTCGCGGAGCAGAAGCTCGTTTTCAAGAAGAGGGAGTGAGCGGTTGAAGCTGATTGTTGGAATAGACCCCGGCGCAACGGTCGGCGTGGCCGCACTGGACTTGAGCGGCCGCCTGGTGGCACTCGCCAGCGGGCGCGGGTGGGGAAAAGAGGAAATAGTCGAACGGATCCGGGCGGTCGGCTCACCCGCCATCTTTGCCTGTGATGTACGCTCCCCGCCCGACCTTCTGCTCAGGCTCGCCGGCTCTTTCAACGCCCACCTCTACGCTCCTGAGAAGGATTTGAGGGAAGAGGAGAAGAGGGAGCTCGCGGGGGGAACGCCATGCGCGAACGAGCACGAGATGGACGCGCTGGCGGCCGCGAAAAAAGCCTTTCACTCTGTGGAGAACAAGCTGAGGCAGGTCGCCAAGGCGCTCACCGAAGAAGGCCTGGAGGCTGAGGAAGAGTTCGCCAAAAGTCTCGTGCTGGCCGGAACAAGCCTCAGCAACGTGCTCGCTCTGCTCAAGGCGCGGAGGCTGGCTGTGATGGTGCGAGCCGGTGAAGCCACTCCGGAAAAGAAGCGGAGTGTCGAAGAGGAGGTCGAGCGGCTCGCCGCCGAACTCGAGGCCGCTCTTCAGGCGAACGCCGAGCTCAGGAAGAGGACGGAGAGGCTCGCCGCCCAGCTGGCTTCGGCGAGGGAGGAGGCCGAGAGGGCGCGCTCGGGCATGACCGAAAGGCTACGCAGGGAGGCCGAGCTGCTGAAGAGGGAGGCAGAGATAAGGAGGCTCAGGAGGACCATCGCGGGGTTGCGGAGAAAGGAGTTTTTAAAAAGATTGGGAAAGAAAAAAACTGCGCCTGACTTGGAGAAAATCATCAGCGAATACCGCAGGGACTGAAGGGAGGTGGGAACATGGAAGGGCAGGAGAAAAAGACAAAGGAGGGCCAGGGGGAGAACGCCATTTACATAGGCAAGAAGGGTGTGATGAGCTATGTCTTGGCAGTCGTGACGCAGTTCAACAATAACGCCAGCGAGGTGTCGATCAGGGCCAGGGGGAAGGTCATTTCAAGGGCTGTTGATGTGGCCGAGATAGTCCGGAACCGCTTTGTTCCGGAGGCCAAGGTCAAGGCCATCAACATCTCCACTGACGAGCTGACTAACGAGGACGGCACGAAGAGCAAGGTCTCGGCGATTGAGATCGTCCTCTCCAAGTAGCATTCTTTCCCGGGTGGGGTTTTGAAGCTGCCGATTTGCGAGCTATGCGCATCCACAAGCGTTCTGTGCTCAGGCTGCAGCGAGCGCCTAGCTGAGGGCAGGCTCACCCAGCTTGATGTGGATGCCAGCAGGCTCCTCCACCGCCTCGCGGCTGACCACCCGCTCGAGAACATCGAGCTCAAGCGCGCGCTTGACCTCGGCAAGGTCGTGCTGCTTCTTGTGAGGGGCGACGTGGGTGCGCTCATCGGCAGGGAAGGCAGGGTCGTGAATGAGATTTCAAAGGGGCTGGGAAAAAAGGTGCGCATAGCAGAGGACGCCGGCGACCTGAAGAAGATGCTGGCCGACATCGTCTCGCCCGCGCGCGTGCTCGGCATAAACCAGGTTTTCAAGAGAGAAGGCACCGCGTTCAGAATACGCATTCCGAAAGCAGACATCCCCTCGCTTCCCGTGCCGCTGAGCGTGCTCGAGAAGGCGCTTGCCAGCCTGTTCAGCGCGCCCGCGGAAATTTTTTTCGAGTGATTGTCATGCTCAGAACACACTATGCCAGCGAGGTCAAGCCCGACATGGCCGGCAGGCCGGTCACCCTGGCAGGCTGGGTGCATGAGATCCGTGACTTGGGCAAGCTCAAGTTTCTTGTTCTCAGGGACCGGAGCGGTCTCATTCAGGTCACGGCAAAGGCGGGTGAGGTCGAGCAGGATGTGCTGCGCGCATTCAAGCTCGTAAAGGAAACTGTCGTGCAGGTCGAGGGGCTGGTCAGGAAGGAAAAGCAGGCGCCCGGAGGCCGTGAGGTTATTCCGTCGCGCATCACCGTCATCGGGCCGGTCACCCAGCCCATTCCGTTCGAGGTGACCGGCAAGGTGCCCGCGGACATTGACGTGAGGCTTGACAACAGGCACATTGACCTGCGCAGGCTCGAGTCGCAGGCCATCTTCAGGATAAAGGCCGAGCTGCAGTGGGCTTTCAGGGAGGGGCTGAGGGCCAAGGGCTTTCAGGAAATCATTCCCACTTGCATCGCAGCGGCGGCAACCGAAGGCGGAACAAACCTGTTTCCGGTCGTGTATTTTGAGAAAGAGGCTTTTCTCGTGCAGTCCCCGCAGCTGTACAAGCAGATGGCCGTGGTGGGTGGCATGGACAAGGTGTTCATGACCGTTCCAGTCTTCCGCGCGGAGCCGCACAACACGACAACCCACCTCAACGAAGTGTACCAGATGGACATAGAGATGGGCTTCGCCGACCACAACGACGTCATGGACATCCTGTCGGACATTCTCATCTACATGCTGAAGAGCGCAAAGAAAAACTGCGCCGAAGACCTCGCCCTGCTGGGCGCCGAAGCACGCATCCCGCGGGAAGTAAAGCGCCACACCTACTCTTCGCTCGTCGAGCTGCTGCAGAAGAACGGCGTGAGCATAGAGTGGGGCGAGGACTTCTCGCGCGAGCACGAAAAGAGGATAGTCGAGCTGCTGAACGAAGAGGCTTACCTCATCACCGACTGGCCCACCAAAGTACGCGCGTTCTATTCCATGCCAAAGGAGGATAACCCAGAGATGTGCAACGCTTTTGACCTCATGTACAGGGGCCTCGAGATAGCAAGCGGAGCGCAGCGGATTCACATACCGGAGTTGCTTGAAAAACAGCTACGCGCGCGCGGCCTCAACCCAGCGAACTTCGAGTTCTACATACGCGCCTTCCGCATGGGCGCGCCGCCGCACGCGGGCTGGAGCATCGGCCTCGAGCGGCTTGCCATGAAGCTCTGCGGCCTGTCCAACATCCGCGAGGCAGCGTTGTTTCCAAGGGACAGGAACAGGATAACGCCGTGAGTCGATGGGCGGAATGAACAGGATGCCCAGGAACCCGTCTTTGGAAGAGAGGATGAAGTGGCATCTCGCGCACGCGAAAAACTGTTCCTGCAGGCCGATTCCCAAGAAACTGCTTTCTGAAATGAAGAAGAGGCGGCGTTAGCCTCAAGCAGGAGGAGGCACGAGTTCTTTCGGAAGCTCGGCGTACTCGGCTTTTCTTTCTCCTTTGTAGAAGATGAGCGCGGTCTCGACTATCGCCACGATGACTCCAACGAAAACGAACACGAGCGCGCCGATGAGTAGCGGCAGCAGCGCGGCCGCGACCGGCACGAGGCGGTTCTCCTCCTTTCTCGCGGCAAAGCCGGCGAGGCCAGAGAAAAGCACGAGCAGAATCCACATGGCGTCGCAGACGACCACGAGGTTGCCGAGCGCCGCCGCGTCAGCCAGGCCGGCGCACCCGCTCTTGGGGCCGAACGCCAGGAAGTTCGCCGCCTCCGTAATCGGGACGATGCAGTTTCCGGCAGTGCAGTAGCCCTCCCTGCAGTCCGCGGTCACGCTGCACGGCGAGCCCACCGCGTACCTCGTCACGGCAGGGTTGATGCACGTCCCCGTCTCGTTCGAGCAGTAGCCAAGCGAGCAGTCGAGCGTGTAGTTGCATGGCTCGCCCACTCCGGAAAGCGCGGGTGAGGAAGAGGATAACGCCAGGAAGAGCGCGCCGATGGCCAGCAGGGCTTTCCTCATCCAAAGACTTTCCCGACGGATATTTAAAAGCCTTTTGTGGCTCGTCTCGCCAACTCACCGCTCCAGCTCACCCAGCCGGCCCTGAAGCGGCCTCCTTTTCCTTTGAGTATTTCGGCAACCGATTTTTCCACGTTTTTTCCGGTCGTATCCACTTCGAAGACGCGCCCGTGTTTCTCCGTCGCGAGAATGGTGGCATAGTCGAGCGCCTCGGCGAGAGTGTTTTCGTTAACTTTCTTTTTGGCATACCCTCTTGCTTTCAGTCTCTTCTCCAAAACCCGCGGGTGCGTCCTCGTCACAATCACCAAATCAACCGGAAGCCTCATCTCGCACCCAAGGTGGCCTTCCACGACAGCGTTTTTCTCCCGCCTCAGCAGGCGCGCGAGCTCCTTCTCGAGCGGCTTCATCCTCGCCACGAGCGTGCCGCCCCGCTCAATCCTCGAATACAGTTTTTTCTCCCTCACCAGCTCGTTTATGGAAATCAGCCTCGCCCCCAGCCTCCTCGCGATGAATGGCGCGAGCGAGCTCTTTCCTGTTCCCGGCACCCCTGTAACCAGCACGCGCATGGATTTAAAATGCCGCAGAAGGAATAAGAGCATGCGCCTTCCTGCGGTTGCCGGGCAGTTCTATCATGCTGACGCGCGCGCTCTTGCGAGGGACATTGACGGCATGCTCGCGGGGGCGGGCGCTTCGAAGGCGAGAGGGCTCGCCGCGCTCGTGTGCCCGCACGCGGGCCACATTTACTCGGGAGGCATCGCCGCGCATTCCTTCGCCGCGCTCCAGGCCGCTTTTCCCTCGCCCCCTTCACTCGTTCTCGTGGGCCCGAACCACACGGGCGCGGGCTCGCCCGTGGCCCTGTCGCTGCAGGACTGGCAGACTCCGCTCGGGATTGCCAGGAACGACAGCGAGCTTGGAAAAGCGGTTGCAAAAGCCGGAAACACGATTGACTTTGACGAGGAGGCGCACCGCTTTGAGCACTCGCTCGAAGTGCAGCTTCCCTTCCTCCAGCGCATCTATCCCGCCGGCTTCAGCTTTGTCCCCATCTGCATCGGCGCGCAGGGGCTTGACAGCGCGCGCGATGTCGCGCTGGCGGTCGCCAAGGCCGCGATGGCGCTGAAGAGGAATGTCGTCCTCATCGCCTCGAGCGACTTCACCCACTACGAGCCCGCGGAGGAAGCAAAGAAAAAGGACGGTCGCGCGCTTGAAAAAATACTCGCCCTCGACTCGGCCGGCTTTGTCGCGCTGGTGGAGCGCGAGCGCCTGTCCATCTGCGGCTACGGCCCCGTGGCCTGCGCGATCGAGTACGCCAAACTACGCGGGTGTGGAAAGGGCGTTATCCTCAAGTACGGCAACAGCGGCGATGCGAGCGGCGACTACTCCTCTGTCGTCGCCTACGCAAGTATTATATTCGCGGAAGGGTGAAGAAGGGCATGGCAGGCCGCACACCGGACAGGAAGGGCGCGCACGTGAGGATTTCGCTGGAGGAGAGGGTGGAGTCGCGCTCGCCGGCCGGCTTTGACGACGTGAGGCTCCTTCACAACCCCCTTCCCGAGCTGGGGCTCGGCGACATTGAGCTTGGTGTGCGCTTTCTGGGAAAGCGGCTGGCCGCACCCCTCGTCATCACGGCCATGACGGGCGGTTTCAAGCAAGCCGGCAAAATAAACAAGGAGATCGCGGCTGCTGCCGAAGCCGAGGGAATAGCGTTCGGCCTCGGCTCGCAGAGGGCGATGATCGAGCAGCCGTCGCTGGCCGGAACCTATTACGTCCGGGACGCTGCGCCCAAGACGCTCGTCCTCGGGAACATCGGCGCTGCGCAGCTCAAGGAATTCCCGCTGGAGAAAATCGAGTGGGCTGTGGCAAAGTCTGAAGTCGATGCGCTCGCCATTCACCTCAACCCTCTTCAGGAAGCTGTTCAGAGGGAAGGCGATAAGGACTTCGGCGGCTGCCTCAAGGTCATCGAGCGCGCTTGCGAGAAGCTCAGCATTCCGGTCATCGCGAAGGAAACGGGCGCGGGAATACCCGCTGAGGCCGCGCTGCGCCTGCAGGAGGCTGGCGTCAAAGCCGTCGACGTCTCCGGCTTGGGCGGGACATCATGGGCCCTTGTGGAGGGCTATCGTTCGCCGCACATCACGGGCTTCGACGACTGGGGAATTCCCACTGTGGTGTGCATCGCAGAAGCCGCGCGCGCGCTCGTCATTCCGGTCATCGGCTCGGGCGGAGTGCGCAGCGGCCTTGACGCCGCCAAGTGCATCGCGCTCGGAGCCGCGCTAGCGGGCGCCAGCCTCCCCTTCCTCAAGGCGTGGAACAAGGGAGGAGCGGAGGGCGTTCGCTCGCTCGCCGGCTTGTGGAAGAGGCAGCTGCGGACGGCCATGCTGCTCACCGGAAGCAGGGACTTGGAGGGCCTCCGCAAGACCAGGGTGCTGGTTTCCGGAAAGAGCGCCGAGCTCCTGCGCGCGAGGGGAATAGAGCCGAGGGAGTACGGAATGCGCTGAAGCGCGTGATTGAATGCTTTCAAGGGAGCTTGTTCTCAAACACGCGCTCAAGAACGCGGGCGATTACGGGAAGGCGGACGTGAAGGCTGTCGCGGGCAAGGTGCTCGCCGAAGCGCCGGAGGCGAAGAAAGACGTGAAGGCCGCGATGGCCCTTATTTCCGAAGTCGTTGCCGAAGTCAATGCCCTGCCGAGGGAAGAGATCGAGAGCAGGCTCTCGGCCTTCGCCTTTGCTGAGAAAAAGGAGGAGGCGAAAGGAATCGTTCTCCCGCACGCGGAGAAGGGAAGGGTCGTCACGCGCTTTCCCCCAGAGCCCAACGGCTGGCCTCACATAGGCCACGCCAAAGCCGCTTTCCTTGATTACGAGGCCGCGCGAGCCTACGGCGGGAGGTTCCTGGTGCGTTTCGACGACACGAACCCCGAAGCAGAAAAACAAGAGTACGCGGACGCGATCATTGAGGGCCTGCGCTGGCTGGGCATAACCTGGGATGAGCCCATAGCATACGCCAGCGATTCCCTGCCTTCTCTGTACGAGCATGCGAAAAAATTGATCGCGCAGGGCGACGCGTACGTCTGCGCCTGCCCTCCTGAAGAAATAAGAAAAAACCGCGCGGCCGGAAGGGCGTGCGCCTGCAGGCGCGCAGGCGCAGAGCACATCGACCTCTTCAACGACCTTCTCTCGGGTAAATTCGCCGAAGGCGAGGCCGTGGTGCGCTTCAAGTGTGACCTCAAAAGCCTCAACACGGCCATGCGCGACCCCACGCTCTTCCGCATCGTGGAAGCGCCGCACTACAGGCAGGGAAAGAAGTACAGGGTTTGGCCCTCCTACGACTTCGAGGCGCCCATAATGGATTCCCTGCAGGGCATAACGCACGCCATGAGGACGAAGGAGTACGAGCTGCGTGACGAGCTTTATGTTTCGCTGCTTCAGAAACTCGGCCTCCGCATCCCGGTCATCGTGGAGTTCAGCCGCCTTTCTCTGCTGGGCTTTCCCGTCAGCAAACGCCTCCTCAAGCCTCTCGTTGAGGAAAGGAGGGTGAGCGGCTGGGACGACCCGCGCCTGCCCACGCTCGCCGGCCTGCGCAGGCGAGGCATCCAGCCCGAGGCCATCCGCCGCTTTGTGCTGGCCTTTGGCTTGGGCAAGACCGAGAGCGAGCCTACGATAGAGGCGCTGCTGGCTGAAAACAAGAAAATACTCGATCCGATCTCGCCGCGCTATTTCTTTGTTCCGGAGCCGGTAAGGCTAGTTGTGAAAAACGCGCCTGTCCTCATCGCCGAGCTCAAGAAGCATCCGAGCGCGGAGCTCGGCGTAAGGAAAGCCGCCACCCGCGGCGAGTTCTTCATTCCCAGAAGCGATGCGGCCGAGCTCAAGCCGGGCGAGGTTTTCCGCCTCAAGGACCTTTACAACGTCAGGGTGGTTTCGGTGAGCGAGAAAGAGGTGAAAGGCGAGTTCGCTGGCAGGGAGCTCACCGAGGGAAGCAGGAAACTCCAGTGGGTCAGCGAGCCGCTTGACTGCACTGTCCTTGTTCCCAACGAGCTGTTTGTTGGCGACAGATTCAACGAGAAAAGCCTTGAGGAAATAAATGGGGTGTGCGAGCGCGCGGCAGGCGAGCTCAAGCCCGGCGACATCATTCAGTTCGAGAGGTTCGGCTTCTGCAAGCTCGAGGAAAAGAAAAAAAAGCTCACCTTCATCTACACAAACCCGTAACTATTTTTTCCTGGCTGCTTTTTCCAGCGCCTTCACTCTCGCGTCCAGATCGACGATGAGCGTCTCGAGCGCTTCCCTCGCCTCTGCCAGCTCCCTTGCGGTTCTTGCGGAGTCCTTCTGCACCGCCTCCAGCTTTCGGCCCATCTCCTCCCCTTCCTTCATGCTCTTCTGGATTTTTTCCTCGAGCTCCTCGAACTTCTCGTGAAGCTCTTTCTCGAAGTCAGCGAACTTTCCAACGGACTCGAGCAGCAGCTTCGCCCCCTCCTCGATCTTCTTCTCATTGTCCTCCATTCTCTTCTTCAGCTGCGAGCCCGCCGCGTCGAGCCTGCCCAGCGACTTTGCCACGCCAGCAACTTCCTTGGCCAGCGCCGCTCGCTGCCCCCGCATCTCCTCCAGCTCGCGCTGGAGCTCGGCAAAGAGTTTTTTCTCCTCCCCCTCGATTCTTTCTATCTCTTCCTTGAATTTCTTCAGCTCGGCGAGCGCTCTGGCCATTTCGACAAGTTTTTCCTCGCTGCTTTTCTTCAGCTCGGCTAGGTCCTCCCTCTGAACAACGCCCTCCACGCGCGCCTTCACCTTCTCCGCGTCTTTCGCGAGCGTCTTCAGCGCGCCCTCGGCGGCATCCATCCTCTCGAACAGCGCCTGGATGTCCTTGGCCTTCTTCTGCAGCTCGACATAAACGAACTCCACTTTGTCCGCGTGCTTTTCGATGGTCGCCTCAACTTCTTTTATGCCGGCCAGCTCCTTTCTCACCTCGTCGCTGAGCTCGACAACCGTGTCGAGGCCCCTGAAGGCCACGAGCCTGCCCTTGACCTCCTTGAGCTCGTCGGTTGTCGCCCTCTGCACGGCCTCGAGCCGCTCGAGCGCCCCCCTGCCCTCCTCTATCCTCGCCTCGAGCCTCTTCACTTCCTCAAGCAGCTTTTCGGGCTGCACGCTCGCAACCAGGTCGGCCGCCCTCTCCGCCTTCTCAGCAAGCTCCCTCTCCCTCTTCTCCGCCTCGAGCATGCCCTGCTTGAGCTCGCCGATTTCCTCGCTGAGCTTGGCGAGCCTCTCGTCGATGGGCCCGCGCATTTCCCTGAGCGCCTGAATCTGCGCCTTCAGGCTCTCGAGCTGCACCTCGAGCTCCGCCCCGCCCGCCGGCCTCGCCGCTGGCGGCGCCTCCGCTACCTCACCGGCGTACTTTTCCTCGCTCGAGACCATCTCAACCTCTTCCTTGGCGAACTCTTCTTCCTCGCCGGCCTTTTTTCTCCCCAACAAGCCGAGTATGTCTTCAAGCAAGCCCATGCCATCAGCCCTTCGAGGCGGCCACCCCGTACAGGTGTTCCTTCTCGAGTTTTTCGATCCTCTTGTTCAGCGACTCCATATAAATATCCACCACATTGAACGCCCCTTGCTTGAGCTTGTTCCTGGCCAGCCCAACCTCGAGCTCAACATCGAACACATCCACTTTCTTCTGCTTGAGCGCCTCCACCCTGGCCGCGAGCATCTCGAGCTGGACGTTGTACTTCTCGTAGGTCTCGAGCTCTTTGTCCGAAAGGCGGACCACGCTGTGCTGCAGCGGCCTGAATGCCGCGAAATAGGGCCTGCCGTTGTTGTACTCCGGATTTTGTATCATGCCTGTTCCCACCGTCGCCCTAGCTATCGAGCGCATGGTGTCCTCGCCGTACTTGAGCTTCATCCTCTCGAGGTCGCCCTCGTACTTCGTCCTCATCTGAATCTCTGTCCCGATGTTCGCCTTTATCTCCCCGACAACATCGGACAGCACCTGCGAGACGAGCACGAGGCCAACGCCCCATTTCCTGAACTCGCGCGCTCCCCTCTCGAGCTCAAGTATGCCTTCCCCGCGCGCGCCGAACTTGGGGAGAATGCGGTGCACCTCGTCATAGACAATCAGGAGGCGCAGCCGCTGGCTCTCCTCGAGCTGCGCCGCGAAAACCTGCCTTATCGTGCCGGCATAGAACTTCTCAAGCTCGTCAGTGCTCATTCCGGCAACAGTGAAGATGGTTATCTCGCCGGGGTTCATGTACTTCTTGATGTCAATGAGCATGTCGCCGCTTGTCACGTGGTGAATGTTTCCGTTGAAAGCCCTCGCCTCCTCGAGTTTCATGCCGAATTTTCTGTAGAGAGCCAGCATTTCCTTGTTCTTGTTGGACCTGAGGAAGCCCGTCCATTGCTTGGTGGGGTCGAACACGATTACGGCAATGCCTCTCTTCAGCGCCTCCTCGACAATCACTTGGGCTGCAACGGTTTTGCCCGAGCCTGTCGCGCCTGCCACGAGCGTGTGCACTGTTAGCTTGTCCAGGTCCATGAAAGCCCTGACTTCAGTCTCGGCAATCTTTCCTATGAACGCACTGCGCTCTCCGGGCGCAGGCAGTTTTGTGAAGTCAATCATCTCCAGATACCTCTTTCTCCTCGCCGCCTCCATCTTCTGCCTGACATAATACGCCGAGCCTCCGCCTGTCGCCAACAGCATGGCGAGAATGGCCCACACGGGCACTCCCGCGATGGTCACCATGAGCGGGTTGACCTCTACTATGATGGGCACTGTGTAAACTGCCTCCCTGCTCCTGTTCGCCTCTGCTGTGTAGCGCACTACGCCCCTGACCGAGTACCTGCCCGCCGGAATGTCCGACGGCATTTTCAGCTGCCCAACAATGTGTGCCGGCGTGTCGCCCATGAGCTCGAGCGTCCTCTCGGCATACACCTCCTCGGTCGTCGGGTTGATGAACCGCAGGATGAGGTCGCGCAGGAATACCTTGTCGAACGAGCTCGTCATGGTGATGTCTATCTTGAGCGTCTCGCCCGGGCCTATCCTGTCGGTGAGAGGCTGGAACGTCCACACGAGCTGCCTCTCCTTGAGCTCGAGCACCCTCACCGAGGCGGGAATGCCAACGGTCGTCTCTTCGGTCTGGAGGATGACGCCTCCAGAGTATATGCCTGCGCTCGCGTCCTGCGGTGTCCTCACCGTGAATAGCAGGTTCGCCTCCTCGCCCGGGCCCAGCTGCACCCTCGTCTTCTCGAACAACAGGAACCTCGCCACCTCACCGGTTGCGCTGACGCGCACCAGCCGCGGCTCTGACAGCGCGTTCCTGACGGGAACCACTCCGATCGTTTTTTCTCCGGGATAAAGCTCGAAGAACAGGCTCTGAATCTGCATTTGCAGGCTTATCGTCCTGTTCAGCAGGGCGAGCAGGCCCGCCTGCGCGAGCGTGGCATTGCCGAGGCTTTCCTGCAGCCGGCCGATCTCCTCAATGATCCTCGCCGTGTCCTCCGCCTCAGGCGGCCTGGTCAGCATGCTGGTGATGTTCGACGCGAATGAGGCGAACTCCTCGGGCGTCACGCCTCCGGAGGGAGCCACCGTGACTCCTCCCCCTGCTCTCTGCACCACGGTTGGGACTGGGCAGTCCTGCGGGCAGTTCGAGGATGACTCGCCGCGGCTGCCCTCGCACACCCCGTTTCCGCAGATGAACTCGGCCGCCGCATAGCCGGACAGCGCGGTCAGGTTTGCAGAGATTATTTTCGTGAATGGGTTGACGCTGACACCATCGAGCCTCTGCCAGACCGCACTGCACGAGCGGTTTGCAAAACTCCAGTCGCCGCACCTGTACAGGCCGATGTTCGCCTCTGACTGGTAGCTTGCGCCCGAGTAGTTCAGCACGAGCGAAATGTTGCTCGAGCTCAATCCTGCCAGCAGCTCCACTGACAGCGCGCGCAGCCTCACCCCACCAAGCCCAACGAAGGTAACGGGAATTGCGTCAAACCTCAGCGGGTCAACCACATCCGTGGTCAGGCTGACGTTCCTGAAGGTGAGCGTGGCGTTCAACGTATCAACAGCGAGCGTGACGTAGTTCGGCGACGGCACGACTTCGCTGTAGTAGCCGGTGGATGCATTGGACGAAAAGTTGGCCAGAAGCTGCAGCGTGTTCGCCGAGTAGACTGTGATGCCCGCCGCCAGCGGGTTTGCCTCAGCATCCCTGAGCGTGCCCATGAACAGCACCGGAACATAAACGATGACCGCGCCGGTCGTGCTCCTTACGTTTCCCGTGGTGTCGTTGAGCGTGTAGGTGACGTTGTAATCCCCTCTCGGCTGGGGAGGCAGCGTGGCGTTCCAAGTGAAGTTGTCGGTTGTGGAAAGATAGTAAGTCGTGCCAGCAAGCGTCACCGAAACATTCTCCACCTGCGC
The DNA here is from genome assembly GCA_038870455.1 of Candidatus Micrarchaeia archaeon. GTDB lineage: Archaea > Micrarchaeota > Micrarchaeia > Burarchaeales > JACRGF01 > JAWAFC01. Next base: position 39,261 of record JAWCPB010000006.1, read on the forward strand.
ATTATCGGTGGCGTTCACCTCCATGTACGCGCCGGTTCCAGTCAACACCATGACGGGATGCAGCAGGCCCGTGATGTTCGGCGGCGTGATGTCCCTGTAACAAAGGCTCGGGCCGCTCACGTTGAACAGGAAAGTGTCATTGTTCGGGCTCGTGTAGTTCGTCTCGACGACGAGCGGATGGCACAGCGCATCGGGCGCCGCCGGCGCCCTGAAGCTTGCAAGAGTGAGATTGCCCGCGAGCGTGATGTTAATAATCTCCGCCTCCAGCCCGGCGACAAAGAGCCTGTAGGTTGCATTCTCTGTTATGAGCGGGCCCCCGAGGTTGATGCTCCAGTTCGCCTGAATCGAGTCGTTGGCAATGATGTTCGTGCTGGGCGCAATGCTGGCGTTGAGCCTTGGCGCCAGCACGAAGGTGACGTTGTTGCTCTGGTTCGCGGTGATTGTCGTCTCGTTGCTTCCCACCCAGCTCCTGTTCGCGCTGACGAAGTGCGGCGTGAGGATTGTCGCGCTGTCGTTGTTCTCAGTCTGGTTCTCTATTACGAAGTACGGGTAGGCCCATCCCGTGTCGTTCGTCGAAATGTTGTTGTCCAGCTCGTAATCAACCGGAGCCGTAACTCCGAGGCTGAGGGGGTCGCTCCACATCGTCATGTTGTAGCCCCCCACGTTCCCAAACGCGTCAGCCACATTCACGCTCGCGTTCGCCACATCGCTTCCGTTGGCATCTATCGTGTGCACCCCAAGCAGCCACGCCCAGGCAACCTTTGCCAAGTCGTTTGCCCCAACCACGGTTTCGTTTATGCTCACATTCCTCGAGTCTATGAGCAGCACGCCCCAGTCGGTGTTGTTGTTTATGTTGTTGTCGTCTGTTATCACAGCGCTCGAGAGAAAGGCGGCCACGCCCGCCCTGCTGTTGAAGCGAATTGTGTTGTTGGCCAGCGTGGCGTTGGTGGAGTTGTACGCGCCTGCGCCGAACCTGTTGTATTCGAGGGTATTGCCGGAGAGGAGCGAGTCGTTCGAGCTTATCACC